>DATJWY010000267.1:0-21965 GCA_035500775.1 Acetobacteraceae bacterium
TGCTTGGTGGGCGCCGGAGCGGCGGCTTCCGGAGCGGCGGCCGGAGCAGCAGCGGCCGGAGCAGCCGGAGCAGCGGCTTCCGGAGCGGCGGTCTGAGCGAACACCGGGGTCACGGCCAGAGTGGCGGCCAGGGCGGCACCCAGCAGAGAGAACTTCGACATAACGTCTCCTTGGGAATTCGTGTTTCAGCGCGGAACGCGCCGCGACGGCCGGCCAGTTGGAGCAAGACGGGGGCGCCACGTTGCGTCGCCAACCGTTACATATGAAGTGGCCGTTCTGTCAGCTATTCTTTGTGTAATGAAAGGGCCAGCCCGCGGCCATGGCGGCCCCAATGGAAAGGGCCAGCAACCGGTCCGGCTGCTGGCCCTTCTTTACCGAAAATTCATTCGGCCAAAGGCGGAAATCCCCGGCCGAACGTGAGCGCTTGCGCCCCCGTATCAGTTCCGGGACTTATCGACGAGCTTGCTCTTGGCGATCCACGGCATCATCGCGCGCAGCCGCTCACCGACCTGCTCGATCGGATGCTCGCTGTTGCGGCGACGGATGGCGCGGAAGCTCGCCTGGTTCACCTTGTTCTCGAGCATCCAGTCGCGGGTGAAGCGGCCGGTCTGGATGTCGGTCAGCACGCGCTTCATCTCCGCCTTCGTCTCGGGGGTGATGATGCGCGGGCCGGTGACATACTCGCCGTACTCAGCGGTGTTGCTGATCGAGTAGTTCATGTTCGCGATGCCGCCCTCGTAGATCAGGTCCACGATCAGCTTCACCTCGTGCAGGCACTCGAAATACGCCATCTCCGGCGCATAGCCCGCCTCGACCAGCGTCTCGAACCCGGCCTTGATCAGCTCGACCAGGCCACCGCACAGCACCGCCTGCTCGCCGAACAGGTCGGTCTCGCATTCTTCCTTGAACGTCGTCTCGATGATGCCGGCGCGGCCGCCGCCAATGGCGCTGGCATAGGAGAGCGCGATCTCGAGCGCATTGCCCGACGGGTTCTGCGCCACCGCGACCAGGCAAGGCACGCCACCGCCGCGCTGGTATTCGCTGCGCACCGTGTGGCCGGGGCCCTTCGGCGCGATCATGAACACGTCGAGATCCGGGCGCGGATCGATCAGGTTGAAATGGACGGAGAGGCCATGCGCGAAGGCAATGGCGGCGCCCTGCTTCAGGTTCGGCCCGAGATGATCGCGATAGAGGTCGGACTGCCCCTCATCCGGGGTCAGCACCATCACCACATCCGCCCAGCGCGCGGCCTCGGCCGGATCCATCACGCGCAGACCGGCCGCTTCCGCCTTGGCCACGGCCGCGGAGCCCTTGCGCAGACCGATGGCCAGCTCCGTGAGGCCGCTGTCCTTCAGGTTGTTCGCGTGCGCATGCCCCTGGCTGCCATAACCGATGATGGCGACCTTCTTGCCCTTGATCAGGTTCACGTCGGCGTCGCGATCATAATAGACGCGCATGGCTCTCTTACCTTTCCATTATCCGTAAAGGCCAGGGGCGCCGCCCCGTGACCCCACCCAAGGGCACAGCCCTTTGGGCAACCCCTTAGAGCCTGATCGGCGCGGGGGGAAGCGCCGATCAGGTCCCATGTGCCTTGCCATATCGCGCGGGCCGGATGGCCCACGCCCTGGTGTCAGATCAGCGTGGTCAGATCAGCGTGCGGGTGCCGCGGGCGATGGCGGCGATGCCGGTGCGGGAGACCTCGGCAAGCCCCAGGGGACGCATCAGGTCCAGGAACGCATCCAGCTTGTCGGTGGCGCCCGTCAGCTCGAACACGAAGCTCTCCCGCGTCGCGTCGATCACGCGGGCGCGGAAGGCATCGGCGATGCGCAGCGCCTCCACCCGGTTTTCGCCGGTGCCGACCACCTTGATCAGCGCCATCTCGCGCGCGATGTGCGGCCCTTCCTTCGTCAGGTCGGAAACCCGGTGCACCGGCACCAGCCGGTCGAGCTGCGCCTTGATCTGCTCGATCACCATCGGCGTGCCGGAGGTGACGATGTTGATGCGGCTGCGGCCGCGCCCATCCTCCACCGGCGCCACGGTCAGGCTGTCGATATTGTAGCCACGGCCGGAGAACAGGCCGATGACCCGCGCCAGCACGCCCGATTCGTTATCCACGAGCACCGAGATCGTGGCGCTCTGATAGGGAAGTTCCTTGATCGGCATCGGATTCGTTCTTTGCCCCGGGATCAGACCAGCATCATGCCTTCATCGGTGACGCCGACCGCACGCGCCGCGTGCTCGGGCCCCAGCAGCATCTCGTTATGCGCGGCACCGCTCGGGATCATCGGATAGCAATTCTCCTTCTGATCCACGGCGATGTCGGCGATCACCGGGCCGTCCGTCTCCAGCATGCGACGGATCACGTCATCCAGGTCATCGACCGACTCGGCGCGCAGGCCGGTGCCATGGAACGCCGCCGCCAGCTTCACGAAATCCGGCAGGGCGGCGCTGTAGCTCTCGGAATAGCGCGAGCCGTGCAGCAATTCCTGCCACTGGCGCACCATGCCCATGTACTGGTTGTTGAGGATGAACACCTTCACCGGCAGGCGATACTGCGCGAGCGTGCTCATCTCCTGAATGTTCATCAGGATGCTGGCCTCGCCGGCAATGTCGATGACCAGCCCGTCCGGATGCGCGACCTGCGTGCCCATCGCCGCCGGCAGGCCGTAGCCCATCGTGCCGAGACCGCCGCTCGTCATCCAGTGATTCGGCCGGTCGAAGCGGAAATGCTGTGCCGCCCACATCTGGTGCTGGCCGACCTCGGTCGTGATGAAGGTGTCACGACCGCTCTCGCGGCACAGATCGTAGAGTCGCCTGATGGCGTATTGCGGCTTGATGATCGCGCCGGGAGTCATGTCCTGGGTGAAGCGCAGGCTGTCCACCTCGCGCCAGCCATCGATCTGCCGCCACCATTCGGCGAGGGCGTGCCGGTCCGGCTCCGTCGTGTCGCGCTTCCAGGCCGCGCGCAGCGCCGCGAGCACCTTGCCGGCATCGCCGACGATAGGAATGTCCACGGCCACGTTCTTGTTGATGTTGGCCGGATCGATATCGGCATGGATCTTCAGCGCGCCGGGGCAGAACGCGTCGAGCCGCCCGGTCACCCGGTCGTCGAAGCGGGCGCCGATATTGAGCAGCACGTCGCAATCGTGCATGGCCCAATTGGCCTCGTAGGTGCCATGCATCCCGAGCATGCCGACGAATTGCGGATCGGTGCCGGGGAAGGCGCCGAGCCCCATCAGCGTGGTGGTGCACGGGAACCCGGTCATGCGCACGAACTCGGTCAGCAGCGCCGAGGCCTCGGGACCGGAATTGATCACGCCGCCGCCGGCATAGACCATCGGCCGCTTCGCCCGCTTGAGCGCCGCGACGGCGCGGTCGATCGGATCCTGCGCCGGTTCCGTGACCGGGCGGTAGCTCCGGTGCGGCCCGTTGCCCGGCCCCTGATACGGCGCGGGCGCGATCAGGATGTCCTTCGGCAGATCGACCACCACCGGCCCCGGGCGGCCGCTACGCGCGACGTAGAACGCCTCGTGCACCACGCGGGCCAGCTCCTCGGAGCGCTTGACCAGGTAGTTGTGCTTGGTCGCCGGACGGGTGATGCCGGTCGTGTCCGCTTCCTGGAAGGCGTCGTTGCCGATCAGATGCGTCGGCACCTGCCCGGTGAGGCAGACGATGGGGATGCTGTCCATCAGCGCATCGACGAGGCCGGTCACCGCGTTGGTGGCGCCCGGACCGCTCGTCACCAGCACCACGCCTACCTTGCCGGTGCTGCGCGCATAGCCCTCGGCGGCGTGCACCGCCGCCTGCTCATGCCGCACCAGGATGTGGCGGATGGCGTTCTGCTGGAACAACGCGTCATAAATCGGTAGGACCGCACCGCCAGGATAGCCGAAGATAACCTCGACGCCCTGCTCCTTGAGGGCACGCAGCAGCACCTCCGCGCCGGGTTGGTCGGTTTCTTCGGGTTTCAGGCTCATGTCGGTTCCTTTCTCAGGGCGCAGGCTTTACGCGCCGGCGCCACGCGGCGTCAACCCGCACTTTCAATAAAATTCAGAACACCCGCCCTTTCTCTTTCTGAAAATTGCTCAAAAGAGGTTATCCGGGCACGAATGTTGTAAGTCCGCTCCGACGGCGCCAGCACGCGGTGGCGGAACCAGGTCGCCTGCCGCTTCGTGTACTGCCCCGTGACCAGCCGCGCGCGCCGCGCCGCCTCGGCCAGCGGGATCTCGCCCCGCAGACAGGCGGCGAGTTCCGGCACGCCATGCGCCCGCATCGCGGGCAGCGCCGGATCCAGATCCCGCCGCAGCAACGCCCGCACCTCCTCCAGCGCGCCCTCTTCCAGCATGATGTCGAAACGGGCGGCAATGGATTCCCGCAACGCCGCGCGGGACGGATCGAGCAGGATGGCGGCGAAGCGCCAGGGCGCCGGCTCCGGCCGCGCCTCTTCCTGCCACGCCTTCAGCCCCTTGCCGGTGCCGCGCCAGACCTCCCAGGCGCGGGCGATACGCTGGCTGTCGCTCAGGCGCAGCCCCGAAGCGGTCACCGGATCCACGGCGGCGAGGCGCGCATGCAGGGCGGCCGGGCCGATCTCCTCCAGCAACGCGCGGCCCTCGGCGCGGGCAGCGGGGCCCGGGTCCGGGATATCGGCGAGGCCCTCCGTCAGCGCGGCGAAATAGAGGCCGGTGCCGCCGCAGAGGATCGGCAGGCGGCCGGCGGCGCGCGCCGCCGCCATGGCCGAGAGCGCCGCGTCCCGCCACCCGGCGACGTTCCCCGCCTCGGCGGCGGGCAGCACGCCGTACAGCATATGCGGTACGCGCGCCTCGTCCGCGGGCGAAGGGCGCGCGGTCAGCACCCGCAATTCCTGATACATCTGCATGGCGTCGGCATTGATGACGGTGCCGCCGAACCGCTCCGCCAGCCCGAGCGCCAGCGCCGACTTGCCGCTGCAGGTCGGGCCGGCCACGATCAGGGCCAACGGCCTATCATCCGTCTTGCCGACGGCGTCCGCTCCTGCCATCCCCTCTGCCATGAGCTATGTCCTGACCCTCGTTGCCGCCCGGGAAGCCACGAGCCTCACCTCGGCCCAGGTGAACCGAGTCCGCGACGCCCTGCGCGGCCGCACGCCGGTGGAACTCTCCCCCGGCGAGGCCGCCGACATACCTTGCGATGACGCGCCCGACCTACAAGCCGCCCGCGCGGCGCTGGAGGGGGCCCCGGTGGACGTTCTGATCACCCGGGCCCGCTTCCGGCGCAAGGCCCTGCTTGTCGCCGACATGGACAGCACGATCGTCACCAGCGAGACGCTGGACGAGCTGGCCGCCGAGGCCGGGCTCAAGGATGTCGTCGCCGAGATCACCCGGCGCAGCATGAACGGCGAGATCGATTTCCCCACCGCCCTGCGCGAGCGCGTGCTGATGCTCCGGGGCCTGACCCTGGACGCGCTGGAGCGGACCTGGACCAAGGTCTCGCTGATGCCCGGCGCGCGCGAGCTGGTGGCGACGATGCGGGCAAACGGGGCAACGACCGCCCTGGTCTCCGGCGGCTTCACCTTCTTCACCGAACGGGTGGCGGCGCTGTGCGGCTTCGACGCGCACCATGCCAACGAGTTGCTGCACGAGGCGGGGGTACTGACCGGCGCGGTCGGCGAGCCGATCCTGGACCGGGACGCCAAGCGCGCCGCCCTGCTCCGCCTGGCCGCCGGGCGCGGCCTGCGGCGCATCGACACGCTCGCGGTCGGCGACGGGGCGAACGATCTCGCCATGCTGCGGGAAGCGGGGCTCGGCATCGCCTATCATGCCAAGCCCGTGGTGGCGGCGGAGGCGACGAACCGGGTGGATTACGCGGATCTGCGGGCGCTGCTCTTCGCCCAGGGCTATCCGGCCAGCGCCTTCCACGGCGATTGATCACCGAACCGGACGGCATAAGGCGAGGGGCTCCGCCCCTCGACCCCGCTGGGGCCAACGGCCCCAGACCCCGTTTCGTTTGCCTGTAGAGCGCGATCGCTTGAGGCTAACAGTCGGAAAGCGTGAATCGCGCTCTCGAAACAAGGCGTTAAACCATGATCGTATCAGTCAACCTGATCCGATCATGGTTTAGCAGGCGCAGGGAGCACACGCCCCCTGCCCCGTCGCGGCTCAGCCTCCGTGCGAGGGCTCACCCACCAGCGCTTCCTCGGCGATGATTTCCGCCCGCCGGGCGGCGATCTCCTTACCGATCGGCGGCCCGGCGAACCGGGTGCGCGCGATCAGGAACCAGCCGACGATCAGCAACGCCAGCGTGCCGAGCGCGTAATTGTCGAGGATGTCGTTGGGCGGCCGGGTGCCGATCCAGAGCAGCACGACGGTGCCGAGCGTGGTGATCACGGCGAAGGGCTTGGACAGCACCCCGAGCCGGAACGGCCCGAACTCAGTCCAGGACTTGCCCTCGGCGAAGATGCCGGCCGCGATCGGCATGGAGTAGGAGATGTAGAGGAACACCGCGCAGCCCGCCGCCAGCGCGGCGAAGGCCGAGGAATAAAGCGTCACCGCGGAGGAGAGCACCGCCACCAGCCAGATCGAATAGACCGGCGTGCGCCAGACCGGGCTCACATGGCGCAGGAAATGCGAGGCCGGCAGCCCGCCGTCACGCGCGAAGGCGAACACCATGCGCGAGGTGGAGGTCACCGCCGCGAGCGCGCAGAGATAGTTCGCGAGCACGATGGCGACGTAGAGCGCATCCTTCAGCCAGAGCGGCACGGCGAGATTGGCGAGCAGGTTGAAGAACGCGTTCGCCCCGTCCTTCGCCGCCGCCGCCGGATTAGGCATGGCGAGCACGAAGGAGCAGACCATGACGAAGCCGAACAGGGCGGAGATCACCACCGCGTTGATCATGCTGCGCGGCACGGCGTTGCGGGCATCGATGGTTTCCTCGGCGATATGCGCCGAGCCGTCGAAGCCGGTGATGGTGTAGAGCGGCAGGATCAGCGCCAGGGCGAAGGCATAGATCATGCTCTCGGAGCGGGGAAACACCCCGCCGCCGGCATCGCCGGTGTAGTTCACCGCGGCGACCAGCCGGCTGACATCAAAATGCGGGACGGCCCAGAGCATCACCAGCGTCAGCACCAGCGCGGTCACCAGGATCAGGTAGCCGGAGAAATCGGTGAGCCTGGTGGTGAGGCGAATGCCGAAATGGTTGAACAGCGCCTGCGTCGCCGCGATGATCGCGACGCCGATCGCCTGCTGCGTCAGCCCCCAGGACGAGACATCGAGATGCGCGATGTTGGTCAGGATGAGCTGGGTGAACAGGGTGTAGACGCCGACATTCACCGAGGCGATGACGAAGATCAGGCCGAGGAGGTTGATCCAGGCCGTCGCCCAGCCCCAGCCGCGGCCGCCGAGAATGGACGCCCAGTGATAGAGGCCGCCCGCCGTCGGGTAGGCGGAGGCGATCTGCCCCATCGAGCAGGCGACGATGAACGCGAAAACGGCACCGACGATCCAGCCAATGGCGACGCCGAAGCCGCCGAGCGCGCTGTAACCGAGCTGGAAGGACGTGATGCCGCCCGCCAGGATGCAGATGATCGAAAAGGAAACCGCGAAATTCGAGAAGCCGCGCATGTTGCGCGCCAGTTCCTGCGCGTAACCCATGCTGTGGAGCACGCGCACGTCATCGGCGATTTCATGCGGATTGATAGGCTCGTGGGTCATTGCCACCCACCCTGGCGCTTGCCGGACATGAAGACTCTCCTTGAAAAGCCTATCCACTCGCCGCCTGTGCATCCGAGCCGTCAGCTCCGGCATTTGTGTCAGGCGAATGATTTGTGCTTTATAAGCAAAGTCCGTACCAGGCCGATGCCGGAATGGACGATGGCGGGGAACGATCAGGATGGCGCGCGCCAGCCGCGCCGCGGGGCGAAAACGCGCCGTGGCATTGAGCATGCTGCCCGATCGGACATACCAGGAAGCGGGGCCCTGCCCCGCACCCCGCTGGGGCCTTGAGGCCCCAGACCCGATTTCGTGAACGATTCTAAAACTTGTGCGGGTCTGGGGGCGCTGCCTCCAGCGGGTTCAGGGCAGAGCCCTGGCCTTTTTCTCGATCGCTCAAGACTTACGGCGATTGGTATCAGCAGCGCCCTAACCGGGCTGGTGCTCGAGCGGCAGCGGCACCCAGCGCAGGCCGTCCTGGCCCTGGATGAGCAGCAGCACCGCCTTCCGCTCCTGCCGGCGCAGTTCAGCGAGGCGCTGCTGCACCTGGACGGGCGTGTTCACCGGCTTCTGCTGCACCTCCACGATCACATCGCCCGCCTTGATGCCGCGTGAGGCGGCAGGGCTGCTCGCCGCGACGACGCTGACCAGAACGCCCTTCTGGTCAGCGCTGATCTGGTATTTCTGCCGCGCCTCGTCTGTGATCGGCATCACTTTGAGGCCAAGGCCGGCGAGATCCGCGCTCGGGTTCGCCTTCGGTGCCACGGGCTTCGCCGCCTGGGCCTGCGGCTGGTCGTCCGGCTGCTCGGCCACGGTGACGGTGAGGGTCTGCTGCTTGCCGTCCCGCCAGACGACGACCGGCACCGCGTGGTCGATCGCGGTTTCGGCGACGATGCGCGGCAAATTGCGCATCTCCTTCACCGTCTGGTTGTTGAAGCTCAGGATCACATCGCCGTTCTGGATATGCGCCTTCTGCGCCGGGCCGTCGTCATTGACGCCCGCGACCATGGCGCCGTCCGCCTCATGCAGGCCGAGGCTCTCGGCGATGTCCGGCGTCATCTCCTGGATGCGCACGCCGAGCCAGCCACGCCGCGGGTGGCCGTAATGCTCCAGCTGATCGACCACCAGTTTCGCCATGTTCGCGGGAATGGCGAAGCCGATGCCGATGGAACCGCCGGAGGGCGAATAGATCGCCGTGTTCACACCGATCACCTCGCCATTCATGTTGAACAGCGGGCCGCCTGAATTGCCGCGGTTGATGGCGGCGTCGGTCTGGAGGAAATCGTCATACGGCCCCTGACGGATGTCACGCCCCCGGGCGCTGACGATGCCGGCCGTCACCGAGCCGCCCAGGCCGAACGGATTGCCGATCGCGAGCACCCAGTCGCCGACGCGGGAGGCATCGCTGTCGCCGAAGGTCACGGAGGGAAGCGGCTTGTCCGGCTTCACCTTCAGCACGGCGAGATCGGTGCGGTCATCGTGCCCGAGCACCGTCGCCTTGAGGATCGTATTGTCCTGCAAGGTCACGGTGACCTCGTCGGCGCCGTCGATGACGTGGTTGTTGGTTACGACGATGCCGGACGGATCGACGATGAAGCCGGAGCCGAGACTCTGCATCCGGCGCGGCGCGGGTGAATTGTCGCTCTGGTCGCCGCTATCGCCGTCCTGGCCATCGCCCGGATTCATGTCCTTGTGGCGGTTCAGGAAGTCCTTGAAGAACTGCTCGAAGGGCGAGCCGGGAGGCAGGCCGGGTATGTCGGGCGTCTGCGCGCTCGCCTGCACATTGGTCGTGGAGGAGATATTCACGACCGCGGGCTGCAGCTTCTGCACGAGGTCGGCGAAGCTGTCCGGCGCGCCATGGGCCTGCGCCGGAACGGGGATGAACGGAACGGCGGCCGGAAGGCAGAGGCAGGTGGCAAGAGCGAGGGCGCGAAACGACGCAAGCCGCATAGGGGGATATCCTTCGTTTGGCCGAATACTGGGCATGCGGCCCTGCTCCCGGCAAGCCGGTTCCGGGCGCGCACGGCACATGATGCGGTTCCCGCCTGGGCGCGGGGGCAAGCGGCCACACCGGATCTTTGGTGTGCCCAGGGATTTATCAAGCCGGAGAACGGAACGACGACATTCAGGCCGCCCTCGCCTGCTGCGCGATCCGGTTGAGGTTGATCAGTAGGTCGCGCGCCGTCTTCACCCGCTCCGCGACCGTCATTTCCCGCACGAGCGCCAGCTTGTGGTCCGGCCGCAGCCGGACCGCGTTGGTCTTGCGTGCGGCGAGCCAGGTGACGAGCCCCGCCGGATTGCTGAAGGCATTGCCGCGGAATTGCAGCACCATGCCCTTCGGCCCGGCCTCCACCTTCTCCACCCCGGCCTCGCGGCACAGGCGCTTGAGCGTCACCACCTGTAGCAGATTATCCACCTCCTCCGGCAGCGGCCCGAACCGGTCCACCAGCTCCGCCGCCATCGCCTCGGTCTCGGCATCCGATGTCAGGGCGCCGATCCGGCGATACAGGCCGAGCCGCACCGGCAGGTCGCGCACATAGGTCTCGGGGATCAGCACCGGCAGGCCGAGCGAGATATTTGGCGTCCAGTCCCGGTCCTCGGCCCGGCGCCGCCCCTTCTCCGCCCGCATCTCGGCCACCGCGTCTTCCAGCATCTGCTGATACAGCTCGATGCCGACCTCACGGATATGGCCGGATTGCTCGTCACCGAGCAAATTGCCGGCGCCGCGTATGTCGAGGTCGTGGCTGGCCAGGGTGAAGCCGGCGCCGAGCGTATCCAGCGTCTGCATCACGGTCAGCCGCTTCTCGGCGGCGACGGAGAGCTTATGCGTCGGCGGCCAGGTCAGATAGGCGTACCCGCGCAACTTGCCGCGCCCGACCCGGCCGCGCAGCTGATAGAGCTGGCCGAGACCGAACAGGTCCGCGCGATGGATGATCAGCGTGTTGACCGCCGGCATATCCAGCCCGCTCTCGACGATGTTGGTCGAGAGCAGGATCTCGTATTTGCCGTCGGCGAACTCGGTCATCACCCGTTCGAGTTCGGAGGCCGCCAGCCGGCCATGCGCCTGCACGGTGCGCGCCTCGGGCACGATCTCCCGCAGGCGCTCGGCCATCTTGTCCATATCCTCGATGCGCGGCACCACGCAGAAGATCTGCCCGCCCCGGAACCGCTCGCGCTGGACCGCCTCCCGGATCACCACATGGTCGAACGGCATGATGAAGGTGCGTACCGCCAGCCGATCGGCCGGCGGCGTCGCGATCAGGCTCATCTCCCGCACGCCGGTCAGCGCGAGTTGCAGCGTGCGCGGGATCGGCGTCGCCGTCAGCGTCAGCACATGCACATCGGCCTTCAGCGCCTTCAGCTTCTCCTTCGCCGCGACGCCGAAATGCTGCTCCTCATCGACGATCAGCAGGCCGAGATCAGCGAACTCGATGCCCTTGGCGAGCAGCGCATGCGTGCCGACAACGATATTGACCGAACCATCGGCGAGGCCGCGCCGGACCTCCGCCGCCTCCTTGGCCGTCACCATGCGGGAGAGCTGCGTCACCTTGACCGGCAGCCCGGCGAAGCGGGCGGAGAAGGTGCGGAAATGCTGCCGCGCGAGCAGCGTCGTCGGCACCACCACCGCGACCTGCGCCCCCGACATGGCGGCGACGAAGGCGGCACGCAGCGCCACCTCGGTCTTGCCGAAGCCGACATCGCCGCAGATCAGCCGGTCCATCGGCCGGCCGGAGGCGAGATCCTCCAGCACATCGGCGATCGCGCGCGACTGGTCCTCGGTCTCGGCGAAGGGGAAGCGAGCGGCGAACTCGTCCCAGGCGCCTTCCGGCGGCGCCATCATCGACGCCTCGCGCAGCCGCCGCGCGGCGGCAATGCGGATCAGCTCGCCCGCCATGTCGCGGATGCGCTGCTTCATCCGCGCTTTCCGCGTCTGCCAGCCGGCGCCGCCGAGCTTGTCGAGCGCCACACCCTGCGTCTCGCTGCCGAAGCGCGAGAGCAGCTCGATGTTCTCGACCGGCAGGAAGAGTTTTTCCCCGCCGTCATAGATCAGGCGCAGGCAGTCATGCGGCGCCTCGCCGACGGTCAGCGTCGCGAGGCCGTCATAGCGGCCGATGCCGTATTCCTGGTGCACGACGAGGTCGCCCTCGGCGATCTCGGTCGCCTCGGCGATGAACTGGTCGGCCCGCTTGCGCTTGCGCGGCGGCCGGCTGATGCGCTCGCCGAGCAGGTCCTGCTCACCGACGAAGGCGAAATCATCGGCGACGAAACCGCGCTCCAGCCCGAGCGTGACGAGGCCGATCACGCCGCGCGGCAGATCCCGCGCCGCCCGCCAATCCTCGGCGACATGCGCGCGCAGCCCGTTCTCCCGCAACAGGGCGGCGATCCGCTCGCGCGAGCCCCGGGTCCAGGCGGCGATCAGAGGGCGCCGCTTCTGCCCTTCCCAGGTGGCGGCCTGGGCGCTGAGCTGCTGGAACACGCTGCCGGTGGCGGCGGTGCCCGCCTCGGTGAAGATCACCCCCGGCCGCCCGCCGGCATCGATGCCGGCGGCGCCATCCGGCCGCGCGGAGGCGGTGAAGCCGACCGGTGGCGCGCCCGCCTCCGCCCGCGCGGCGAACAAGGCGTCGAGACCGGCCTGGTCGAGATAGAGGCGCTCGGGCGGCAGCGGCCGGTACGGCACCTCGCCCGGTGGACGGACGCCGCGCCGCGCCTCGTAATGATCGGCGATCATCTCGAAGCGGGCATCCAGCACCGCCTCCACCTGATGGTCCAGGCTGATCGCCGGATTATCCAGGTAGTCGGTCAGGAGTTCCATCTCCGGATGGAACAGCGGCAGCCAGTGCTCCATGCCGGGCTGGCGGCGCCCGTCGGAGATGCCCTGGTAGATCGGGTCCTCGGCGGCGGCGGGGCCGAACAACTCGCGCCAGAAGGTGCGGAAATGGGCGATCGCCTCCCGGCTCAGCGGCACCTCGGAGACCGGGCGCAGCGCGAGCCCGGCCAGCGTCTCGGTGCTGCGCTGGCTCGCGGCGTCGAAGCGGCGCAGGCTCTCGATCGTATCGCCGAACAGGTCGAGCCGCACCGGGTCGGTCTCGCCCGCGGGGAAGATGTCGATGATGCCACCGCGCATGGCGTATTCGCCCGGCTCCATCACCGTGTCGGCGCGGCCATAGCCATTGGCTTCGAGGAAGGCGGTCAGTTCCTCCGGCCGCACCGAGCCGCCTGCCTTCAGCGCCAGGGTGGCGCCACGGAAGGCGGCGCGCGGCGGCACACGCTGGGTCAGGGCGTTGGCCGTGGTCAGCACGATGCGCCCCTCGCCCGCCGGCTCCAGCAGCCGGGTCAGCGCCGCGATGCGCTCGGAGATGATGGCGGGGTTGGGGGAAACGCGGTCATACGGCAGGCAATCCCAGGCGGGGATGCGTAGCACCTCCACCTCGGGCGCGAAAAAGGCCAGCGTCTCGGCGAGCCGGGCCAGACGGGTATCGTCCCGGGCGACATGCAGGATGTCCCCCGGGTGCTCCGCCTGCCGGCGGAGCAGCAACAGCGCATCATAGCCTTCCGGCGCGCCGAAGACGGGCAGGACGCTCAACGCCGCCGCTCCGCGCGCTCCTGGGCCGCTTGCTGGATGGCGCGGAGCATCGGCGTGTCCACCTCGGGCGGGATCGGCTTGCGGCCGGTCAGCCAGTCGGCGAGTTCCACGTCCGGCAACTCCAGCACTTCCTCCAGCGCGTCCAGCTCCGCATCGGTGAAACTGGCGATCCGCGATTGGACGTAGAGGCCGACCAGCAGGTCGTTCTCATGCGTGCCGCGATGGTTGGCGCGGAACAGGAGCCGCCGCCGCCGGGCATCCAGCACATCGGGCAGCGGGGCTTGGGCGGATGAGGGTGAGGTTTCGTCCATGGCGCGCCTGTCATATAGCGGGGGAACGATATAGTGCCAGCCCGTGACCCAAGACCACCTCGCCCCCCTCCTCGCGCCGCTGACCACGCTGCACGGCGTCGGCCCCGAACTGGCAGCCAAGATCGAGCGCGTCGCCGGCGGCTTGCTGGTCCGCGACCTGCTGTTCCATCTGCCCGAATCCTATATCGACCGCCGTGCCCGCCCCTTGTTGCGGGAGGCACGGCCGGGCCAGGTGGTGACGCTGGAGGTGGAGGTGGTCCGGCACGAGCAGCCGGCCAACCCCCGCCAGCCCTGGCGCGTGATCGTGCGGGACGCGGCCGGCGACGCGGCCGAGCTGGTCTTCTTCAAGCATGCCCGCATGCGGCCGATGCCGCCCGGCTCCCGCCTGCTCGTCTCCGGCAAGCTCGACCGCTACGGCGAGCGGCTGCAAATGGCGCATCCGGACCATCTGGTGCCGGCGGACCGGCCGGAGCTGATCCCCGCGCTGGAGCCGGTCTGGCCGCTCACCGGCGGGCTGTTCCCGAGCCAGCTCCGCGCCGCCATGGCCCGCGCGCTGGAATGCCTGCCTGACCTGCCGGAATGGCATGACGCGGCCCTGCTGCGGCGGGAAAAATGGCCCGGCTTCGCCGAGTCGCTGCGGGCCGTGCAGGCTCCGGCCGAGCCGCCGGACCGCGCGCCGCGCGACCGCCTCGCCTATGACGAGCTGCTCGCGCATCAGGTGGCGATGGCCTGGGTGCGCGCGCGCGAGCGCCACCGGCCGGGCCGCGCGCTGACCGGCGACGGCAGCCTGCGCGCGGTGGCGCTGGAGCGGTTCGGCCTGCCGCTCACCGCGTCGCAGGAGACGGCGCTGGCCGAGATCGACGCCGACATGGCGGCACCGCGGCGCATGCTGCGGCTGCTGCAAGGCGATGTCGGCTCCGGCAAGACGCTGGTGGCGGCGCTCGCCATGCTGCGCGCGGTGGAGGCCGGGGCGCAGGCGGCGCTGATGGCGCCCACCGAGGTGCTGGCGCGGCAGCATCACCGCACCCTTTCCAAGCTCCTGCCGGTGCCGGTCGCGCTCCTCACCGGCTCGGTGAAAGGCGTCACGCGGCGCAACGTGCTGCTCGGACTCCAGGCGGGGCGCATCCCCATCGTCGTCGGCACGCATGCGCTGTTCCAGGAAGCGGTGAGTTACCGCGACCTGGCGCTCGCGGTGATCGACGAGCAGCACCGCTTCGGCGTCGATCAGCGCCTCTCGCTCGGCGGCAAAGGCGCACGCACCGACGTGCTGGTGATGACGGCGACGCCGATCCCGCGCACCCTGCTGCTGACCCAATGGGGCGAGATGGATGTCAGCCGCCTGCTGGAAAAACCGGCCGGGCGGCAGAAGATCCGCACCACGCTGCATTCGCTCTCGGCGCTGGACGAGGTGCTGGAGGGAATCGCCCGCGCGCTCGATCGCGGCGATCGCGTCTACTGGGTCTGCCCCCTTGTGGCGGAGAGCGAGGTGAGCGACCTCGCCGCCGCCGAAGCGCGCTTCGCCGCCCTCGCCGCCCGGTTCGGCGCCGTGGTCGGGCTGGCGCACGGGCAGCAGGACGCCGCCAAGCGCGACGCCGCCCTCGCCGATTTCGCCGCCGGCCGCACAAGGCTGCTGGTGGCGACGACGGTGGTGGAAGTCGGCGTCGATGTGCCGGAGGCGAGCGTGATGGTGGTGGAACACGCCGAACGCTTCGGCCTCGCCCAGTTGCACCAGTTACGCGGCCGGGTCGGGCGCGGCACCGTGGCGAGTTTTTGTCTGTTGCTGCACGAGGACGGGCTGAACGAGACGGCGCGGCGGCGGTTGCTGCTGCTGCGGGATACCGAGGACGGGTTTGTTATCGCCGATGAGGATTTTCGACTGCGCGGCGGGGGGGATATGCTGGGGAAGCGGCAATCGGGGCAGCCGGGGTGGCGGTTGGCCAACCCGGCTGAACCGGCTGAATATGACCGACTGCTGAACATCGCCAACCGGGATGCGGCGCTGCTGCTGGAGCGGGACCCGAAGCTGGAGGGGGAGCGTGGGCGGGCGGTGCGGACGTTGCTACGGTTGTTTGATCGGGGGACGGCTGTTAGGACCCTTGAGGCAGGCTAACAGAGAACCCGTTTGGAAACGCGCCCACATCGTAAGATGGAATAGTCTGGCCAGCCGAATGGCTACCAAGTGATGCGGTCAGGCGGAGTTTTCAGACGCGCTCTTACCTCATCCTGGACTGTCCTTTTGCCTCAATTGGAAGCAGGCGCTGGATTGGATGAGGGAGGCGTGGCCGAAATACTGAGCGATCCCACTAGGGACGCGGGCCCAGCCCCAATCATTTCAGGAATAGTCACTGGCTCTGGCGTCACAAAAGCGATGTGCAGAGTTCCTCCATTCTTGATGAACGCGGCCACCGCTGAACGCGCCTCTGGGCGCGGAAACAAGGCTTCGTCTCGGTCCACGGCTGCAATCACGTTGGCGCGCAGCTCATCGGCGGGTACACCGTTACGTTGTGACTGAGCACTAAGAGCCCGGGTAATCAGGCCCTGGTCTGTGAGGTCGAAGGTCATGGCAGCCACCTGCGTTTCCTTGACCATATCCAAAACTGCGGCCGGGGTCGGTGTTCCGCCTTCCAGCGCGGACGCGTCAAAATGTATCAGCTTGATTTCCGAAGCAAGCTTTCCAAGACCGTCAACTTGGACGGCTGGTGAAACATCCAGAACGCCGCCTGAGAGCGTGTAGGTTCCGTGACCAATTACGCCCCCCCCGGATCTCGCGAAGTCCGAGATTTGCAAGTTGTGCCTGGGCCTGGGCATCCGCAGGCTGTATGAAGACGCCTGCCATCTTCCATTCGCTTGCGGACTTAGCGCCATTTACCGAAGGTGTGGTTGAGACCGATATTTCCCGAACGAACACGACCCGGTTACCGCCATTCGCCGCTGAGAAATTGCTAATTTCGAGGCTGGACGGTCCCGTTGAAAGCTGCGGCGGCTGGGCATCGTGTAGGATCGCATTGATAGCAGATGCGGCATCGACCCCCGATAGGGTGGCCGAGGCGAAGCTGACGCTATCGATATTCCGGGCCGATGCCAAAGGCAGGGCGAAATTTTGCACGACGATGGAGGACGAGCGGCCGGGGCCATAATCCTTGATTTCGGCCGCCGCGATAGTCGCTGCCTCTCCCGGCATCATAAACACTATGTCCTGGAGCTTTGTATCTCTGACAGTGGTCGCTGACGGGTCAAACGGTTGGCCGGGCGCCTGGATCGGCAGGATGATGCCTGCGCAGTCCAATGAGGCGGCCGTTGCCGCCCCCTGGTCCGCCGGACCAGCAATGCGGACGGCCGTCATGTGGAGGGAAGAAACCTTATTTCCTCCTCCGCTCACGAGCGTCACGTGGTCGGCAGTCAAGAGCGCTCCCGAGGACATCCGGAGCGCCACTTTCTCCAAATCGGCAGACCGGGAGAAGGGGTGGACTGCTGAAGAGCTATATGAAAACGAGCCGTTAGGTCCAAGCTGAGCTCGAATCCGGGCAACACCATCCTGAATCTGGGCATCGCCTATATGCAGCGCCCAAGCATAGCCACCGCCCACAGCGGCAGCAACAACCAGGGTAGCAAGGATAGCTGCCGCCAAATTTTTCATAACGTGGCGCCAAAGTCTCGCGATTTGCAACAAAAAATTCATTTCGATGTAGGAAAGTAGAGTGAGGACGGAAAGATTATGGGGTAGCAAACTAGATTCCGCCACAGAGTTTGAGGACAATGAGACGGCTATCTGCCCCCTTGCCTCCCTCCCCAAATCGGCTAATCCCCCGACCCGGACCAGAGCCAGACGGAGGCGTCATTGACTGCCCTGATCGAGATCGAGGGTCTGACCAAGCGTTTCAGCGGCTTCACCGCCGTGGATGGACTCTCCTTCACCGTCGCGCGCGGCGAGGTGCTCGGCTTCCTCGGGCCGAACGGCGCCGGCAAATCCACGACCATGCGCATGCTCGCCGGCTTCGTGACGCCCACCGCCGGCACGGCCCGGATCTGCGGCCACAACGTGCAGGACGATCCCATCGCCGCCCGCCGCGCCCTCGGCTTCCTGCCGGAGGGCGCGCCCACCTACCCGGACATGACCACCGCCGCCTTCCTCGCCTTCATCGCCGGCATACGCGGCTATCGCGGCGCCGAGGCGCGGGCGCGGATCGAGCGCGCCGTCGAGGCGACACAACTCGGCGGCGTGCGCGAGCAGCGGATCGAGACGCTCTCCAAGGGCTTCAAGCGCCGCGTCGGCCTCGCCCAGGCGCTGCTGCACGACCCGCCGGTGCTGGTGCTGGACGAACCCACCGACGGGCTCGACCCCAACCAGAAGCACGAGATGCGCGCGCTGATCGCCCGCATGGCGCCGGAGAAGGCCATCATCATCAGCACGCACATCCTGGAAGAGGTGGATGCCGTGTGCACCCGCGCCATCATCATCGCCGCCGGCCGCATCGTCGCGGACGCAACGCCGGAGGCGCTGGAGGCGCTGCATCCCTCCGGCCGGCTGGAGGACGTGTTCCGCCGCATCACCATGGCCGAGATCCACATCACCACCGAAAGCGTCCCCTGAGCCATGCGCAACACGATGCTGATCGCGCGGCGGGAATTCGCCGCCTATTTCGCGACGCCGGTCGCGGTGGTGTTCATCGTCATCTTCCTCGTGCTGCAGGGCGTGCTGACCTTCAATCTCGGCGGGTTCTTCGACCGCAACCAGGCCGACCTGCTGCCCTTCTTCAACTTCCTCCCCTGGGTGTTCCTGCTGCTCATCCCGGCGCTGACCATGCGTCTCTGGGCGGAGGAACGGCGGCTCGGCACGATCGAGCTGCTGCTCACCCTGCCGATCCGCGAGGGCGAGGCGGTGCTGGGCAAATTCCTCGCCGCCTGGGGGTTCTGCGCCCTCGCCTTGGCGCTGACCTTTCCCTTCGTCATCACCGTCAACCTGCTCGGCAACCCGGATAACGGCATGATCGTCGCCGGCTATGCCGGCGCGCTGCTGCTCTCCGGCAGCTTCCTCGCGATCGGCGCCGCCGTCTCCGCCCTCACCCGCAGCCAGGTGATAGCCTTCGTGCTCGGGGTCGCGGCCTGCTTCGTCTTCGCCGCCTCCGCCTATCCGGTGGTGACGGATTTCCTCGCGCAGGGCACGCCGGTGCTTGCCACCATCGCCCGGCGGATCAGCCTGGTCGAACGCTTCCAGTCCTTCACCCGCGGCGTGATCGGCCTGCGCGACGTGATCTTCTACGTCAGCTTCATCGGCTTCTGGCTGTACCTGAACACGGTCATCGTCGAGCAACGGAAGGCGGACTGAGCCCATGCGCAACCGTGCCTGGATCGAACCCGCGAGCGTCGTCGCGGTGCTGGGGCTGCTGGTCGGCGTCAATCTCGTCGCGGAACAGACGCTGCCGACCGCGCAGCTCGACCTCACGCAAGGCCATCTCTACACCCTCTCGCCCGGCACGCGGGCAGTGCTGCGCGACCTGAAGGAGCCGGTGACGCTCCGCCTGTTCTATTCGCCGCGCCTCGGCACCGAGGTTCCCATCTACGGCGCCCTCGCCGACCGGGTGCGGGAGATGCTGCGGCAATACGCCGCCCTCGCCCATGGCAAGCTGCGGCTGGAATTCCTCAACCCCGAGCCGTTCAGCGAAACCGAGGACCGCGCCCTCGCCTACGGGCTGCAGGGCGTGCCGCTCGATCAGTCGGGCGAGCAGGTCTATTTCGGCCTCGCCGGCACCAACCTGGTGGACGACCAGAAATCGATCGCCTTCCTAAAACCGGAACGCGAGGCGTTCCTGGAATACGACCTCACCCGGCTGATCCATGAACTGGCGAACCAGGCGCGGCCGGTGCTCGGCGTGCTGAGCACGCTGCCGCTGCAAGGGGCGTCGCCCGCGATGCTGGCGAACAACCCGGATGCGGCGCAGCCCTGGCAGGTGATGACGCAGCTCCGGCAGAGCTTCACCCTGCGCACCATCACGCCGGATACCCAGGTGATCGACCCGGACGTGCAGATACTGCTGGTGGCGCAGGCGCAGGATCTGCCACCGGCCGCGCTCTACGCCATCGACCAGTTCGTCATGCGCGGCGGCCGGCTGATGGCGATGGTCGATCCGCAGAGCGAGTACGAGGCGAGCCACCCGGACCAGGCCCCGCCCGGCGGCACCGGCAGCGATTTGCGCCCGCTCTTCGACGCCTGGGGCGTCGCCTTCGACCCGAACCGCGTGGTGACCGATCCCTCCGGCGCCTGGCAGGTGCGGGCGAAGCCGGACGACCGCTCGTCGATCGTCGATTACATCGCCTGGTTCAACGTCAGCGCCGGCCTCTCGCACAGCGATCCGGCGACGGCCGATCTGCAACAGGTCGGCGTCGCCTCCGCCGGGTTCCTGGAGAAGAAACCGGGGGCGACGATCGAATTCTCCCCGCTCCTGCGCAGCGGCCCGCGCTCCGGGGTGATCCCGGTCAGCGAGGTGCGCGGCGACCCGGACCCGGCGGCGATCCTGGCACGCTTCCACCCCGAGGGCGGATCGCGGGTGATCGCGGCCCGGGTGCGCGGCGTGCTGCATTCCGCCTTCTCCGGCCCGCCCCCGCTGCCGCCCGGCATGCTCCGCGCCGCCAACCTGCCGCCGTACCGGGCGGAGAGCGCGGGGTCGGCCAATCTCGTGCTGGTCGCCGACAGCGACATCCTGGCCGACCGCTTCTGGGTGCGGAACGACGATTTCTTCGGCCAGAGCGAGCCGGTCGCCTTCAACGATAACGGCGCCTTCGTCGTCAACCTGCTCGGCACGCTGGCGGGCGGCGACGCGCTGATCGGCCTGCGCGGCCGCCGCACCGCCGAGCGCCCCTTCACCGTGGTGGACGACATGCAGCACCAGGCGGAGGCCCGCTTCCGGCAGGCGCAGCAGGCGCTGAAGGCGCATCTCGACGAAACGGAAAAGCGCCTGCGTGACCTGCAATCCGGCGAGGGCGCCAGCGCCGCCACCGTCACCGCCGAGCAGCAGGACGCGATCGACGCGGCGGAACGCGACATCCTGGACACGCGGCGCAAGCTGCGGCTGGTGCAGCTCGACCTGCGGCGCGACATCTCCTGGCTGGAAACGGAATTGCAGATCTTCAATATCGCCCTGGTGCCGGGTGCGCTGAGCCTGGTGGCGATCGGACTCGGCATCATGCATTCCCGCCGCCGCGGGGGGACGCACGCATGATGAAGCCGCGCACACTCGCGCTCGTCGCGGCGCTCGCCGCCGGTGCCCTCGCGGCCGGCTGGCGGCTGAGCCAGCTTCGCGACACCGAAGGCGGCGCGGCGCCGGAGACGGTCAGCCTCGCCTTCCCCGACCTCTCCACCGAGCTGCGCCGCGCGACGCGGGTGGAGATCATGCACCAGGGGCACGGCCTGACGCTGGAGCTGCGGGACGGAACCTGGCGGCTGCGCGAGAGCGGCTTCTACCCGGTGGCGGCCACCGAGCTGAACCGGCTGTTCGCCGGCCTCGCCACGCTCCGCCTCGACGAGCCGCGCACCAGCGACCCGGCGGAGTTCGGCCGGCTCGGCCTCGACGACCCCGCGCGCCCGGACGCGCCCCCCGGGACGACGGGTGATCGTGTCCGCGTGCTGGACGCGAACGGCGAGACGCTCGCCGCGCTGATCGTCGGCCGGCGCCGCCCCCGGAGCAACGGCGACCTGCCCGACCAGCTTTATGTCCGCCGCCCGGAGGAGACGCGGAGCTGGCTCGCCGAGGGGCAACTGAGCGTGCCGGACCAGCCCGGTCTCTGGCTCGACCATGTGCTGTTCGACATCGATCGCGGCCAGATCGCCAGCCTGACCGCGACCCGCGCCGGCCAGAGCCTCACCCTTGCCCGCCAGGGCAACACCCTGGCGCTGACCGCGCCGACCGAGCACCCGCCACTCGATCCACACAAAATGGAGGCGGCCGCCGGGGCGCTGGAGGCGCTGACCTTCCTTGACGTGAAGCCCGCGGCGCAAACCCCGGGCGAGGCCGCCGGCACCGCCACCTACACCACCACCGACGGCATGACGATCGGGGTCAGCCTGTTCCTCGACAAGGGCGAACCCTGGGCACGCTTCATGGTCTCCGGCAACGATCCCGAACAGGTTCGGACCCGCGTCGCGGGCTGGGCCTATGCCATCGGCGCCTGGCGGCAATCCTCGCTGGTGCCGGTTCTCGGCGACCTGCTGGCGCCGGCCACCCCGGCGAAACCGCGCTGAGGTGATACGGACTGCCCAATATTGGAAGGCCAGGGCTCTCCCTCCGTGGCCATTCCATCGGCCGTTCCGGCCGATGGAACCTTGGGCCACTCCGCCCTCGACCCGTTGGGGCCTTGAGGCCCCAAGCCCCCACAAATTTGAAAAATCCCAGA
>DATJWY010000268.1:0-5173 GCA_035500775.1 Acetobacteraceae bacterium
TCCACTACTCGCACCCGCCAGTGCCAACGCGGGTGCGTCAGCTCGGCGGGCAGGGATGACCCGGACGCGCACCATGGCGCGCGGTTAGCTGCCGCTTGTCTCGCCCCCGCCCAGAGCCCGGCACACGGCATAACGGGCGGCCTATCGCACACAAAGATGCCCTCGATCGCGACGCTTGCCCGCCGTGGTCTCCGTCCCCATGGTCTAGTGATGTTCGTCGTCACCGAAGCGGACGCCGCCGCCATCCGCACCGCCTTCGCCCAGGACGGCGAGTTCTCGGCCGCCCTCGAATTGCGTCGGCGATTCCCTGGGCTCGACAATGCGCAGGCGCGGAAACACGTCCGGACCATCGCCGGCTGGAAGGCGCTGCCCGCCGCGCCGTGCACGGTGACGCGGCTGCGGCCCGCCGGCGACGCGGGCGTGGACAGGAAACCGGGCAACGCGCAGCCTCGCTGACCATGTCGTTCGCCTCGATCAGAGTGAACCGCGCGCCGGTGCTCACCTTGTGGGCCACGGTGGTGGCCGAGCGGCTCGGGCATCCGCCGGGCCTGGCGCTCACCCTGGGCCCAAGCCCTCGCGGGCGCTGGCGCACGCGCCAAGGGCCGCCGACGGGGCATTTTCGAGGAGAAAGATCGCGAGGCCGAGAAGCGCTGCGCTCCGCTCCTGGCCGGATGGGCTGTGAATCGGCACGCAATCAGGGCTCTTCCGCACTTCCGGTGCAGACTTTGCACTGCGCCATCATGCGGCGATGAGCCGGGCACGGAGAAGATCGAGGCCCGCACGACCATACATCTGTCGCTTCAGCAGCTTCAGTTTGGTGATCTGCCCCTCGGTCTGCCCGTTCGACCATGGTTCGGTGATCGCGGCTGCGACCGCGTCGCGGTCGGCGGCGATACCGGCGGCAAAAGCCGCGAGCACACTTTCGGCCGCGTCCGTGAGCCAGGTATCGAGTGCCGCCGTCTTCGTGCGCAGCATGTTCTGGAAGCCCTCGACCAGTGCCGCCGCTACCCGCAGCGCCGGAACCGCTTCCTCCACCACGGCGACCAGTCTCGCGTCGCTAGCCGGAAGTCGGTCCCGTTGGCTGACGAGAAGCCGCGCGACGGTCCGCGCCGACGGCGGCTTGCACGGCAAGGCGCCTGGTGTGCTGTCAGCCCGCCGGCGGCGCGTCGCCCATTCGCTGACCACACGCAGCGCACCGGTGAAGCCGGCGGCTCTGAGGCGGCGCCAGAGTTCGGCGCCGTTGCGGCAGCCGTTCTCCCATTCCGCGTCCAGCCGTGGCAGGAACGCATCCAGCGTGCTCGCCCTGACGCGGAAGACGTCCATTCTGCCGCCGCGGACGACGGTACGCACGACCTTGCGGCTGTGCCCGGTGCGGCGGACGATTTCCTTGATCGGCACGCCGCTCGCGGCGAGACGGCGAATAACCGCGTCAGCGGCGGCGCGGCGCAGGAATCCTTCATGCTGGCGCCGCTCGGCACAGGTCAGCAATGCGGGGTCGAGGGATGCCGCCCCGAGCGCGTCGCGGATCCGCCGCATCGAGCGCTGCACGGCGTCAAGCAAGGCGGCACTGACGTTTTCCATCAGGTGCCAGCGGTCGGCCACCTGCATCGCGTCGGGGCAAGCCGCGGTGGTGGCCTGGGCGTAGGCACCGGCGCGGTCGCGCGCGATCACGGTGATGCCGGGGCGCGCCGCCAGCCACGCTCGCACGGCTTCAACCGTGCGATCCGGCAGGAGGTCGACAACGCGTCGCCGTTCCAGATCGCAGATGATGGAACCGTAGCGGTGCCCGCGCCGCCAGGCCCAGTCGTCGATGCCGATCACCCGTGGTGGCGGGATTGGCGCGAGCGCGACCGTGCGGATCAGGCGCAGCAAGGTGTCGCCGCTGACCGGCATGGCAAGCCGAGCCGCCAGACGCGCGCCGGCCTCGCCGCCCAGCGACAGTCCGATCTGGCGCTGGCTGTCCGCGAGCCGGATGGTTCGCCGCGTGCGAATTCCGGGGTCATGTCGCCCGGGATTCCGGCGAATTCTCGCCCAGTGTTCCGGGATGAAGTCGCCCGGGATTCCGATTTGAAGTCGCCCACCGTTCCGATCTGAAGTCGCCCGCTTCGGGTGGCTCATGACCGAGCTGAGCCTCTGCTGGTTTGTCTAGGATCTGCTCCTTTTGGGAGCAGGCGATGCCAGCGGAGAGGACGACGATGCGCCAGGTGCGCGAGATTGTGCGGCTACGTCAGGCGGGGGTATCGACCCGGCAGATCGGCATCCGGGTGGGGGTGGCAGCCTCGACGGTGCGGTTGACGCTGCGGCGTGTAGCGGCCTGTGGGCTGTCGGACGGGCTTCCGGCGGAGCAGACGGATGCCGCGCTGGAGAAGGTTCTGTTCTCCGGGGCGGGCAAGAAGCCGGGGCATCGGCGCCATCCCGATCCGGATTGGGCCGCGATCCATCGCGAACTCAAGCGCAAGCATGTCACGCTGACTGTCGTCTGGGACGAGTACATCGCCCGTTATCCGGACGGTTACCGGTATTCGAGGTTTTGTGAGCTCTACCGTGGCTGGGAGGCCAGGCTATCGGTGACGATGCGCCAGTCGCATCAGGCCGGTGAGAAGCTGTTCGTCGATTATGCCGGTGACGTCGTGCCCGTCGTCGTTGATCGGCTGACGGGCCGAACGCGGAATGCCCAGATCTTCGTCGCGGTGCTCGGGGCCTCGAATTTCCTCTATGCCGAGGCGAGCTGGACCCAGGGGCTTGGGGACTGGATCGAGTCCCACAACCGGGCTCTGGCCGCCATCGGCGGCGTGCCCGCGCTGCTCGTGCCGGACAACACCAAGGTCGCGGTGATCAAGGCCTGTCTCTACGACCCGGTGATCAACAAGACCTATGCGGAGATGGCGGCGCATTATGGCGCCGCCGTTCTCCCGGCCCGGCCATACAAGCCCCGGGACAAGGCCAAAGTTGAAGTCGGCGTGCTCATCGCTGAGCGTTGGCTGCTCGGGCGCCTGCGGCATACGACCTTCTACAGCCTGACCGAGCTGAACGAGGCGATCGCCGAATTCTGTCGGCGGCTGAATGACGAGCGAATCATCCGGCGCCTGGGCCAGACCCGCCGTCAGTTGCTCGAGACCCTGGACCGTCCGGCGCTGAAGGCCTTGCCAGCGGAGCCCTACGCCATGGCGGAGTGGCGCGTCAGGCGGGTCGGCATCGATTACCACGTCGAGGTCGAGAACCACTTCTACAGCGTCCCCTACCGCTTTGCCCGCGCCGAGGTCGAGGTTCGCTTCACCGTCCGCACGGTCGAGGTGTTCGCGCGCGGCGAGCGTATCGCCGTCCACCGGCGCGGCAGCGGCGACGGCCGCCATACGACGCTACCGGAGCATATGCCGTCCAGCCACCGCCGCTACGCGGATTGGACCATCGAGCGCATCGCCCGCGAGGCGGCTGAGATCGGCCCCTCGGTCAGCGCACTCTGCGCCCTGATCCTGGAGCGGCGGCCGCACCCCGAGCAGGGCTTCCGCGCCTGCCTCGGCATCCTTCGGCTCGCACGCTCCATCAGTGCCGGTCGCCTGGATGCCGCGGCCGCACGCGCCATCGAGATCGGCGCGCTGACCTACGGCTCCGTCAAATCCATCCTCGACCACAAGCTCGACGGCCACGCGCCGGATCAGTCCAAGCCAGAGCCCGCGCCGATCCGGCACCAGAACATTCGCGGCGGCGGCTACTTCCATTGAACCAAAGGAAATCCCTCATGCTCACCCATCCGACCCATGATCAGCTTACCCAACTCGGACTGCTCGGGATGGCGCGCGCCTTCGCCGAGCTTCAGGCCGACGCCGACCTGGGCACGCTCACCCATGCCGAGTGGCTGGCCCTGCTTCTCGAGCGCGAGATCAGTCATCGCCACGACAAGCGTCTTGCCGCCCGCCTCCGCTACGCCAGGCTGCGTCATCATGCCGCTGTCGAGGACGTCGATTATCGCGCCGTGCGCGGCCTCGATCGGGCCCTGTTCCAGAAACTTTCCGCAGGCGCGTGGATCGATGCCCATGAGAACGTGATTCTGTGCGGCCCGACCGGGGTCGGGAAGAGTTGGTTGGCGTCAGCCCTAGGGCATCGCGCCTGCCGCGACAATCGGTCCGTGTTGTATCAGCGCGTGCCCAAGCTGTTGCCCGAACTGGCCCTGGCGCGTGCCGATGGCCGCCACCGCCGATTACTCCGCAGCCTGACCTCGCCCCAAGTGCTGATCCTCGATGATTGGGGGCTCGCGCCGCTCGATGCCGCCGCACGCCACGATGTGCTGGAGATCCTGGAAGACCGATACGGCCGCCGCTCGACCATCGTCACCAGCCAGGTCCCGGTGGACCACTGGCACCAGCTCATCGGGGATCCAACCTATGCCGACGCCATCCTGGACCGCCTCGTCCACAATGCCACCCGCATCGATCTCACCGGCGAGAGTATGCGCAAAAAACGCGCACCGCGCGCGCAGAACGCTTGACCTCGACGGGCGGGAAGAGCACCGAAATCAATGAGCGCAGAGGCTCAGGGTGGGCGACAATTTGTCGGAATCCTGGGCGACATCACATCGGAACGGTGGGCGACATCGTTCCGGAATCACTGGGCGACTTCGTCGGAATACGCACGCCGCGCCTTCACGGCCGCGATGTCGGGCAGGCGCTCGGCAAAGATCCGGCGGCGACAGCCGGCCGTGTCACAGCGGAATCGCCGAACGCGCACCTGAAGGCGAGCGACACGTCCCTGAAGCGGCAAATCGGCCAGGGTGCGGAGATAGTGGCTGTGTCGCCGCATCGATCGCCTGCCGCAATCGGGGCAAGGTGCGGATCTCGGCTTCAGGTCGGCCACGATGGTGATGCCGTCGGGGGTCAACAAGACCTGACGGATGGACAGCCCCGGGAGGAGCTGCGGGAGGGAAGAGGACAATGTAGGCGCCGGAACTCCAAAGAGACCCGCCCTATATGGGAACTCCCCCAGAAGCATCCGACCCGGTTGCACCGGAAGTGCGGAAGAGCCCCGATTGCGTGCCGATTCACAGGCATGGAGCAACGGGTCGGAGCGGCCTGACGAGCAGCAGTGCCAGAAATTCGTACATCGTGTCAGCACGTAGCCTGCCTGAAACGTTTACCGTGCACGCAACAACAGTTCGAATTCGTTTCCTGATGCCGGG
>DATJWY010000269.1:0-4860 GCA_035500775.1 Acetobacteraceae bacterium
TGATCCGCACACAAAAGCCGTTCGAAGCCGACGCAACGGCATGACCGTCAGTCTCACGCCTCGACGTGACCCGCACGGTTGCCGGTGGTTCAATGGCCCGCCGGAGCGACCGCCAAGAGTCCGGCGCAGGCGGGCCATTGAGCCGCCGGCTTGACCGGAGACACAGTATCTTTGGAATCCGTTACTTATCTTTGGCCTCAAGGCCCCGTCGCGCGAAGGCACGCCTGCGCGTGTCGTGCGGAGGCACGCCCGCGCGTGTCGTGCGAAGGCACGCCCGCGCGTGACGGGGTCCAGGGGCGGAGTCCCTGGCCTCCCCTTCCAAGCCTTTGCTTTTACAAATTTCTCCACCGCTTCACGTCGGACGATTGACGACGCGAGCGGAACTAAATTAGAACATCCATGAGTTGTCGGTTTGTTCCCACGCTATGCGCTCCACTCGCCGGAGCGCCAGCCGGAACCCCGGGCCCCGTCCGCAACGATGCCGTGGGAGCGTTCCCGCCTCATGCTCACCCGTAAACAGCACGAACTACTCTCCTTCATCGACCGCCACCTGAAGGAAACCGGCGTTTCCCCGAGCTTCGAGGAAATGAAGCTGGCGCTCGACCTGCGGTCGAAATCCGGCATCCACCGGCTGATCTCGGCGCTGGAGGAGCGAGGCTTCCTGCGCCGCCGGCACCACCGGGCCCGTGCCCTGGAAGTGGTGCGCCTGCCGGAGGATCTGGTGCAGCAGGAGATGCCGGCGCAGAAATTCGCGCCGAACGTCATCCACGGCGATTTCTCCGCCCGCCTGCCCGGGGTGCGCGCGGCGCCGGAGGCCGGGGCGGTGCAATTGCCGCTCTATGGCCGCATCGCCGCCGGCCTGCCGATCGAGGCGCTGCGCGATAATGGCACCCATATCGCGATACCGCTCGCCCTGCTCGGCAGCGGCGAGCATTATGCGCTGGAAGTGGCCGGCGATTCGATGATCGAGGCCGGCATCCTGGACGGCGACACGGTGGTGATCCGCAAGACCGAGACGGCGGAGAACGGGCAGATCGTGGTCGCCCTGGTGGACGACCAGGAAGTGACGCTGAAGCGGCTGCGCCGGCGCGGCAATTCCGTCGCCCTGGAGCCGGCCAACCCGCGACACGAAACCCGGCTGTTCCCGGCCGGACGGGTGAAGGTGCAGGGGCAGCTGGTGGCGTTGCTGCGACGCTACTGAAGCGGCCCCGCCCCCGCGTCCCCCGTTCCGCGCGTCACGCGATTTTGTTATGCGCCGCACACGCGTGCGGCATTCGCTCCGGGCGCGATGGCTGGCCGGGCGCCCTCGCCCCAAGGAGTGCAGGATGAGTGACATGCCGATCATCTTCGCCGACGCGATGCGCGAGGCGAATATCGCCAATGGCGTCGCCCGGCTGCGGATGACCCAGATCTCGACCGATGGCCAGGTGGTGCCGGCGGGGACGCTGATCCTGCCGCTCTCACAGTTGCCCGGCCTCGCCGCCAGCCTGATGAACGTGCTGCGCACCCTGGAGACGCAGGCCCGCAACGCGCAGGAACAGCGCGAATCGGCGGCGGCCGAAGAGATGGCGACCGAGGAGACGGCGGCGTAACAGCCAGCGCACCCTTTCGCTGTTCTATCCGGCGGATGACGCCGACAGCGCGGACTCGTTTCCGCGGGACAGCTCGCCCGCCGGCACGGCCTCCTCGGTTTCGTAGCCGAGGGACCGCAGCAACGGCGCCATGACCGGCCGGAGCGCGGCGAGCTGCGCCTCCGTCAGCTCGCTCCGCCAACGGCCGACCGATGAGGCGAACAGGCCGCCCGCGGCCACCGCCTCATCGGCGATGAGAAAATTCGTGCCCCGGCTGACGGGGCATTGCCCCGCGTCGCCGGAGAGCACCGAATCGTCCCACTCCACGCCAATGAAGGCGAGCAGCGGACGCAGTGTCTCCTCCGGCGCGCGGACCAAATCCTCGTACCGCAATTCGTAATAGGCCGGGTCGCCGCGATGGCGCTTTCCCGCCCGCACATCGTGGGCCCATAACTCGCCGCAGCGGAGCGCGGCCTGCGTGCTGTCCCAGGCCGCGCCGCGCAACTTGGCGAAATCCTTGCGCCTGAGCGAACAGACCGTATCGCGGCCGTCCCGGATGATGTGCACCAGCTTCGCGCGCGGGAAAGCCCGGCGGATGAAGCCGAACCGGCGCACATTGGCCGGGGTCTTTTCCGCCCAGATCGGCTTGCCCGCCTCCGCCAGAACCGCGTCCCGCACCCGCTCAATGAATTCCACCTGCGAGCGGCTGGTCCGCTGCCAAGCCTCGACCGTCGCCGGCTCCCAGTCCAGCCGTCCCGCGATATCCGCCGGGGCCGAGATCCGGGAGAGGAAGACCGTCAGCTCAGGGGCGCCGGCGATCATCGGGTGCCGTCCGAGCATGGAGCGCAACAAGGTCGTGCCGCTGCGCGCCGCGCCGCCAATCGCGACGATCCCGTCCATATCCGAACGATGCCGGCCGGACAGCGCATGCAGGTACCACCAACGACGATAGCCAAGCAGCCGAAACAGATCCAAGCTGGTTCCCTCCCTCACCGTGCCCATGGCAGGTCGGGGCGCCCATATCAAGGATGGCACGCCGGGATATCCGTCCGCCACGGCGTATCACGCGCAGTTTGTGACAGTTCCGTGTAGCGATCTGTGTCCTTCTTCCTTGTTTTGAATTTGTAAGTATTTATACTTGGCAACAAAGTAGACCAAACAGCATCACTCGGACCGCAACCCGATCCAGCCGCACACCGATCAACGACCCTGGATGTTGTCGCCTCGCACGTTCAGGGTGGGAACGCGCTCAGGTTCAATGTGACCCAAGGCTTTTGATGGGGCGAGCCGTTTTATTAGTCGAACTGGTTCCAGTTCGACTAATACTGCTCTAAGCGCGTTCCGGCCGGCTCGGCGTGCTTCCGCCCTCATCCGCAATCAGCGCCTGGTCGCGGCTGATCTGCTCGATCTCCGCCGGGTTGGGCGGGTCCGGAATCAGCGGCGGCCGCTTGCTTTCCTCGGGCGCGACCGGCTGCTTGCCATGCTCTCGCTTGCTGCTCATCACCGTTTCCCTGCCTGACGCGCCCGGAAGGTCGCGGGCGGCGCCCGATGCCAGCTTCGTCCAGCCGGGCCCGGAAATCCAGCCACCCCCTGCCGGCCCCGCTGAACCGCCCCGCAGGCAGCGGCTCAGGGCTCGTCCGGCGGCAACCGGTCCGGCAGGGCCTGCGGCAAGGCCGGCAGTACACCGTCCGGCATCCGCACCCAAGGGCGGTCGCCGCGCGCATCGCCGACGCTGAGGACGCGCGCCCCCGCCGGGGAGAGCCAGATCGCCTGGGCGCCCCTGGCCCGGATCGCCGCCCGGTCCACATGCGGCGCGCCGGGGCAGATCCCCGGCACCCAAGCCAGCGACACCACCGCCACCACCCCGGCACAGGACGGGCCGGACGCAGCGTCGTCCCCGAGCAGCAGCAATGCCTGCGCGCCGCCCTGCCCCACCTGGCACGCCGGGCCGGCGCAGCGCAGTCCGGGAATGTCGGCCGGGAGCGGCGCCGCCTCCACCGCTGCCCAATAGGTTTCCCAGTCTTCGAGGGTGAAGCGGGAGGCGCGGCTCTCCCGCTCGACGAACAGGCCGGTCCCGGCATGCACCGCGAGCATCCGGCCATCGGCGGCGACCAGGATATCCGCCGGGTGCACCAGCCATGGCGAGGCGAGGCCGAGGCAGAGCGGCAGCACGCCGGCGAAGCGCAGCCGGCTCCGCCACAGACCGAGCCAGGCCAGCCCGAACGCCGTCGCCAGCAATCCCGCCAGCGGCATGTGTGGCACGCGCAGCACCGCCTCCGGCAACGCCGCGCCCGTGCGCGCGATCCACAACACCACGGCGATGCCCCAGCCCATCGGCACCAGCGCCAGATGCTCCAGCCCGAGCGGCATCAGCGCCAGCGCCGCGAGCCCGGCCGGCATCACCCAGAGCGCGGTCAGCGGCACGGCGAGCAGGTTGGTCAGCACCGCGTAGAGCTGCACCTCGCCGAAATGATAGGCGCCGAACGGGGCCGAGGCGCTCGCCGCCAGCAGGCTGGTCAACGCCAGCGCCGCCACCTCGCCCGCGCGCCGCCACCAGCCTCCGGCCGCACGCGCCCGCCGCAGCAGCGGCCGCGCCGCCTCGAAACCGGAGATCAGCGCCAGCACGGCGGAAAAACTCATCTGAAAGCTGACGCTGAGCACCACGTCCGGCGCCAGCGCCACCAGCACCATCCCGGCCAGAGCGAGGCCGCGCAGGGAGAGCGCCCGCCGCCCGGTCAGCATGCCGGCGGTGGCGAGGCAGGCCATGGCGAAGCTGCGCTGGATCGGCAAATGCGCCCCGGTCAGCGCCATGTAGAACCCGCCGGCGGCCAGTGCCGCCAGTGCCGCCAGTGCCTTGCACGGCCAGCGCAGCGCCGCCCATTCCCAGGCGGCGAGCAGGAAGCGCGCCAGGCCGAAGGCAAGCCCCATGACGATGCCGATATGCAGGCCCGCCACCGCCAGCAGATGCGCGAGGCCGGAATCGCGGAACGCCGCCCGGTCGGCCTCGGGGATGGCGGTCGCCGAGCCGGTGAGCAGCGTGGCGGCGATCGGCCCCGCCTCCCCCGGCAGACCGAGCAGCACCCGCCGCGCCACCGCATCCCGCATCCCGAGCCACCAGCGCGCGAGGCCCGCGGGCGCGGCATGGGCGACGCGCGTCGCCGGGCCGATGGCGAAGCCCGATCCGGCGAGACCGGAGAAAAATGCGTCGCGCTGCAAGTCCCGCCCGCCCGGATAGGAGGGCGGCGCCGGCGGCTGCATCAGGACACGGACGCGGAGCGTGTCGCCATCC
>DATJWY010000270.1:0-7443 GCA_035500775.1 Acetobacteraceae bacterium
CTCGGCTATGCCCGCTACTGGGTGTCGGAGCACCACAACACCGCGAGCGTCGCGGGCGCCGCGCCCGAGGTGCTGCTCGGCGCGCTGGCGATGGTGACACAGCGTATCCGGCTTGGCAGCGCCGGCATCATGCTGCCGCACTACGCGGCGCTGAAGGTGGCCGAGCAATTCCGCGTGCTGGAGGCGCTGGCGCCGGGGCGGATCGATCTCGGGCTCGGCCGCGCCCCCGGCTCGGACCCGCGCACCGCGCAGGCGCTCAATCCCGACGCGTCCATCGCCGCCGAGCATTTCCCGGCATTGGTGCGGGACGTCATGGCCTGGGTCTCCGGCGCCCCCCTGCCGGACACCCATCCGTTCCGCGCCGTGCAGGCGCAGCCGCTCGGGCCGACCGCGCCGGAAGTCTGGATCCTCGGCAGTTCCGATTACGGCGCACGGCTCGCAGCGTATTTCGGCCTCCCCTATTGCTTCGCGCATTTCTTCTCCGACGGGCGCGGTGCGGCGGAAGCGCTCGCTCTCTATCGCCAGGAGTTCCGGCCAAGCCCGGCCTGGCCGGAACCGCGCGCGGCGCTCTGCGTCTGGGCACTCGCGGCGGATACGGCGGCGGAGGCGCGCCGTCTCTCGGCCCCACGGGAATACTGGCGAATCATCCGTGACCGTGGGCAGTTCGTGCCGATCCCCACGCCGGAGGAAGCCGCCGCCTTTCCCTATACCGAGCTGGAGCAGGCACGGATTGAGCAAATGCGGCAGACGACGATCGCCGGCACCGGGCCTGAGGTGGTGGCGCGGCTCTCGGCGCTGGCGGCGGAACTCGGGGCGGAAGAAATCGCGGTCGTTACCGCGACGCACGACCCCGAATCGCGGCGCCGCTCCTATACGCTGATCGCGGAAGAAGCGGGCCTGCTACGACCGTGATCGGATCAGGTTGACTGATACGATCACAATCTAGCGCATTGTTTTCAGAGCGCGATTCACGCTTTCCGACTGTCAGCCTCAAGCGATCGCGCTCTACGATCGGGATGAGCCGCCGCCGAGGCGCCAGAGCTGAATGCGAAAGGCAAGCCAGGCGATCACCGCCGCCAGGATGGCGACCGGCAGCAGGATAGAGACGAGCCACAACGCCAGCGCCGCGCCGGCCACAAGCCCCGCGAGCGCCGCGACCACCGCCGCCCCAAGGCCGATACGCGCCAGCCATGGCAAGCCACTCCGCGGCGGCGGAGGGGGCGAGCGGAACTGACCGTCCGGGGTCATATCCAGTTCGATCGGACTGCGCTTGGTCATGCCGGAGAGTTGGGCGCCCACGCCGGACGCGTCAAGGCGGGACGACCGGCCCCGCGCCGTTTGCGCCCGGCGGCGGATCCTGGCCGGAGACATGGCCAAACCCACGGACTCCCGGAGGAGGCCCGTGGGGTGCGCAACCGCAAGCTGTGGGCGACGCGCCCGGGAAACCCGGCGGCCAGGACGGCCACCGAAGCGTCCCGGGCGGCAGCGCCGCCCGGGTTCAGCCTCAGGCCGACTTCGCCATGATCTCGTCCGCGATGTTCCGCGGAACCGGATCGTAGTGGTGGAACTGCATGGTGAAGGAGGCGCGCCCCTTCGTCATGCTACGCAGGTCGGAGATGTAGCCGAACATCTCCTTCAGCGGCACATGCGCCCGCACGATCACGGTGGAGCCGGCGCTTTCCTGGCTCTGGATCATGCCGCGGCGCCGGTTCAGGTCGCCCACCACGTCGCCGACATGGTCCTGCGGCGTGGTGATCTCGACATCCATGATCGGCTCGAGGATCACCGGACCGGCCTTCTTCATGCCTTCGCGGAAGCAGGCCTTGGCGGCGATTTCGAAGGCGAGGGCCGACGAGTCGACGTCATGGTACTTGCCGTCCGTGAGCGAGTACTTGAAGTCCACCGTCGGGAAGCCGGCGAGCACGCCGGTATCGGCCTGCACCCGGATGCCCTTTTCGACGGCCGGAATGTATTCGCGGGGCACTGACCCGCCGACGACCTTGTTCTCGAAGACGATGCCCTCGTTCCGCTCCAGCGGCTCGAAGACGATCTTCACCTCGGCGTACTGGCCGGAACCGCCGCTCTGCTTCTTGTGGGTGTAGATCTCGGTATGGGCCTTGCTGATCGTCTCGCGATACGCCACCTGCGGCGCACCGATATTGCACTCGACGTTGTATTCGCGGCGCAGACGATCGACGATGATTTCGAGATGCAACTCGCCCATGCCGGAAAGGATCGTCTGACCCGTCTCCTGGTCGGTGCGCAGCCGCAGGCTCGGATCCTCGCCGGCCAGCTTCTGCAGGCCGATCGTCATCTTCTCGACGGCTTCCTTGGTCTTCGGCTCGACCGAGATGTCGATGACCGGGACCGGGAATGCCATGCGCTCCAGCACCACCGGATCATCGGACGAGGCCAGCGTGTCACCCGTGCCGGTATCCTTGAGGCCGACGAAGGCGGCGATGTCGCCCGCGTGCACTTCCTTGATCTCGGCGCGCTTATCGGCATGCATCTGGAACATGCGGCCGATGCGCTCACGATGCCCCTTGGTGGTGTTGAGCACCATGTCGCCGGATTTCAGCGTGCCGGCATAGACGCGGACGAAGGTCAGCGTGCCGTACTTGTCGTTGATGATCTTGAAGGCGAGGCCGGCGAAGGGCGAGGCCGGATCGGCCCTGATGACGCGGCGATTCGTGTCAGCGGTCTCTTCCTCGCCTTCCTCGGCGGCGACCTTGATGCCCGGCACGTCCACCGGCGAGGGCAGGTAGTCGAGCACGCCGTCGAGCAGCGGCTGCACGCCCTTGTTCTTGAAGGCCGTGCCGCACAGCACCGGGCGGAAGGCGCCGGAGATCGTGCCGGTCTTGATGGCGCGCTTCAGCGTCTCGACAGAGACGTCGCCCTTCTCGAAATACTCTTCCATGCCGGCGTCATCCACCGCGAGCGCGGTGTCGAGCAGCAGCTGGCGGTATTCGCGGGCCTTCTCCTCCAGATCGGCGGGAATCGGCTCGTCGTGGAACTTGGCGCCGAGTTCGCCGCCTTCCCAGATGATCGCCTTCATCTCGACCAGGTCGACCACGCCGAGGAAGTTTTCCTCCGCCCCGATCGGGAGCTGCAGCGGCAGGGCGATGATGTCGAGCTTCTCCTTCAGCGTGTCGAACGCGCGGAAGAAGTCGGCGCCGGTACGGTCCAGCTTATTGATGAAGATGATGCGGGGAACGTTGTAGCGGTCGGCGAGGCGCCAGTTGGTCTCGGACTGCGGCTGCACGCCGGCCACGCCCTCGATGATGAACACGGCGCCGTCGAGCACGCGCAGCGAGCGGTTCACCTCGATGTTGAAATCGATGTGGCCCGGCGTGTCGATGATATTGATCCGGTGGTTCTTCCACTCGCAGGTGACGGCGGCGGACGTGATCGTGATGCCGCGCTCGCGCTCCTGCTCCATGTAGTCGGTCGTGGTGTTGCCGTCGTGCACCTCGCCGATCTTATGGGAGACACCCGTATAGTACAGGATGCGCTCCGTCGTCGTCGTCTTGCCGGCGTCGATATGCGCCGTGATGCCGATGTTTCTAATCTTATCAAGCTGCGTGGTGCCGGACACGGTAACCTCTCCATGCCATGTGGGCGCAACCGGGGCCCCTGCCCCGTGCGCCCATCCATGTGCCGGCCGCCAACGCCGCGTCCCGCCGCCCGGATGCTGCTCCGAGGGCGGGGTCAGGCGCGCAGGGCCAACCGGTCGAATGTGCGGGGTGAGATGCGTCACCGCGCCGCATTTTGCAAGCGGGCATTGTCGGATTGACGCGTCGGAACGGGGGGCGGAGGGGGCCAGCACGCGGCCGCCCCCTCCCCGCGGGATCAGAACAGCGGCCGCCGCTCCACGGGAGCGCTGAAATCCTGGGCAAGCGTGCGCAGTCGCTGTTCATCCACCTGCCGGAGCCAGCCGCCGGAAAGCTCGAACAACTCAAGCCGGCGGAGCGCCTGCAGGGTGCGGTTGGTATGCACAAGCGACAGGCCGAGCGCATCGGCCATGTGCGCCTGGGTCACCGGCAGTTCCAGGGCGCCGTCCCGTATGAGGCTCAGCGCCTCCGCCCGGCGCCAGAGATGCAGCAGCAGCCAGGCCACGCGCTCGCTCGCGCTCCGCCGGCCGACGGAGAGCAGCGTGCTGTCGATCGTCCGTTCCTGCCAGGCGATCAGCACCGCCGTATTGAGGGCGAGGGCCGACATCGTCCTGAATAGATCCTGCCCCTGCTCCCGGCCGAACACGCAGAGCCGCAGATCGGTCAGCGCCTCGACCCCGCAATCCGGGGCGTCAAGAATACGTGAATTCACCCCCACCAAATCGCCGGGGAGAAGAAAGTTCAGGATCTGCCGCCGACCATCCAGCAGGGTTTTAAAACAAAAAGCCCATCCAGAAAGTAACGTCGAAAATCGGCGCGCGGTCTTGCCTTCCTCAAGCACTATTCCTCCGGCGACAACGCTTTGCTCACCAACTTTACTCGCCTGAATGCACGCAATCTCATCAGGCGTATTGGACAGGAAAGCACCGAGGAGACGCAACCGACAGGTATCACAGCGTTCCACAATCTCTACCCCCAAGGTGCGGAGCCTGAATTAGACGGCCGCCACCCGGGAGGAATTAACCTGTGATGGCGAGGAACTCACATTGCCGCGTATTAAGAAATGCCCGGCTTGGTTAAAATGTAGCTAACACGGCCCGGGAGCCGGGAACCGTCGCACGCGCGGCGCCCCCTGGACGGCTTATCCCACACCAGGTGCCGGACAGCCGGTGCCCCCGACCCGAAGCGCCCGCGCGCCGGTGGAGCCCCCTCCTCCCACTCCAGGCGACCGGCCGCATTGCTCCGGCCAGCCTGCGCACACTCCAATCAGAGGCGCGCGATGAAAATGCCCCATCTCCTTGATCATGCGATAAATTTGTCAGGCGACACCACCCCCGCCCGCCTGGCGCCGCTCCACCCCAGAGGCCGATACAACACACAAGGGCACGATGCAGAAAAGCAATGCAATGCCGCCCCATGGCCGGGGCCCCGGGAAACCGCTGGCCCGATTCGGCCAGATCGCCTCGGCGCATCGGCACACGCTCTTCAGCGCGGCCGCGGGCCTGCTGGCCTATGCCATCCTCCCGGCCCGCGACAGCCGGCCCATCCTCGGCTGGGATATCGGGGCCCTGGTTTTTCTGATCCTCGCCGCGCGGACCTTCACCGCTCCAACCGCGCGCATGCCCGCCAATGCACGCGCCCAGGAAGAAGGCGAATGGACCATTTTCTGGCTGGTCCTCACCGGCGTCGCCGCGAGCTTCATGGCGATCCTCAACGAATTCGCCAGCAGCCGGCAAAAGGCACCACCATTGCGCGAGTTGCATATCGGCCTCGTTGTTCTGACGCTGCTTCTTTCCTGGCTCGTGACCCAGGCCGCGTTCGCTCTCCGCTATGCCCACGAATACTATACGTCCTCCGACGGCACCGGCCGGCTGGATGGCGGCCTCTCCTTCCCGGGAGACGCGGAGCCGGACTACTGGGATTTCCTGTATTTCGCCCTGGTGCTCGGCATGACATTCCAGGTGTCGGACGTGGCGATCACGTCCCGGAAGCTGCGCCGCCTCGCCGCCTTGCATGGCTTTCTGGGCTTTCTGTTCAACGCCGTGGTCATCGCCCTCACCGTTAATCTCGCGGCCGGGCTGGTCTGATCCACCCGCGTTCCCCGCGAATCACGTGCGGCAAGATTTGCCAAAAGGTTGAAAAACGGACTATTTTGCGACGCGTCGTCACCCGGGGCCGCAAGCGCGCAACGCAACGCTGGATCGCGAACCAGATGGACATGAGTGAAGTTGAGACGGCGCTCGACACACTCGCCGCCTCGCACCGGGAATTCCGGGCCTTCTTCGATGCGCGCTCCGGCACCGCGGACGAGCCGGAAGACGGCTTCAGACGGCCGGACAGGTTCGGCGCCCAGTACGTCTCCTATTTCGTCAGCCCCCGGGCCGCGGTCAGCGCCGAGGATATCGACGATCTGCGGACCAGGATCGCCGGCCTCGCGGCGGAACAACGGATCGAGCAGGTCCGGCCGATGCTGGACTATCTGTTCCGCGTGGTCATCGCCCGACACCACAACATTCCCCGCGACGACGTGCTGGACGCGATCAATCTGGTTTCGATCGGCTGCGACTGCCTGCCGCGCAACCTCCCCTCGAAATGGGGGTTCAAGCGGCCAAGGCGACTCGCCGAGAAATCGATGCCGTTCGACCTCGCGATCCACCCGCTCCCCGCGGTAACCGCCCTGCTCGGCTCCGGCCTCGCGGACTATACGGACGGCGCATTCGCCCGCTTCGACGAAAAGCTCAACTATCCGATCCATGCGCGCCACGGCATCCACTGGAACCACGAGACCGGACGCGCCTGGGCCGCGGACGACTTCGCCAGCCTGAAAGCCCTCTACGACCGCCGGACACGGAATTTCTTCGACAGCCTCAACGACGGCAGGACGACCATCCTGTTCCTGCGTTCGACCGACACAATCACCGAAGCCAAGATCGACGCACTGGTCGCGGCACAAACCGCGTTGCAGGCCGGGGCGGCGAACCGGCTGGTGACGCTCGCCGTTTTTACCGGCACGGTCGATCCGGCGCTCGCGCCGAGCGAAACGCCGCGCGAAGTGCCGGCGGGACGCGGCAGCATGCATCTGTGCCATATCCCCGTCCCTGACGCGAAATTCGTCTGGTGGATGCCCGAATCCTATGCGACGGATGCCGGACTGGCCTTCGAATTGGCGATCATGACGCAACTGCGCTCCCTGATCGCCTCGGTTCTGCCCTCAGCGCCGCCGCTCGCCCTTTAGGCTTTACGACCAGCACCTTCAAGGGCAGAAGGCGCGTTCGCAACGAAAATCTCGGGCAGCCAAGGGGTGAGAGTTTCACTGGAGCGGATGAGGGCGCTCCGCAGAAAAGCCCAAAAGAGCAAAAGTCCACCGAAAAACCAAACGGATGCCAAGCTTCGTGAGTAAAGCGAAGCCAACCATTCGGGTTCAAGCTGCGGGAAGCTGACCGGGATCGAGCAAAGCACGATGCTTCCCCATACCAAGCCATGCGTAAGCCGGTCGTCGATCAATGGGAGGCGTCCAGAAATATACAGCGTCCATGGAAGCAGCATGAGCAAATAATAATGCGTCCATGACACTGTGCTTACAGTAACACAGAGGACGATCATGAGGCTATAATGCAAATAGTCGCTTCCCGTAACGGGCTTGAAGTCCCCGCATTCCTGCGTGGGGCGGGTCCTCCAAACTGCCAATGCTGCCAAGATAAAAAGCGTCCCAACCAGGATGTTCCTGATAATTTTGGCGCTGAAGGGCAAGGCCTGCGCGTGCCAATCCCGCGCCAAAGTCGCTCCACTCCACAGACGGAGAATGAAGGCGTCCAGGGATTGCACGTTATAG
>DATJWY010000271.1:0-10503 GCA_035500775.1 Acetobacteraceae bacterium
GAGAGCAAATCGCATCTCAACCAAGATGCGACTTGCTCTAGGTCCTGGGATAAGCAAGGCGAGGGCTCTGCCCTCGACCCGCCAAAGGCCAAGCCTTTGGAATCCATTACTTAAGTGATCGGGGGCCTGGGGCCTCAAGGCCCCAGCGGGGCGCGGGGCGGAGCCCCGCTACTCCTCCGCCTTAGGATGGGTCTTCCGCCACACCGCAAGCAACTGCGTTTCGTCTACCGCCGTATAAATCTGCGTGGTGGAGAGGCTCGCATGGCCGAGCAGCTCCTGAATGGAGCGCAGATCGGCGCCGCCCGCCAGCAGATGGGTGGCGAAGGAATGGCGCAGCGCGTGCGGCGTCGCGTGTTCCGGCAGGCCGGCGAGGCGGCGATAGGCGCGCAAGGCCCGCTGCGCCACGCCCGGATTCAGCCGCTCGCCGCGCGCGCCGACGAAGAGCGGCGCGTCCGGCTCGCCCCGGCGCGGATGCAGGCGCAGCCAGGCGGCGATCGCCTCCCGCACCGCCGGCAGCACCGGCGCCAGACGCTGCTTCGATCCCTTGCCGGTGACACGGAGCGCGCCCTCGCCGTCCGGCAAGGGGGCGTCGCGCACATTGAGGGCGAGTGCCTCCGAGATGCGCAGGCCGCCGCCATAGAGCAGGGTGAACAGCGCCTCGTCCCGCGCCTCGGCGAACGGGGTGGCGGCGGCGTCGCCGGCATGGTGGCTGATGTCCAGCGCCGCCTCCGGGGAGAGGGCGCGCGGCGCGGTGGGGCGGACCCGGGGCGTGCCGATCAGGCCCGGCGCCGGGTTGGTGATGCCGTGGCGGCGGCTGAGATGGCGGAAGAAGCCGCGCAGGGCGGCAAGGTGGCGGGCGCGGGTGCGGTTGCCCTTGCCGGCTTCCGCCTCGGAGGCAAGCCAGGCGCGCAAATCCGCCTGGCTCAGCCGGCCGAGGTCGGCGAGGCTTGGCTCACCGCCGAGATGGCGGGTGACGAAGGCGAGGAAGCCGCGCAAATCGCGCGCATAGGCCTCGACGGTCAGCGTGGCCGCGCGGCGCTCGTTGGTGAGCCAGGCGAGGTAGTCGGCGAGAGCGAGTGAAGCGGGTTGATCGGGCATGGTCATGTCGGCCCGAAGGCCAGGGGCGCTGCCCCTGGACCCCGCCGGGGCCTTGAGGCCCCGGACCCCCGACCCTTAAAGTATTGGATTGCAAAGGCTTGGCCTTTGCTGGGGTCCAGGGGCGGAGTGGCCCAAGGTTCCATCGGCCAGAATGGCCGATGGAATGGCCACGGAGGGGAAGCCCCTGGCCTTCCTTCCCGCCGTGCCGCCCTCACCACCCCGCCCGCTCCAGCGCGGCGGCGAGGGCGCGGCCGAGGAAGCCGAGCGCCCCCGCGCCCTGCGGCGAGAGCGGCCAGGGATCGCGGCAGGCGAGGGCCAGCAGCGTCGGGCTGGCGGCGGGCACCCGCACCAGCGCGTCGTGCCGCGCGAGCAGGGCTGCCTCGGCATGCAGCAGGGGGGCATCGTCCGGCATGGCGCGGAAGGCGACATCGCGGCCCGCCAGCAGGCGCTCGATGTGGCCGGGCGGCAGGTGGCGCAGCCCCGGGCGGAACCCTTCCGCGCACAGGGTCGCCGCATCGACGCCGAGCAGCCCCGGCATCTCCACCGCGACGCAATCCGCCGGGTCCGGCGAGCGCATCAGCGCCAGCACCGCCTCCTGCACCCGCAGCGTGAGGGCGGTGGTGGCGCGGCAGGCCGCCAGCACCGCCTCCGCCTGCGCGGTCATCGCCGCGGCCTGGGCGCGCTCCGCCTGCACCATGGCGGCCATGTGGTCGGCGAGCCTTTCCCCGTGCACGCGCTGGGGCGGGGCGAGGCAGCGGTAGAGTTCCGGGCGTTCGGCGAGCCAGGAGGGGTTGGCGCGCAGGAAGGCGGCGATGGACTCGTCCCGCTCGGTCTGGTTCATGCCGTGTCGGACCTGTATGGCGCGCGGGCGCGGCCTCCCGGCGCGGGGGGCGGGCGATGGCCCCGCGACGATGGCGGATGCGGCCGGCGGTTGGCGGTTTCCGGGGCGGGCATGGCGGTGTCCAGGTGTTCGGGGTACGGGTGGGAGCGGAAGGGCTGCACACGATAGAAGGGCTGCATACGATAAACGTGGAAGCCGGGAAAACGCCCAGTGGCTCCCATGCGGATGCGGCGATGCTACCCGGCCTGTCCGATGAGGACGAGCGCCGCGCCGCGCCGCCGGGGCGCAAACGGCGCGTGCCGGTCCTGCTGCCCTATCCCTTCGCCGGCCCGTTCGACTATGCCCTGCCCGACACGCTGGCGGCCGTGCCGGGCGACATCGTCCTGGTGCCGCTGAACCGGCGGGAGGAGGTGGGCGTGGTCTGGGACGCGCCAGGCGCCGCCGGTGAGGTGCCGGACCGCAAGCTGCGGCCCGTCTCGGCGGTGCTGGACGCGCCGCCCTTGCCCGCGGCATTGCGCCGCTTCATCGACTGGGTGGCGGCCTACACGCTCGCGCCGCCGGGCGAGGTGCTGGCGATGGCGCTGCGGGTCAACGCCTTGCAGCCGCCGCCCGGCCCGGGGCAGGGCTGGATCGCGGCACCCGACCTCGTCACGGCGGCGGAAACGCCCGCTGCCCGGCTGACTCCCGCCCGCCAGCGCGTGCTCGCGGTGCTGGGCGACGGCCGGCCGCGCGGCACGGCGGAGCTGGTCCGCGCCACCGGGGTAGGGGCGGGGGTGGTGCGCGGCATGGCCGATGCCGGGCTGCTCCTGCCCGCCGGACTGCCGGCCTTGCCGCCCTTCGCCTTGCCCGATCCCGCGCGTCCCGGCCCCGACCTCTCGCCGGCGCAGCAGGAGGTCGCCCTGGCGTTGCGGGAGGCGGTGGCGGCGCGGGGCTTCTCCGTCACCCTGCTCGACGGCGTGACCGGCTCGGGCAAGACCGAGGTGTATCTGGAGGCGGTGGCCGAATGCCTGGCGCAAGGGCGGCAGGCGCTGGTGCTGCTGCCGGAGATCGCGCTCTCCTCGCAATGGCTGGAGCGGTTCGAGCGCCGGTTCGGCGTCGCCCCGGCGATCTGGCATTCCGATCTCGGCGCCCGCACGCGGCGGATCACCTGGCGCGCGGTGGCGGAGGGGGCGGCGCCGGTGCTGGTGGGCGCGCGCTCGGCGCTGTTCCTGCCCTTCCCGGATCTCGGCCTCATCATCGTCGATGAGGAGCATGAGACGGCGTTCAAACAGGAGGAGGGCGTCGTCTATCACGCGCGCGACATGGCGGTGGTGCGGGCGCGGCTCTCCGGCGCGCCGGCGGTGCTGGTCTCCGCGACCCCGAGCCTGGAGACGCTGGCGAACGTGGAGGCCGGGCGCTACCGCCGCCTGCATCTGCCCACCCGGCATGGCGGCGCCAGCCTGCCGACGGTGGTGGCGGTCGATCTGCGCGCGCATCCGCCGGAGCGCGGCCATTTCATCAGCCCGGTGCTGGTCGAGCGGGTGCGTGAGACGCTGGCGCGCGGCGAGCAGGCGATGCTGTTCCTCAACCGGCGCGGCTACGCCCCGCTCACCCTGTGCCGCGCCTGCGGCCACCGGATACAATGCCCGAACTGCACCGCCTGGCTGGTGGAGCATCGGGCGAAGCAGGTGCTGACCTGCCACCATTGCGGCCATGCCGAGCCGATCCCGAAAGCCTGTCCGCAATGCGGCGCCGAGCACAGCCTGACCCCGGTGGGGCCGGGGGTGGAGCGGATCACCGAGGAGGTGCGGACGCTGTTCCCGGAGGCGCGGCTGCTGGTGATGGCGAGCGACACCATGCCGGGGCCGAACGACGCGGCCGAGGCGGCGCGGGCGATCGCGGCGCGGGAGGTGGATCTCATCATCGGCACCCAGATCGTCGCCAAGGGCTGGCATTTCCCGCATCTCACCCTGGTCGGCGTGGTCGATGCGGATCTCGGCCTCGGGGGCGGCGATCTCCGCGCCGCGGAGCGGACGCTGCAATTGCTGCATCAGGTGGCGGGGCGTGCCGGACGCGCCGGGGCGCCTGGGACGGTGCTGCTCCAGACCTTTTCGCCGGAGCATCCGGTGATGCGGGCGCTGGTGAGCGGCGACTTCAAGGGGTTCATGGCCGAGGAGGCGGCGACGCGCCGGCCCGGGCATTGGCCGCCCTATGGAAGGCTGGTGGCGCTGATCGTCAGCGCCGACACCGCCCAGGCGGCGGACGAGGCGGCGCGCGATCTCGGCCGCGCCGCGCCGCATGGAGAGGGCATCGCCGTGCTCGGTCCGGCGCCGGCGCCGTTCGCCATCCTGCGCGGACGGCACCGGCGGCGGCTGCTGCTCAAGGCGCGGCGGGACGTGCCGGTGCAGCGCCTGGTGCGCGCCTGGCTCGCCCAGGTGCGGGTCGGCGGCGGGGTGCGGGTGGAGGTGGATGTCGATCCGGTCTCGTTTCTTTAGACGGTCCCCGGCCGGCGGACGGCGCTTGCGACCTATGGCTGGTGCGTAACCCTGGGCGCCGCGTGTTGCGCACCTGTAAACCCCATGCTAGACGCCGCTCGGCCGGCGCAATGCCGGGCCAAACTGCTGATGGAAGCACGATCGGTGGCGTCAGGCGGCTCGATGAATTCAAAGAACAGCGGCCTTGCCGGCCGTTACGCGGGGGCCCTTTATGCGCTGGCCGAAGAGCGCCGCGCGTTGGACCTCGCCGTGGATCAGATCCGGGCGCTTGGCACCCTGATCGATCGCAGCTCTGATTTCCGTCGGCTCCTGGAGAGTCCGCTGTTCGACGTGCGCCAGTCCTGCGCCGCCGCGGTCGCGGTGCTCAAGGAGCAGGGCTTCGATCCGTTGATCCAGGATTTCGTTGGCGTCGTCGCCAGCAATCGTCGCCTCAGCGATCTGCGCGGCATGGTTTCCGCCTTCGCTGACCTGGTGGCGGAGAAGCGCGGCATCGTGACGGCGCATGTCGTTTCCGCTAACCCGCTTTCCACGGTGCAGCGCGAGCAGTTGCGCGCCCGCCTGATCGAGGCGGGTTACGGCAACGTGAATATCGAAGAGCAGGTGGATAAAAGCCTGCTCGGAGGTCTGGTGGTCCGTGTGGGCGCCCGGCTTTATGACAATAGCATCAAGTCCCGGCTGCAGCGCCTGCAGTACGCCATGAAGGGAGCCGCGTGATGGAGATCCGCCCTGCCGAGATCTCGGAAATCCTGAAGAAGCAGATTGCTTCGTTCGATTCCGAGTCCAACGTCGCCGAGACCGGCCAGGTGCTGAGCGTGGGCGACGGCATTGCCCGCGTGTTCGGCCTGCAGAATGTCATGGCGGGCGAGATGGTGGAGTTCCCGGGCGCGGGGCTTCGCGGCATGGCGCTGAACCTCGAAACCGACAATGTCGGTATCGTGGTGTTCGGCGACGACCGGACCATCCGTGAAGGCGATACCGTCAACCGCACCGGCGAGATCATAGACGTGCCTGTCGGGCGTGGCCTGCTCGGCCGCGTGGTCGATGGTCTAGGCAACCCGATCGACGGCAAGGGGCCGCTCGTCGATGTCGAGCGTCGCCTCGTCGACGTGAAGGCGCCGGGCATCATCGCCCGTAAATCCGTGCACGAACCGATGCAGACCGGCATCAAGGCGATCGACGCCCTCGTGCCGATCGGCCGCGGCCAGCGCGAACTGATCATCGGCGACCGCCAGACCGGCAAGAGCGCCATCATCCTCGACACGATCATCAACCAGAAGGTGGTGAACGCGGGCAAGGACGAGAAGAGCAAGCTCTACACCATCTATGTCGCCATCGGGCAGAAGCGCTCCACCGTCGCGCAGTTCGTGCGCACGCTGGAAGAGAACGGCGTGCTCGAATACTCGATCGTCGTCGCCGCCACGGCCTCCGATCCGGCGCCGATGCAGTATCTCGCGCCGTACACCGGCTGCACCATGGGCGAGTATTTCCGTGACAACGGCCTGCATGCCTTGATCACGTATGACGACCTGACCAAGCAGGCCGTCGCCTACCGCCAGATGTCGCTGCTGCTGCGCCGCCCGCCGGGACGCGAGGCGTATCCGGGCGACGTGTTCTACCTGCATTCCCGCCTGCTGGAGCGTGCGGCGAAGCTCTCCGACGAGTTCGGCGCCGGCTCGCTGACCGCGCTGCCGGTCATCGAGACGCAGGCTGGCGACGTGTCGGCCTACATCCCGACCAACGTGATCTCGATCACCGACGGGCAGATCTTCCTGGAGACCGAGCTGTTCTTCCGCGGCATCCGCCCGGCGGTGAATGTCGGCCTTTCGGTTTCCCGCGTTGGTTCGTCGGCGCAGATCAAGGCGATGAAGCAGGTCGCGGGCAAGATCAAGCTCGACCTCGCCCAGTATCGCGAGATGGCGGCGTTCTCCCAGTTCTCCGCTGATCTTGACGCCTCGACCCGGCAGTTGCTGGATCGCGGCGCGCGGATGACCGAGCTGCTGAAGCAGCCGCAGTACCATCCGTACCCGGTCGAGGATCAGGTGGTGGTGATCTTCGCCGGCACGCGCGGCTATCTCGACAAGGTCGAGATCACCCGCGTCGGCGATTTCGAGCGTGCCTTCCTGTCGGAGCTGAAGAGCCGCGAGCCTTCCATCCTGGAAGCCATTCGCGCCGACCGCGAGATCAAGAAGGAAACCGAGGCGAAGCTCGTCAGCTTCCTCGACGGTTTCACGAAACGCTTCATCTCCTGAGGCGCCGCTCATGGCCAGCTTGAAGGACCTGCGCCTCCGGATCAACAGCGTCAAATCGACGCGCAAGATCACGAGCGCCATGAAGATGGTCGCGGCCTCCAAGCTGCGGCGTGCGCAGAACCTGGCGGAAGCCGCGCGCCCCTATGCCGGGCGCATGGAGGATATGCTGTGCCGTCTGGCGGCAAACGTCGCCGACCAGCCGGGCGCGCCCCGGCTGCTCGCCGGCACCGGCAACGACAAGGTGCATCTGCTCGTCCCGGTGACGGCAGATCGCGGCCTGTGCGGAGCCTTCAACAGTAATATCGGGCGCACCACCCGCGCGCTGGCGCGCAAGCTTGAGGCCGAAGGCAAGACGGTCAAGATCCTGCCGGTCGGCCGCAAGGGGCGGGACTTCCTCCGCCGCGAGTTCCCGAACCAGATCATCGGCGAGTACAGCCTCGCCGCCTACCGCAAGATCGAGTTCGCCCACGCGGTGGAGTTCAGCGCCCGTATCATCGAGTTGCTCGATTCGGGCACGTTCGATGTCTGCACGCTGGTCTACAACCGCTTCGTCAACGCCATGTCGCAGGTGCCGACCGAGCAGCAGCTGATTCCGCTGCCCGTGCCGAAGACCCACGAGCATGAGGGCGAGGCGCACGCGCTCTACGAGTTCGAGCCGGACGAGGAGTCCATCCTGACCCGCCTGGTGCCGCAAAACCTCGCGGTGCAGATTTTCCGCGCGCTGCTTGAGAGCGGTGCCGGGGAGCAAGGCGCGCGGATGACGGCGATGGACAGCGCGACCCGCAATGCGGGCGACATGATCAACCGTCTGACGCTGAACTATAACCGCACGCGCCAGGCGAACATCACCAGAGAGCTTATTGAGATCATCTCCGGCGCCGAAGCCGTCTGAGATCGGTCCGTGCATCGATAGGAGCATCAGTCATGTCTGCCACCTCCGGGGCGAAGAATAATGTCGGGCGCGTGTCGCAGGTCCTCGGCGCCGTGGTCGACGTGCAGTTCGAGGGCGATCTGCCCTTCATCCAGAACGCCCTGACCACCACCGTCAAGGACCGCACCCTGGTGCTGGAAGTTGCCCAGGAGCTCGGCGAGCGCACCGTGCGTTGCATCGCCATGGACAGCACCGACGGCGTGGTGCGTGGTCAGGAGGTGCTGGACACGGGTGAGCCGATCCGCGTGCCCGTCGGCCCGGGGACGCTCGGCCGCATCATGAACGTGATCGGCGAGCCGATCGACGAGCGTGGCCCGATCCCCGCCAAGACCTACTACTCGATCCATCGCGACGCCCCGTCCTTCGAGGATCAGGCGGCCTCCGTCGAGATCCTCACCACCGGAATCAAGGTCGTCGACCTGCTCGCCCCCTACCTGAAGGGCGGCAAGACCGGCCTGTTCGGCGGCGCCGGCGTCGGCAAGACGGTGCTGATCCAGGAGCTGATCAACAACATCGCCAAGGCGCATGGTGGTGTGTCGGTGTTCGCCGGCGTCGGCGAGCGCACCCGTGAGGGGAACGACCTCTATCACGAAATGACCGAGGCCGGCGTCATCAAGCTGGGCGACAACACCACCGAAGGCTCCAAGGTGGCGCTCATCTACGGCCAGATGAACGAGCCGCCGGGCGCCCGCGCCCGCGTCGCCCTCTCCGCCCTCAGCGTCGCGGAATATTTCCGCGATGAGGAAGGCCAGGACGTGCTGTTCTTCGTGGACAACATCTTCCGCTTCACCCAGGCCGGCGCCGAAGTGTCCGCGCTGCTCGGCCGCATCCCCTCCGCGGTGGGCTATCAGCCGACGCTCGCCACCGACATGGGCCTGCTGCAGGAGCGCATCACCTCGACGAAGAAGGGTTCGATCACCTCGGTGCAGGCCGTTTACGTGCCCGCCGACGACCTGACCGACCCCGCGCCCGCCGCCACCTTCGCCCATCTTGACGCGACGACCGTGCTCTCCCGCCAGATCGCCGAACTCGGCATCTATCCGGCGGTGGACCCGCTCGACTCCACCTCGCGCTCGCTCGATCCGCACATCGTCGGCGAAGAGCACTATAAGGTGGCCCGCGAAGTGCAGCGGATCCTTCAGACCTACAAGAGCCTCCAGGACATCATCGCCATTCTCGGCATGGACGAGCTCTCGGAGGAGGACAAGCTGACCGTCGCCCGCGCGCGCAAGATCCAGAAGTTCCTCTCCCAACCCTTCCACGTCGCCGAGGTGTTCACCGGCTCGCCGGGCGTCTTCGTGAAGGTCGAGGACACGATCCGCAGCTTCAAGGAGATCATCGAGGGCAAGCACGACGACCTGCCCGAGGCGGCCTTCTACATGGTCGGCACGATCGAGGACGTGATCAAGAAGGCCGAAGCCATGAAGCAGGCGGCCTGAGGCAGGGGCGGGAGCTAGTCACATGCCGGTAACGCTTGAGATCGTCAGCCCGGAGCGGCTTCTGCTGTCGCGCCCGGTGGACATGGCGGTGATCCCCGCTTACGAGGGCGACCTCGCCGCCATGCCCAATCATGCGCCGATGATCGTCATGCTGCGGGGCGGCGTCGTCGCCCTGCACGAGGGCGACCGGGTGACCGACCGCTTCTTCGTCACCAGCGGGTTCGCGGAGATCACCGCAGACCGCTGCACCGTCCTCGCCGATGAGGCGGTGTCGCTTGCCGATCTGACTCGCGCCGATGCCGAGAAGCGCGTCGCCGAGGCGGAAGCCGGCTACGACAGCGTGGACAAGCTGGACATCGCGGCCCGCGAGGCCGCGATGGATCGGCTGCTTGCCGCCCGTGCGATGCTTCAGGCGGCTTCTGCCGCCTGAACGCTACCTGTTGCCAGCGGGCAACAGGGGTTGGACCAGGACTTTTACTCATCGGCAACCAGTGGCAGTGTGGTATCGTTGGAGTCGGGCGCGGGCCTGCGCGCCGGCTGCCACGCGACTGAGAAGCAGCTACAGGCGGAACGATGAAGCATTGGCGGATCGAAGATGTGTCCTGGGATCGTTTCGATCCCAGCCGGGTCGATCCCTCGATCGTGCCGCTCGTCAAGGCAGCCGCCATGGTCGAGCGCAACGGCACCGACTACGCGCTCTACCTCAACCACGTCTTCGTCGATGACCCTGATTTCCGCCAGGCGGCGGATAACTGGTCGGTGGAAGAGGTGCAGCACGGCGACGCGCTCGGCCGCTGGGCCAGCCTCGCCGACCCGTCCTGGGATTATCAGGCGGCTTTCGCCCGCTACAAGGCCGGCTACAAAGTGCCGGTGGAAGTGGACACCTCCGTGCGCGGCTCCCGCACCGGCGAGCTGATCGCCCGTTGCATGGTCGAAACCGGAACCTCCAGCTACTATAGCGCCCTCGGCGATGCGACCGAGGAGCCGGTGCTGAAGGAGATCTGCCGGCTGATCGCGGCGGATGAGTTCCGCCACTTCAAGCTGTTCTACGATCACATGCACCGCTACCTGGAGCGCGAGAAGATCGGCGTCTTCACGCGCCTCCGCATCGCCACCGGGCGCGTGGCGGAATCGGAAGACGACGAACTGGCCTACGCCTTCCATTGCAGCAACGAGCCCGAGGGCGTCGCTTACGAGCATGGGCGGTGCATCGCCGCCTATATGTCGCGGGCGATGAGCTGCTACCGCTACCGGCATCTCGCGCGCGGGGTGGCGATGATTCTCAAGGCCGTGGGGCTGCCGCCGCAGGGGCGAGTGTCCGGGGTCGCTACGTGGCTTTCCTGGCAGCTGATGCAGCGCCGGCGGCGGAAGTTTGCCCGGGAGCTGGAAACGCTGCCGCGCGCGGCGTGACGAAAAGCAAGGCCAGGGCGCTGCCCTGGACCCGGAGCCGGCACAGCTGCGCGCCGCGGCC
>DATJWY010000272.1:0-4260 GCA_035500775.1 Acetobacteraceae bacterium
TACTTTAAGTAATAGATTCCAAAGGCTAAGCCTTTTGCGGGGTCCAGGGGCAGAGCCCCTGGCCTTAACGAATGAGCCGCTCAGTCCGCGAAGTAGCCGATGATGCCTTTGATCTCGAGGAATTCGTGGATGCCGAACTCCCCGGCCTCGCGGCCATTGCCCGACTGCTTATAGCCGCCGAACGGCGCGCTCACGTCCCAGGACGGATAGTTGATCTCGACATTGCCGGCGCGCAGCCGCCGCGCCACCGCACGCGCATGCGCGAGGTCGCCGGACTGCACATAGGCGGCCAGGCCGTACACCGTGTCGTTGGCGATGCGGATCGCGTCGTCCTCGTCCTCGTAGCTGATGATCGAAAGCACGGGGCCGAAGATCTCCTCCCGGGCGATCGTCATCTCCGGCGTCACATGGCCGAACACGGTCGGGCGCACGTAATAGCCGCGCTCCAGGCCCTCCGGCCGGCCCGGGCCGCCGGCGACCAGCGTCGCCCCTTCCTGGATGCCGGCGCCGATCAGGCGCTGGATCTTGTCGAATTGCAGCTGGCTCACCACCGGCCCGAGCATGGTCGCGGCATCGGCCGGAGGACCGACGCGGAAGGTCGCGGCGGCCTCGCGCGCGATCTCCAGTGCCTCATCATGCGCGGCGCGCGGCACTAGCATGCGCGTCGGCGCGTTGCAGGACTGGCCGCTATTGCCGAAGCAGCCGCCGACGCCATCCGCCACCGCCTGCTTCAGATCGGCATCCGGCAGGATGATGTTGGCCGACTTGCCGCCGAGTTCCTGGCTGATGCGCTTGACCGTGTCGGCGCCGAGCTTGGCGACGATGATGCCGGCGCGGGTCGAGCCGGTGAACGAGACCATGTCGATGTCCGGGTGCCGCGCGATCGCCTCGCCGACATTCGGGCCGTCGCCGTGCACCAGGTTGAACACGCCCTTCGGCGTGCCCGCCGCTTCCATGATCTCGGCGAAGATCACCGCGTCCATCGGCGCGATCTCGCTCGGCTTCAGCACCATGGTGCAGCCGGCGGCGATGGCGGGCGCCACCTTGCAGACGATCTGGTTCATCGGCCAGTTCCAGGGCGTGATCAGCCCGACGACGCCGACCGGCTCGCGCGTCACCAGCGTGGTGCCGCGCCGCTCGTCGAATTCGAGCGACTCCAGCGCCTCGATGGTCGCTTGCAGATGCAACTTGCCGACTGCGGCCTGCGCGGCGCGGGCGAAGCCGATCGGCGCGCCCATCTCGCGCGAGATCGCCTGGGCCAGGTCCTCGAACCGCGCCTCGTAGGCGGCGAGGATGCGGCGAAGCAGGTCGAGGCGCTCGGCCTTGCTGGTGAAGGCGAAGCTCTCGAAGGCGCGCCGCGCCGCCGCCACCGCCTTGTCCACATCGGCCGCGCTGCCGAGGGAGATCTGTGCATAGGCGGTTTCGGTCGCCGGATCGATCACATCGAGGGTGGCGGGGGTGATCGGATCAACCCAGGCGCCGTCGATGTAGAATTGCAGGGCGTGACTCATGGCTTGATCTCCTCGCTTCCGGCGGAAGCGGAACTGGTATCGGGGAACAGACGCAGGGACACTGGCTCCGGCCGCAAAGCAACCGGCGTGCCGATGGCCGGGGGCGCGTGCGCCGCGGCGCGGGGCAGATCGACGAGCACGATGCCTCCGCCCGCCTCCACCTGCAAGCGCCAAGCGCTGCCGTGGAAGGCCATCGACCGCACCGTGCCGCGCGGCACGTCCGGCCCCTCCCCGCCCTGGTGATCGAGCCCGGCGGCGTCTCGGGGCCGGATTTCTACACGCACAAGGGCGAGGCATGCGGCTACGTGATCCGGGGCGCGCTCCGCCTCCGGGTGGAGGAACAGGAATACCGGCTCGGCGAAGGCGACAGTTTCCGTTTCCGCAGCACGCTGCCGCACCGGTTCGAAAACGGCGCGGAAAGCACCACCGAGGTGCTCTGGATCGTTACGCCGCCGCTCTATTGAGCAATCGTAACCGGGCGCTTTACCTCCGGCAGGGGCGCACGGCCCCACCGCGTTTACGCCATGGCAATATTACGGCCACAGAAAGGAGGCTCCGACTTCGCCGAGGGATCTGTTGTGCACGCGATCTGGAACAAAACCTCACTGAACCTGAAGCTGGTGCTGCCACTGCTGCTCACTCTGGCGGCAGGTCTGGGCGCGTTCACCTGGGTCGTCATCGACCGGAACGGCACCGAGGCGCGCGACCTCTCCCTGCAAATAGGGCGGGACGCGGCACGGGATGCGGTCGCGACCGCGCAGGACCGGTTCGCCACCTCCCTGGAGGCCGACCGCACCCTGGCCGCCACCGCCGCCGCCATGCGCGCCGCCAGCCTCAGCCGCGCGGCGGTGCCGACGCTGCTCCGCCAGGTGGCCGCGGCGCATCCGGAGATCCTCGGCGCGGCCCTGGCCTTCCGGGCGGATGGCTACGGGCTGAACAAGGACTGGGCCGGCAAGCCGAGCAGCAGCCCGGGCGGCACGCTCAACACCTACGTCACCAACGGCGCCGCCGGGCAGACGGTACAGCCCGCGACCAAGGACGATGACGATCCGCCGACCGAGAGCTTCTACAAGGACGTGTTCGCGACTGGCCGGGAACGGATCATCGAACCCTATACCTATCCGGTGGACGGCAAGCCGGTGCTGATGACCTCGCTCGTGGTGCCGATCAAGGATGGGGAACAGACCATCGGTGTCGCCGACATGGATTTCGCCCTGACCGAACTGAGCGAGGCGTTCGGCGCGCTGCACCCGCTCGGCGGCTCGGTGGCGCTGATCTCCCCGGGCGGCGTCTGGGCGGCGGTCGGCGATCCCGCCCTGCTCGGCAAGAAGGTGACGGACATGCTGCCGCATCTGGGCGCCGCGCTGGAACTGACCGCAAACGGCGCGATGCCGGATGCCCCGCTGCGGGACCGGACGAATGGCGGCGACCTGACCCGCCTGTTGCTCCCGGCGTCGCTCGGGCCGGATGGCGGCAACTGGACCGTGCTCGTCACCTTGCCGACGGCGGCGCTGAACGCGCCGGTGCACTCGCTCGTCGTCACCACGCTCACGAGCGCGGTGCTGCTCGGCCTGCTCCTGCTCGCCGCGACCATGGTGCTGCTGCGCTGGTGCGCGGTGCGGCCGATCCACGCCCTCGCCAACGCGGTCAGCCGCATGGCGAAGGGGGATCTCGCCATCGCCGTTCCCGGCACGGCGCGGGGCGATGAGCTTGGCACCATGGCGCAGGCGGTGGAGGTGTTCCGCCACGGCCTCGCCGAGATGGAGACCGTGCGGGCGCGGCAGGCGGAGACGGAGCGTCAGGCGGCCGAGCACCGGCGGCAGGACATGCTGACGCTCGCGTCGCAGTTCGAAGCGCGGGTCGGCGACATGGTGGGCGGCGTCTCCTCCTCCGCCGCCGCGCTGCGCAACACCGCCGAGATCATGTCGCGCACGGCGGGCGGCACCGACCAGCAGGCCACCCAGGTGCAGACGGCCGCCCAGGAAGCGAGCGGCAACGTGCAAACAGTTGCCGCCGCCACCGAGGAACTCTCCGCCTCGATCCGCGAGATCAGCGCGCGCGTCAGCGATTCCTCGCGCATCGCCGGGCAGGCGGTGGCGGATGCCGCCCGCACCAACGAGATCGTCGGCGCGCTCTCGGACGGGGCGCGGAAGATCGGCGAGGTGGTCGGGCTGATCAACTCCATCGCCGGCCAGACCAACCTGCTGGCACTGAACGCCACCATCGAGGCGGCGCGCGCCGGGGATGCCGGGCGCGGCTTCGCGGTGGTCGCCTCCGAGGTCAAGGCGCTCGCCAGCCAGACGGCGCGCGCCACCGAGGAAATCGGCGGCCAGATCACCGAGATCCAGCAGGCCACCGGGCAGGCCGTCGAGGCGATCCGCACCATCGCCGCCGTCATCGGGCAGATGAGCGAGATCTCGACCGGCATCGCCGCCGCGGTGGAGGAACAGGGCGCGGCAACGCAGGAAATCGCCCGCAACGTGCAGCAGGCCGCCATGGGGACCGGCGATGTCAGCTCCCATATCGCCGCAGTGAGCCAGGGTGTGGGCGAAACACGCTCCGCCTCCGGCGAGGTGCTCACCGCCGCCGGAGCCCTGTCGCAGCAGGCGGACAGGCTGCGGTCGGAGATCAGCGCCTTTATCGAAGGCGTGCGGGCGGCGTGATACGGGCGCCTTGGTGGGGGGAGTGAAGGCCAGGGGCGCTCCCTCCGTGGCCCCGCCAAAGGCTTAGCCTTTGGAATCCTATAGTT
>DATJWY010000273.1:0-19333 GCA_035500775.1 Acetobacteraceae bacterium
GAACGGCAGCTTCCCAAGCTGCATACGAGGGTTCGATTCCCTTCACCCGCTCCAGCCCCCTCCTTTCAGATCGCCCCCCGGCACATGCTCCGGCCGACAGGCCTGCGCAGCGCCGCCATGCGCGCTTGACGGGCCGTTTCTGGCAACGGATGCGGTTCCGATCCCCGGAATTATCGGCCCGAAAACGACATCAGCCAGACCGGGACCCCGGTCTGGCTGATGCGAAAGCCTGCAATACGCCGCGCCGAACGCGGGGGCGAGGCCCCCGGCGGCGCGCCCCGGATCAGCGCGTCGGCTTAGGCGGCGTGACGCTGTAATCATAGAAGCCGCGCCCGGTCTTCCGCCCGAGCCAGCCGGCCTCGACATACTTCACCAGCAGCGGGCACGGCCGGTATTTGCTGTCGGCCAGCCCCTCATGCAGCACCTGCATGATCGAGAGGCAGGTATCGAGACCGATGAAATCCCCCAACTCCAGCGGACCCATCGGGTGGTTGGCGCCCAGCTTCATCGAGGTGTCGATGGCGGTCACGGAGCCGACGCCCTCGTACAGCGCATAGACCGCCTCGTTGATCATCGGGATCAGGATGCGGTTGACGATGAAGGCCGGGAAGTCCTCGGCCACGGCGGTGGTCTTTCCCATACGCTCGGCGAGGGCCTGAACGGCCAGGAAGGTCGGCTGCTCCGTGGCGATGCCACGGATGATCTCGACCAGCTTCATAACGGGCACCGGATTCATGAAATGCATGCCGATGAAGCGCCCCGGGCGGTCGGTGGTGGCCGCGAGCCGGGTGATCGAGATCGACGAGGTGTTGCTTGCCAGGATGGCGGAAGGCTTCAGGTGCTGTGTCACCGACTTGAAGATCGCCCGCTTGATCTCCTCCTTCTCCGTCGCGGCCTCGACGACGAGGTCGCAATCGGCGATGGCGGCGTAGTCCGTGCTGGTGGCGATGCGGGCCAGCGCCTCGGCCTTGGCCTCGGCGGTGAGGTGCCCTTTCGCCACCTGGCGGTCCATGTTCTTGCCGATCGCGGCCAGCGCCTTCTCCAGCGCCTCGGCCTTGACGTCGAGCAGAACGACCGAGAGCCCGGTCAGGGCCGCGACATGCGCGATGCCGCTGCCCATCTGGCCGGAGCCGACGATGCCGATCGACTGGATCTCCGAAACCGTACCGGTGCTCTGGTCCTGGGTCATCAGGCTTTCTCCAGCTCCGCCTTGAGTTCAGGCAGCGCCTGGAACAGGTCCGCCACCAGTCCGTAATCTGCTACCTGGAAGATCGGCGCGTCCTCATCCTTGTTGATGGCGACGATCACCTTGCTGTCCTTCATGCCGGCGAGGTGCTGGATGGCGCCGGAGATGCCGACCGCGATGTAGAGATCGGGGGCGACGATCTTGCCGGTCTGGCCGACCTGGTAGTCGTTCGGCACGAAGCCCGCATCCACCGCCGCGCGCGAGGCGCCAACCGCGGCGCCGAGCTTGTCGGCGATCGGCTCCAGCAGCTTGAAATTGTCGCCGTTCTGCATGCCGCGGCCGCCCGAGATCACCACGCGGGCGGAGGTCAGCTCCGGCCGCTCGCTCTTGGAGATCTCGGCGGAGACGAAGCGCGAGCTGGCCGGCCCCTCGGCGGCGGACACGGCCTCGATCGGGGCGTTGCCGCCCTCCTCCGGCACCGGGTCGAAGCTCGCGGTGCGGACGGTGATGACCTTCTTCGCGTCGGCGGACTTCACCGTCGCGAGCGCATTGCCGGCATAGATCGGCCGGATGAAGGTGTCGGCATCGACCACGCCGGTGATGTCGCTGATCGGCTGGCTGTCGAGCAGCGCGGCGAGGCGCGGCAGCACGTTTTTGCCGATGGCGGTGGAGGCGGCGAGGATGTGGCTGTACGGGCCGGCGACGGCGACGAGCAGCGCGGCGACCGGCTCGGCCAGGGCATGCGCGTAGGCGGCGCCCTCGGCCTTCAGCACCTTGGCGACGCCGGGAATATGCGACGCGGCCGTGGCGGCGGCATCCACCCCCTCGCCGGCGACGAGCACATGGACCTCACCGAGCTTCGCGGCGGCAGCGATGGCGCTGCGCGAGGCCTGCTTGATCCGGCCGTCCTCATGGTCGAGCAGAATAAGGCTGGTCATGATCAGATCACCTTCGCTTCGGTGCGGAGCTTCTGCACGAGCTCGGCCACCGAGCCCACCTTCTTGCCGGCCTGACGCACGGGCGGCTCGCTCACCTTGAGCGTGGTCAGCCGCGGCGCCGGATCGACGCCGAGATCGGACGGCGTCAGCGTCTCGAGCGGCTTCTTCCGCGCCTTCATGATGTTGGGCAGGCTCGCGTAGCGCGGCTCGTTGAGGCGCAGATCGGCGGTGACGATCGCGGGCAGCGCCAGCGCCACCGTCTCAAGCCCGCCATCCACCTCGCGGGTGACGGTCGCGGTTTCGCCCGCGATGACCACCTTGCTCGCGAAGGTCGCCTGCGGCCAGCCGAGCAGCGCCGCCAGCATCTGGCCGGTGGCGTTCATGTCGTCGTCGATCGCCTGCTTGCCCAGGATGACAAGCTTCGGCTGCTCCTTCTCGACCACCGCGCGCAGCAGCTTCGCCACGGCGAGCGGCTCCAGCGCGACATCGGTCTCGACCAGGATGCCGCGATCGGCGCCCATCGCGAGGGCGGTGCGGATCGTCTCCTGCGCCTGCGCGACGCCGAGCGAGACGGCCACGACCTCGCTGGCGACACCATTCTCCTTGAGACGGACGGCCTCCTCGACCGCGATCTCGTCGAACGGATTCATCGCCATCTTGACGCCGGCCAACTCCACGCCGGAGCCGTCCGACTTCACCCGGACTTTCACATTGTAATCGACAACCCGCTTTACAGGGACAAGGAGTTTCATGATCCCGCCGTTTTTCCTGTTATATCTCGTTTGTTGGCAGGCCGATAAATCCCGGCCCCCACCCCCAATGGACGAGGACCTTAAGAGGCGCACGGCAGGGCTGTCAAACCGGCAACGCAACCCCACGAGGCCGGCCGAAACCACGCCGCGTTACCGCCGCCGCGCCAGCACCATGATGAGGGCGAGCAGCAGCAGGGCCACGCCCTGCAGCAGCACCCGCCAGCGCATCAGCCGGTTGGACCGCCAGGGATCGGCGCCCCGGGCCGTGCCGACGATTCCGGCCAGCAGCACGCCCACCACGCCGAGCATCGCCAGCCCCATCAGGAACACGAGGATCACGCTCATGGCCCCGAGATAAGGCGCCGGACCGGCTTTTGCACCCGGCCTCCCGCACGCCGGGTTTGACTCTCCGGCCCCCCTATGGTGCTGACCCATACATGCGATCGTCCACGCTCCTGCTTTTCCTCTGCCTGATCCTCGCCATTCCGGCCCATGCCCAGGGAGTCGGCAAGTCGCCGTCCCCCTCCGGCGTGAGCCCGGCGGAGGCGCAGCTTGTGCTCGACGTGCTGAACAACCCGCAGAAGCGGACGCAGTTCACCACCACCCTGCAGGCGATCGTGAAGGGCCTGCCCGCCGCCGGTCTCGCGACCAAGAGCCAGGTGCCACTCGCCCCGGACAGTCTCGGGGCCGAGCTGATCGTGCAAAGCTCCGGCTGGTTCGCCGGCCTCTCCCATCAGACGACGGCGCTCGGCCACGCCCTCGGCAGCGTCATGCTGATCTGGCGCTGGCTGAACGATCTGGCGCAGGACCCCGACATGCGGGCGAGCGTGATCGCCACCGCCTGGCGGGCGGCGCTGGTCCTCGCCTGCGCCCTGGCCACGGAGCGAGCCGGACAGCGCCTGCTCCGCCGGCCGGAGCAGCGCATCACCGAACTGGCCGGCGATCTGCCGGCGGAAGGCAACGAGCCCGAGCCGCCGCCGGGCCTGCCGGACGCCTCCGAAGAGCTTGTGGAACGGCACCGCCGGCTCAACCGGGTGCTGCGCCAGCTGCGCCGGCTGCCCTTCGTGCTGGTCCGGCTGCTGCTGCACCTGCTGCCGGTCGGCGCCTTCGCCCTGGTCGGCTATGTCGGCACCGAGATCAGCCGCTCCCCCGACGACGACACGCCGCGCCTTGTGCTGCTGGCCCTGGTCAACGCCTATATCGCCTACCGGGTCGCGACCTCGCTCACCCGCATGCTCGTGGCGCCGCGAACGCCACGCCTCCGCCTCGTCCATATCAGCGACGACGACGCCGCCTACGCGCTCCGCTGGGTGCGCCGCCTCGCCGCGGTCGCCGCCTTCGGCTATGCCTCCTCCGAGATCGGCGTGTTGTTCGACATCGACACCGCCGCGCATGACGCGCTGCTCAAGCTGGTCGTGCTGATCGACCACGTGTTTTTGGTCATCATCGTGTTCCAGATCCGGAGCAAGGTGGCGGCGCGCCTCCGCGCCCGGCCGGGCGCCACCGGCGTTATCGCCCGGGTGCGCCTCGGTCTCTCACGGGTCTGGCACATCATGGCCGCGTTCTGGGTCATCGCCCTCTGGCTGGTCTGGGCGGCCCGGGTGCAGGACGGCTACCTCAAGCTGTGGCACATCTTCCTGGTCACCGTCGCGGTGCTGATCGTCGCCCGGCTGATCGCAATCATGCTGCATGGCGCGCTCGACCGTGGTTTCCACTCCGACAACGGCCTGGGACGGCGGGCCACTTGCTACTACCCGGCGCTGCGCGGCGGCCTCGACATCCTGCTCGGCACGCTGACCCTTCTCACGCTGCTGGAGACCTGGGGCGTCCACGCTTTCGCCTGGTTCGGCCACAACCCGCTCGGCAACCGCCTCGTCTCGGCGCTGATCACGATCGGCATCGCCGTGTTCGGCGCCGTCGTGGTCTGGGAAGGCACGAACATCTCGATGGACCGGCACCTCGCCCGGCTGACGCGGGAAGCGCAGATGATCAAATCAGCGCGATTTCGCACCCTCGCGCCGATCCTGCGCACCGCCCTGCTCTGCGCCATCCTCGTCGTGGTCGCGCTGACCGTGCTGAGCGAGATCGGCGTCAATATCGGGCCGCTGCTCGCCGGCGCCGGCATCCTCGGCGTGGCCATCGGCTTCGGCTCGCAGAAGCTGGTGCAGGATTTCATCACCGGCATCTTCCTGCTGATGGAGAACGCGATGCAGGTGGGCGACTGGGTGACGGTCGCCGGCCTCTCGGGCTCGGTAGAGAATCTCTCCATCCGCACGCTCCGCCTGCGCGCCGGCGACGGCTCGGTGCACATCATCCCCTTCAGCTCGGTTTCCACCGTCACCAACATCAATCGTGGCGTCGGCAATGCCGAGGTCAGCGTCACCGTGAGCCTGCGGGAGGACCCGGACCATGTGGGCGAGGTGCTCCGGCGGATCGCCATCGAGATGCGCGAAAAATCCCCACATAAGGAAATGATGCGGAGTGACCTCCAACTCTGGGGGGTGGACAAGATCGAGCATGGCGGCATGACCATTGTCGGCCAGATCGTGTGCACCGACACGGGGCGCTGGGGCGTGCAGCGCGAGTTCAACCGCCGGATGAAGAAGCGGCTGGACGACCTCGGCATCGAGATCGCGACGCCGGTGCAGACCGTGCTGCTGCGCGGGGCGCCGCTCTGGGGCGCCGGCGCGCACACCCCCTCGCCCGGACAGACGGCCCAGAAGCCGGATGCCGCCGGCAAGCTCGTCGCATCGCCGCCGCCGGCGGCGCTCGGCCATACGGAGTAATAGCGTGGACCCAACCCTCGAACCCGTCGCCCAGGCCCTGTGGGAGCAGGGCTTCGCCCATGTGCCGGCCAGCCTGATGCGGCCGGGGCTGGAGCAGGCCGGCCTGACCGACTGGGACGGGTTCGCCGCGAGCTGGAACGATCTCGGCCTCGACACCTTCATGGCGGATGGCGGCCGCTACCGCCGCCGGCGCTACGCCGCTTTCTCCGCCTCCGCCGAGGGCATCCGCCGCAAGCCGCACCAGCCGCATTACCAGAGCCGGGACTACAACCCGCTCAATGGCGGCATCGCCCGCTGGTTCGAGCCGGTGACGGACGCGACCGCCGCCCACCCCGCCCTGCGCGCGATCCTCGGCACGGCGCACGCGCTGTTCGACCGGCTGACCCCGGCGGCGATGCGGCCCCATACCTGGCATGTGGAGCTGCACCAGTTCCGCATCGAGGCCGGATCGGACGAGGCCGGCCGGCCGACGCCCGAGGGCATGCATCGCGACGGGGTGGACTGGGTGCTGGTGCTGCTGGTCCGGCGCGAGAACGTGGCCAGCGGCGAAACCTCGATCCTCGACCTGCAGGGCCGCAAGCTCGGCGCCTTCACCCTGACCGATCCGATGGAGGCAGCACTGGTGGATGACAGCCGGGTGTATCACGGGGTGACGCCGGTCGAGCGGATCGATCCCGCCCGCCCGGCCTATCGCGACGTGCTGGTGGTGACGTTCCGGCACGAGTGACGCGGGCCGGGAGGCGCCGGCCGCCGCAGTAAGGACAGGGGCTCCGCCCCTGGACCCCGCCAAAGGCGGAGCCTTTGGGATCCGTTACTTAAAAGTATTGGGAGGCTGGGGCCTCAAAGCCCCAAGTCCATGAGCATCAACCCAAAACTATCACGCTCCAACAAAGGGATCACGCGCTCCGGCCGAATTGTTTGCGCAATTCGGACTTCGCCCGTTCGAGAATTTGCCGCTGCGACGCGGACAGGTTCTTGCCAGCGCGGTTGATATAAAAGTTCAGCATGGACATCGCGGAGCGATAGGGCCCTGCCTTTCGCCTCTGGCTGCATTCCGCCGATCGCTTCAGGGAAGCCGCGATGCGCCGCGGGTCACGCGCCTTGAAGATCTCCGCCTCGAGGTCGAGTGCGTTGCTTTCGGCGGTGACCTTGCCGGACCATCGTCGGGTCGAAGCCATCCGTCCCTCCTTGCCCCTCTGCCAATCAGGAGACCGGGTCAGCCCCGATCCTTGATCACGACAACGCACGGACATGATGCGCGGCCTGCCGCTTTCCTGGCGCAGCCGGTCGCGGCCCAAGAGATCGGGCCACCATCCGGAAAAACAATCGGTTTCCAAAGGCCGGCGGCCTTTGGCGGGGTCGAGGGGCGGAGCCCCTCGCCTTGTGCCTTCGGATGCCTCCGCTATCAGGCCACCCGCGCCCGCAACGCCTCCGCCGCGCGCCGGATCACCGGCTCCCAGTCATGCGGCTTGGTCTGCCGGAACAGCCGCACGCTCGGATACCAGGGGCTGTCTTCCCGCCCGGTCAGCCAGCGCCAGTCGGCGGGCGTCGGCAACAGCACCCAGACCGGGCGGCCGAGCGCGCCGGCGAGGTGCACGACGGCTGTATCGACCGCGATCAGCAGGTCGAGTTGCGTGAGCAGCGCCGCCGTCTCGCCGAAATCGGCGAGGTCGGGCGAGGCATCGACCACATTCGGCAGGCTGGCGAGCAGCGCCCGGTCCGCCTCCGGCGCCGGCTTCTGGATCGAGACGAATTGCACCCCCGGCACGTCGAGCAGCGGCGCGAGCTGGGCAAGGGCGAGGGTACGGCGCGCATTGTTGGGGTGCGTCGGCCGCCCCGACCAGGCCAGGCCGACGCGCGGCCCCGGGCCGCATCGCGCAGCGAGCCACTCCGCCCAGTGCCGCACCCGCCCCGGCTCGGCCGAGAGATAGGGGATCGGGGCCGGGATCGTCTCCAGCTCGGTACCGAACAGGCCGGGCAGGCTGGAGAGCAGGCAGTAGGCATCGTGCCGCGGCGCGTCCGCCCAGCGCAGGAAGGTGCCGGACACGCCAGGCAGGCGGTTCAGCAGCGCCATCACGTCCGGCCCCCAGCCGACCACCACCTCGTCGCAGCGTTCCGCCACGCGCGGGATGTAGCGGGCGAACTGGATCATGTCGCCGAACCCCTGGTCGGCGACGAGCAGGATGCGCCCGCGCGGCAGGGTCATGCCGTTCCAGGGCGCGGCCACCATGCGCGGCAGCAGGCCCCGTGCCTGCTCCAGCTTGTTGCGCCACTCGTACTCGAGCCAGCCCGGACGGAACTGGCCGCGGGCAAGCAACAACTCGCCGAGCGCCATATGGGCATTGGCGTTCTCGCCGTCGCGGCCGAGCCCGGTGAGGAAACAGGCCTGCGCGATATCCAGCTCGCCGCGCGTGAGATGGGCGAGGCCCAGCTCGACGTAATGATTGGCGTTGTCGGGCTGCAACCGGATCGCCTCCCGCCCGGCATGGATGGCGTCGTCCAGCCGGTGGGTGGCGCGGTAGAGGGCGCAGAGATTGCCGTGCCAGCTCGCGACATCCGGCTTGCGGGCGACGGCGCGCTCCAGATAGCCCACCGCCTCATCCAGCCCGCCGGCGCGGCCGATGACACTGCCGAGCAGGCCGAGCGCGCCGGGATTCTCCGGGGCCACGGCAAGCACGTCCTGGCAGATGCCCTTGGCCTCATTCACCCGTCGTGCCTGCGCCGCCTGCACCGCCCGGTTCAGCGCCTGGTCCAGCGTCTCGCCGCCCGGCATCACCGGCTCCGTCATGCTCGCCGCCCCTGTTCCGCCGTCCGCCGGATCGCGCCAGGCCATGCCCTGAGTCTGGCAGCCGCCCTGATAATGCAACCTTAATGAGCACCGCACGCGGTGTCAGCCCTGGCGGGGATGCGGCATATGGGCCGCATGCTCCTGCTCCTCCTGTTCGTGGCGTTCATCGCCGGCACCCAGAACGCGCTCGCCGGAGGCGGCTCGTTCATCACCTTTCCGGCGCTGCTGCTCACCGGCATGGACGCGCTGTCCGCCAACATCACCTCGACCATCGCCCTGTTCCCGGGCCAGGTCACGACCGGCCTCGCCGGGCGGCGGCACGTCGCCGGCACGCCGTCCCTGTCGTTCCGCGCCCTGTTCGTCATCAGCCTGATCGGCGGCGTGCTCGGCGCGGCGCTGCTGCTCGCGACGCCGGTCTCGGTGTTCGAGCGCCTGGTGCCGTTCCTGGTGCTGTTCGCGACGCTGGTCTTCGCCTGGGGCAGCTTCCTCCGCCGGCCGGGGAACGGAAAGCCGCGTCTCGGCGGAGTCAGAGCGGGCGCGATGCAGTTCCTGATCGCGGTCTATGGCGGGTATTTCGGCGGCGGCATCGGCATCCTGATGCTGGCGGCGCTCACCCTCGCCGGCCTGCCGGTGCGCGCGGCGGGAGCAACCAAGAACGTGCTCGCCGGGGTGATGAACGCCTCGGCGGTGGCCGTGTTCCTGGCCTCGCCCTATGTCCATTGGCGGGAAGCGGCGGCCGTGGCGGTGGGCGCGATCGCCGGCGGCCAGTTCGGCGCCTGGCTGCTGTCTCGGGTGAATGACCGGATTCTGCGGATCGTCGTCACCCTGATCGGGATCACGCTGACGGTCGGGCTGTTCCTGCGGGCCTATGGATAACACCCGATACGCGTGAGGAATAAGCAAGGCCAGAGGCTCCCCCTCCGTGGCCATTCCATCGGCCGTTCCGGCCGATGGAACCTTGGGCTACTCGACCCCGCCAAAGGCGACGCCTTTGGAATCCATTTGTTGCCTTGGCTGTCATATCAACCGCCGTAGGTCTTGACCGATCGAGAAAAAGGCCAGGGGCTTTGCCCCTGCACCCCACTGGGGCCATTGGCCCCAGACCCATTTTCATTAACGATTCCAAATTCGTGCGGGTCTGGGGGCGCTGCCCTCAGCGGGGCGCGGGGCAGAGCCCCGCTGCTTCGCTGAAAAGGTCAATCAGTAGGGCCGCTGGTATCAGTAGATTTCGGGCCGCCGCTGTCCGGCGCGCAGACTTCCCGGGCGGGAAGGAGTCCGGTCTACAGCGGGCTGAATTGTGATGTGTGTTGACGGTCTCCGCCGTTGACACCACCGCGTTCAAACCGCAAATTCCCGCTTACGTGGAATTTCCGAAATTTTCGGATACTCCGTGATGATGGAGGGATTGCATGCACCTGGTATTCGTGGCCGATTACTCGGCCACCGATTTTTCGAAGAAGGCCAGCCGCGCCCTCGACGCGGCCGTGCAGGGTGCTGTGCGTGTGAAACGTCGTGATGAGGTCTTCGTCCTGCTGCGCGAGCGGCAGCTTGAGGAGATTGTCCAGGACGCCAGCGACCCACGCCCGAAGACGTTAGAGGACATGATCACGGGTTACGATGCTGCTGAGATAAAGTCTCGCATGAGTGGCTGGCTGGCAGACGAACCAACAGGCAAGGAAGTTCTCTGACTTGCCGAAGAGAGGTGCCAGTTTCCAATCAGACAACTACGTCCCGGAATTAGGCGATATTGTCCACCTAAATTGGAATCCTGCCATTGGGCATGAGATGAATGGGCCCCATTACGGGTTAGTTCTATCAGCTACCCTATTCAACGCCGCAACCGGGCTGGTTGTGGTGACCCCCATCACCAGCCCCCGCAACAAGCTCTCGGGTTTCGAAATCCTGGTGAAGGCGGGCCGAGTGAACGGCGTGGCTCTTCTTTCAGGTCTCCGGTCTGTCGATTACCAAGCCCGGATGGTCGAATTCGAGGACAAAGCGGACCCGGCTGTGGTGGCAGAGGCAAACCGACGACTGCACCTGATCTTTCCCTAACCCGATCCGCCAGAAAAAATAATTGGTTTCCAAAGGCCTGCGGCCTTTGGCGGGTCCAGGGCAGAGCCCTGGCCTTCCCTACCGCTCGGCGAATTCCAGCACCAGTTCCTGAATCCGCTGCGCGTCCGACTGCTCCATGACGCGCCGGGCGAAGCGGGCGCAATCATGGATGGAAACGCCCCGCACCGCCTGCTTCACCCGCGGCACCGCCGAGGCGTTCATGCTAAAGGCGCGCAGCCCCATGCCGAGCAGCAGCGGAGTGAGGCGCGGATTGGCCGCCATCTCGCCGCAGACCGAGACCGGCATGCGCATGCGCAACCCCGCCTCGGTCGCGAACTGGATCAGCCGCAGCACCGCCGGATGCAGCGGGTCGTAGAGGGGCGCCACCTCGGCGGCGGCGCGATCCACGGCGAGAGTGTACATCGCGAGGTCGTTGGTGCCGATGGCGAGGAAATCGGCCTCCAGCGCCAGCGCGTCGGCGGAAAGGGCGGCGCCCGGCGTCTCGATCATGATGCCGAGCGGCGGCAGCGGCTCCGGCAGGCGCTCGCCGCGCCGGCGCAGGCGCCGCACCACCCGCTCATAGACCTCCCGCGCCGCCCGCACCTCGGCGGCGTTCGTCACCATCGGCAGCAGCACGCGCACCGGCCCCGCGACGCCGGCGTGCAGGATGGCGGCGAGCTGGGTCTCGAAGAGCTGCGTTTCCTTGAGCAACAACCGGATGCCGCGCACGCCGAGCGCCGGATTCGTCTCCACCGCGTCCGGCACCAGCCCGGCGGCGGCGAGGACGTCGATCTGCTTCTCGCCGCCCCAGTCGAGCACGCGGATAGTGACCGTGTCCCCTGCCATCGCCTCGACCACGCCACGATAGATCTCGGCCTGGGCGGCCTCGTCCGGCGGGCTTTCGCGGTTCATGAACAGGAACTCGCTACGCAGCAGCCCGATGCCGACGGCGCCGGACTGGGCGATGAGCGGCAGCTCCGCCGGCAGTTCCAGATTGGCCTGCAACTCGACCTTCTCACCATCCAGCGTCTCGGCCGGCAGGCGGCGCAGCCGGGCGAGGCGGTGCCGCTCGCGGGCATAGGCGGCGACGGCGCGGCGCGCCTCGGCCAGCGTCTCCGCCGAGGGATTGACCACCACCGTCCCGGCCGCGCCATCGACCACGGCGATGACGCCGGGGCGCGCCGCGTGGCTGAGACCGGCGACGCCGAGCACGGCGGGCACGCCAAGGGCACGCATCATGATCGCGGTATGGCCGTCGGCGCCGCCCTCATCGGTGGCGAGGCCGGCGACGCGGGCCGGATCGATCAGCGCCGCATCGGCCGGGCGCAGCGTCTCGGCGACGAGCACCGCGCCCTGCGGCAGGGTGGCGAAGCTGCGAAACGGCGCGCGGGTCAGGTTGCGGACGATGCGGCGGCCGGTCTCGCGCACCTCGTCGGCGCGGCGCTGACGGGCACTTGGCTCGTCGCCGGGCAGGCTCGTGAGGATAGCGGCGAGCGCCTCCGCCTCGTCCATCACCGCCGACTCGGCCGAAACCAGCTGATCCGCGATGCGCTTGCGGGCATGGCGCAGCAGCCGGGAGGGACCGAGCATCCGGATATAGGCGTCGATTAGCGGCGTGATCTCGGCCTGGCTGTCCTCGGGCAGGGCGGCGAGCCGGGCGCGGAGCTTGCCGAGTTGCTTGCGAGAGAGCTGCACCGCCTCATCGAGCCGGGCGAACTCCGCCTCCACCTCATCGGCCTCGATCTCGGTACGGCTGACCTGCGGCGCCGGCTCCGGCGCGCCGAAAACCGGGCCGATGGCGATGCCCGGCGACACGGCAATGCCGGTCAGCCGCTTTTCCTTCGCGGCCCCGGCCTTGCGCTTCGGGGGATCCCGCTCGCGCGTCGCCTCTCCCTCCTGTCCGCCGGCTCCGCGTGCCTTGATCTCACCCCTGCTCATGGAAGCCGGCCTCGACGAGCGCAATGAGGGCGTCCAGCGCCTCTTTCGCGTCCCATCCCTCGGCCCGCAATTCGAGGGTCGATCCGGCGCCGGCGCCGAGCATCATAAGCCCCATGATGGAGCGGGCGGAAACCACCTGGCCGTCACGCGCCACCTCGACCTGGGCGCTGAACCGTTCGGCGAGAGCGACGAACTTGGCTGCGGCACGGGCGTGCAGGCCACGCCGGTTCGGCACCGTTACGGTGTGGGTGAGGACGATATCCTGCGATGGCCCTTCGGTCTCGCTCACTCTGTCCCCGCTTGCCCGGTGCTACCGGCCGTTGTCCTGGTCTGTTATCGTTAAATGCTGATTCTAGCGACCCGCGCGGCGCCGGGTCAAATGGCAACCGACCGTCCGGCCCGGGCGACGACGGCAGGGCCGCACGGCGCCTCAACCGTGACCGGGGGCGCCGATGCAGGGGGAACGGTGGCCAGTGCAGGGGGAACAGTGGCCAGCGGCACGCCGTTGGGACGCGGCGGCCCGTCCAGCGCGGCGCATTCATTGCCGCGGCAGCCCGGAAGAACATGCGAGGCGGCGGCGATGTATTTCCGCCCGGCGGCCTCGGCGCAATCGACGCACTCGCTCAATGTCTGCCGGGAGCGCTCCTTGGCGAGCTTGACCAGCATCGGCAGATTTACCCCGGCGAGCACCTCGACGCCGCCGCGGCTCATCATGGAAATGGCGAGATTGCTGGGGGTGCCGCCGAACATGTCGGTGAGCAGGACCACGCCGTCCCCGGTGTCCACCTGCTCGATGCAGCGCCGGATATCGGCCCGGCGGCTTTCGATGTCGTCATCGGCGCCGATGCAAACCGTCGCCACGTTGCGTTGCTCGCCGACAACATGCTCCAGGGCAAGCCGCAACTCCTCGGCCAGACGGCCGTGGGTCACCAACACAAGTCCGATCATCGGAACGTCTCAGGCCTCCTGTGCCTGAACGGACGGGGGCACACCCGCCGACTGGGATAAACCGGCGAGTGCCCCGTCGCTAGGGCTTCCCCGTCGTTGGGCAATGCCATCTCTTTGCAGTTCCAGATGGGCTACGGTCAGACGCCAGCCAAGACTGTTCTCACGGCAGGATGTAAGATTGGCCGCGAGTGTCTCCACAATAGTGACTGATCGGTGACACCCCCCGGTGCACCCAACCGCCACGGTGACGTATTTCTTGCCCTCCTGGACGAAGCGCGGCAAGAGAAAAGTTAACATATTTGTGATCTTGTCGATATAAATAGGGAAGTCCGGATCGGCCGCCACGTAGGCGGCCACCGCGGCGTCGAGCCCGGTCAGCGGCCGCAAAACCGGATCGTAGTGCGGGTTGCGCAGGAAGCGCGCGTCGAACACCAGATCCGCCTCGCGCGGCAGGCCGGATGGATAGGCGAAGGACACGAGGGAGAGCACGAGGCCGAGCTGCCGTGTGTCCGCATCGCCGAAACGCTGCTCGATCGTGCGCCGCAGCGCCGGCAGCGGCATGCCGGAGGTATCAAGCACGAGATCGGCGACGGCGCGCAGCGGCGCGGTCAGCCGCACCTCGGCGGCGATGCCGTCCACCACCCGGCCGGTCAGCGCCAGCGGATGCCGCCGCCGCGTCTCGGTGTAGCGCCGCAGCAGCGAAACCTCCTCCGCCCAGGCGAAGACCAGCTCTGGCTGCAAGGCAGGGTTGACGCGCAGGCGGGCGAGAGTCGCCAGCACCTCATCGGCATCGAAGCCGCGCGTCCGTGTATCCACGCCCACGGCGAGGGGACGTTCGTCGCCGCGCGCGATCAGGTCCTCGATCAGGGTGAGGGGCGGATTATCGACCGCCTCGTAGCCGATATCCTCCAGCGCCCGCAGGATCGAGGACTTGCCGGCGCCGGAAAGACCGGAAACCAGAACGACACGCTTGCGTGACACGGCGCCGCGCCCCCCCGCTCCATGCTCCGCGGCATATCCGAGTCCGATCATGTGAACGCCCCCGCGACCTGTCCGACCCGCCCCTCGGCGCAGTCGAGCGCCAACGCAACCCGTTCCGGCGCCGAGGCCGCTTCCGGGTCCACCCGGACCACCGGGATGCCCAGGGCGGGATGCGCGACCGGCTCGGGCAAACGCGCGCCAACGCCCAGCTCCACCGCGAGGGCGAGGCGCGCCGCCGCCCGGTGCGGCAGGCGGACGATGCCGAGACCCCGCACCTCCAGCAGCCCGGCCAGCGCCGGCGGCGGCCGCGCCACCCCGTCCGCGACCTCCACCCGGTCGTCGGCAACCAGCATAAAGCCGTGATTCAGCAGGCGTAGCACGAGATCGGACTTCCCTGAGCCGGAAGGGCCCAGCACCAGGACGCCGGATTCGCCGCGTGCGGCACAACTGGCATGGAACTGCATGAGCGCGATGCCCCTCTACACCCACTCAGGTAAGTCAGGCCGCCCGGCTTGTCATCGGGCAAATGCGGCAATGCGGCGTAACCGTGATCGGAGAGCGACGGCCACGCCTCAGCCCCGGCGCCGGACGCCGCGCGGACGCCGCGCGCCCAGGACGTGCCCAAGCGGTGTCAACACATCAATGTGATCGCAGACGATCTTGGTCACGGCGAGCAGCGGCACGGCAAGAAGGGCTCCGGGAATGCCCCAGAGCCAGTCCCAGAACAGCAGGGCCGAGATCACCAGCAGCGGATTGAGGGTGAAGCGCCGGGCGAGCAGCATCGGAGTGACCAACTCGCCCTCCATCACATGAACGGCGAAATAGACCCCGACCGGCAGGAAGGCGGAGAGCACGTGGGGATAGGTGAACAGGCCGACGAAGAAGAAAATCACCATGCCGGTGAGCGGCCCGAGGATCGGGACGTAGTTCAGCAGAAAGGCGACGGTTCCCCAGAGCAACGGATCGGGCAGGCCGAGCAGATAGGCGGAAACCCCGTTCAGTCCCCCGACCAGCAGGTTCATCATGGTGATCGTGGCGAGATAGCCGGAAATATTGACCTGGATGTCGTTCGCGATCTCCACCACCCGCCGCTTGTCGTTGAAGCTCGGCAGGATCTCGACGAAGCGGCGCAACAGGCTGTCGCCGCTGGAGAGCAGGAAGAACAGCACCAGGATCAGGGTGAAGCTCTGGCCGAGGAAGGCGCGGGTGCCGGCCAGCAGGCCGGCGCCGATGCCGCTTCCCTGCCGCACCGTCACCGTCGCGCCGCCGCCCGTGCCCTGCTGCATCAAGGCCTGCATCTGATCGAGGCCGCGCTGCATGATGATGATGGGGCCGCGCAGGAAGCGGAGCTTCTCCTGCAACTCGTGCAGGCTTTGCGGCGCCTTCGCCACCCAGGTGCCGGCCGGCACCGAGACGGCATAGCCGACCGCGCCGATCAGGCCGAACAGGACGAGGATCAGCACGATCGCGGCCAACGCCTTCGGCAGCCTCAGCCGCCCGCTCAGCAGGCGCATCGGCGGCGCGAGCAGAAGGTCCAGCACCAGCGCCAGCACGAAGGGCAGGATGATGTCGGCGGCGAAATACAGCGTGTACAACACCGCGAGCGCGGTGAGCACGACCAGGGAGACGGTGGCGAGATCCAAGCGTGCCTCGCTGAGCACCTGCCGCGCCTGCCGCGTCTCCCGCACCTCCTCGTCATCCACCTCGGCCGCCGGAGTCCTCGCGCGCGCCATGCTGCCTGCCTTGTTCCCGTTTTCCCGCCTGTCCCGCGCCGCCACCCGGCGCGCCTCAGCGTGTCTGGCGCGGGCACCCGGCCGGGCAGCCGGCCGTGCAGCCCTGCCCCGCCGCCGGCGCTCTGGCCCGGCGACGGGGTTCGTTAAATGCATCCCGCGCCGCCGCACGGCAATCCACGTACGGGTTTGCATGCGGACAGTCATCCGCTATCTCTCGCCCCTTCTCCGCGCACCCCAGAAATGTCCAGCACCATCGAACAAGACGCCCCGAGCAGCCCGTCCCAGACGCCCCCCTCGCCGCAAGCCGAATTGCTGGCGCTGCGGGCCGAGCTGGACCGGCTGGATGACACGCTGCACGACACGCTGATGCGCCGCGCCGCCGTGGTGGCGAGGGTGGCCGTCGCCAGCGCCAAGGGCAGCATCAAGCTGCGGCCCGGCCGCGAGGCCGCCATCCTGCGGCGCCTGATCGCCCGCCATGCGGGCGCCATGCCGGCGCAGACGGTGGTGCGCATCTGGCGCGAAGTGCTGGCGGGCAGCACCGCCATGCAGGGTCCGTTCAGTGTCGCCGTCTGCGACCACGCGGCCGGGCAGGAGCTGGTGGCCTGCGCCCGCGAGCATTTCGGCGCCCTCGCCCCGCTGCGGGTCCTGACCACGCCGGCGCAGGCACTGGCCGAGGTCAGCGCCGGCAACGCCACCATCGCCGTGCTGCCCCTCCCCGCCGAGCAGGAGCCGGAGGCCGCCGCCTGGTGGACCACGCTGCTGCGGCGGGACACGCCGATCCGCGTCATCGCCCGCCTGCCGATCTGGGCGCCGCGCCCGGACGGGGCACCGCGCGCCGAGGCGCTGGTCGTCGCCGCCGTCTCGCCCGACCCGAGCGGCGAGGACCGCTCGCTGATCGGCCTGGAAGCCTCGCCGGAGCTGAGTCGCGCCCGGCTCGGGGAACTGGTCGCCGCCGCCGGTTTCGCCGCCGGGACGATCCTGCTGCGGCGCGATCCGGGCCTCGACACGGCGCGCGCCCTGGTCGAGGTGAACGGGTTCGTCACCGAAACCGATCCGCGCCTCGCCGCGCTCGATCTCGCGCATCCGCCGGTCGTGATCGGCGCCTATGCCGTGCCGCTCATGGAGGAAACGCGATGACGCCGCGCCCCCGCCCGGAGATCCTGGACATCGCCCCCTATGTCGGCGGCGAGTCGAAGCTCCCCGGCATCAACCGGGTGATCAAGCTCTCCTCCAACGAGGGCGCGTTCGGTGCCCCGCCCGCCGCCCGCGCCGCCTATGTCGCGCAGGCGGACAGCCTGCACCGCTACCCGGACGGCTCGGCCACCGCGCTGCGCGAGGCGCTCGGCCGCGCCTTCGGCCTCGATCCGGCGCGCATCGTCTGCGGCGCCGGGTCGGACGACCTGATCTACCAGCTTTGCCTGATCTATGGCGGCGCCGGCACCGAGCTGATCATGTCGGCGCACGGCTTCAGCATGTACGAGATCGCCGGCCGCTACGCCGGATGCCGCATTATCAAGACGCCGGAACGGTCGCTGACCGCCGATGTCGATGCGATCCTCGCCGCCGTCTCGCCGGCGACGAAGCTCGTCTTCCTCGCCAACCCGAACAACCCGACCGGCAGCGTGCTCCCCGCCGCCGAGATCGCCCGGCTGCGCGCCGGCCTGCCGCCGGACGTGCTGCTGGTGCTGGACGCCGCCTACGCCGAATACGTGGACCGGCCGGATTACGATCCGGGCGTCGGCCTCGTCGATGCCGGCGAGAACACGGTGATGACCCGCACCTTCAGCAAGGCGTTCGGCCTGGGCGGCATCCGGCTCGGCTGGGCCTATGCCCCTGCCTCGATCGTGGACAAGCTGAACCGGGTGCGCAGCCCGTTCAACGTCAGCATCGCCGCCTCCGCCGCCGGCATCGCGGCGCTGGGCGAGCCGGGCTGGCTCGCGCGCGTCCGCGCCCATAACACGCAGGCCCGCGCCCGCCTCGTCGCCCGGCTCACGGAGGCCGGCATCCGCGTCTGGCCGAGCGAGGCGAATTTCGTCCTGGCCGATTTCGGCATGCCGGACCGCGCCCGCGCCGCCGACGCCTTCCTGCGGAGCCGGGGCCTGATCGTGCGCGCCGTCGCCGGTTACGGCCTGCCGGATTGCCTGCGCATCACCGTGGGCACCGACGAGGAAGTGGATCTGGTCAGCGACGCGCTCGCCGCCTTCATGGCGGAGGCGCCCGCCCCTGCCCCGGTCCCCGCCGATGGCTGAGCCGCTGTTCCGCCGCCTGGCGCTGATCGGCATCGGGCTGATCGGCAGCTCCGTCGCCCGCGTGGCGAAGGAGCGCGGCGGCATCGCGGCCGAGGTGGTGGCCAATGCCCGCAGCCAGAAGACCCTGGACCGCGTGCGGGAACTCGGCATCGCCGACCGGGTGGAGGCCGATCCCGCCCGCGCCGTGGAAGGCGCGGATTGCGTGATGCTCTGCGCGCCGGTCGGCGCCTATGCGGAACTCGCCGCCGCCATCGCGCCGCATCTGGCGCCGGGCGCGATCCTCACCGATGTCGGCTCCACCAAGGTCTCGGTGCTGCGCGATGTCGGGCCGCTGGTGCCGGAGGGGGTGCATTTCGTCCCCGCCCACCCGCTGGCCGGCACCGAGCATTCCGGGCCGGATGCCGGCTTCGCCGCCCTGTTCGAGGGACGCTGGACGCTACTCACCCCGCCGCCCGGCACCGACCCGGAGGCGGTGGAGCGCCTCGCCGAGCTCTGGCGGCGCTGCGGCTCCATGGTGGAGAGCATGGAGGCGGCGCATCACGACCGGGTGCTCGCGATCGTCAGCCATCTGCCACATCTGATCGCCTTCACCATCTGCGGCACGGCGGACGACCTCGCCGATGAAAGCCGCCAGGAAGTGCTGCGCTTCGCCGCCTCCGGCTTCCGCGACTTCACGCGCATCGCCGCCTCCGATCCGGTGATGTGGCGGGATATCTTCCTCAATAACCGCGAGGCGCTGCTGGAAATGCTGGCGCGCTTCACCGAGGACGCGCAGGCCATGGCGCGGGCGATCCGCTGGGGGGATGCGGCCTATCTTGAGGACCGCATCAGCCGCGGGCGGAAGATCCGGCGCAGCCTGATCGATCTTAAGCAGGCCTGAGGTAGCGAGACCGACTTCAAAGTAAGGCCAGGGGCTCCGCCCCTGGACCCCGCCAAAGGCTAAACCTTTGGAATCCAAAACTTAAATAATGGGGGTCTGGGG
>DATJWY010000274.1:0-4591 GCA_035500775.1 Acetobacteraceae bacterium
CCCAGCCGGGTCCAGGGGCGGAGCCCCTGGCCTTCACTCCGCTATCACGCTTCCCCGACACACTCCAGCATGGCCGCCTGCAAGGCTTCCGCCGGCGCCTTGCCGCCCCAGAGGACGAACTGGAAGGCGGGGAAGAAGCGCTCGCACTCAGTGATGGCGATGTCCACCAGGTCTTCCAGGCTCTCGGTGGAGGCGCCGGGCGCGCCGCGCAGCAGCATGGCGTGGCGGAACAGCGGGGTGCCGTCGTCGCTGTCCATGCCGAAATGGCCAATCCACAGCCGCTCATTGGCGAGTGCCAGCAGCTCGAACAACGCGGCCCGGCGCGGCGCCGGCACCTTCAGGTCGAAGGTGCAGGTGAAGTGCATGGCGCTGATCTCGCGCGACCAGCTGAAATACAGGCCGTAATCGCACCATTTGCCCGGCGCTTCCGCCGCCATTTCGGCTTCGTTGCGGCGCTCGAACGCCCAATCATTCGCCGAGGCGATCTGTTCCAGCACGTCAAGCGGGTTCGCCGCCGGTTCGTTGCTTATCTGGGTGAGCTGGGTCATGCGAAGTCTCCCCTCTGCTGGAGGAAGGCTGGCCGAAATATCGGCCCAGGGAACGGGACCGGATGCCAAGGCGCTACATCAAAAGCGTAGCGGGCGATCTGCATCCGCCGCAAGCATCGTCGCGTCCGAAAACCAATGCGGCCCCGGCGGTAACGCCGCATTGCATCATGGATCGGCGCGCCGGATCGTAGCTTCCCGGGCAAAATGCCCCTGCCGCGCGCGCCGGAACCATAGGTGAGCATACTGTCGTATTCTTCAACTCCACGCCAGCATCGCGCACGCATCCAGGAGGCGGCAGCGGCGGGAATCGGGCCGGGGCAAGCGTGGCGGAGCGTCCGGATCAATAGAGTCCACTGGGGAGAAGATGGGCCACGCCGAGTAGGGTTATCCGCGTGCCATCGCTGAGGTGCAGGGTCAACGGCCCGTTGATCGCCCCAAGGTTGATAAGCGCCTGCTTTTCGGCGGCCGAACAGCCCTGAAGCACCAGCCGGTCGATCCCGGGCCGGAAATCGGTGAGCACGTCCGCGCCCCCGGCCGCGCCCCGGGCGAAGACGAAGACGTTCCCCCCCGCCCCGCCCGACATGGTGGCGTTGCCGGTCCCGGCGGTCACCGTGTCATTCCCGGCGCCGCCCTGGACCAGGTCGTTGCCTGCGCCGGCGATCAGCGTGTTGTCGGCGACCGAGCCGCCGCCATAGAGCGAGACATTGCCGCTGGCGGCGGAAATGACGCAGCGCGCCGCGCCGGTCAGATAGATCGTGTTCTGGTCCGCCGCCGAGACGGTGCTCGGCCCGAGCCCGGCGATGATCGTCGTCGGCGCGGCCGCGCCGACATAGACGCCGGGGCCGCTGCCGCCGACGATGGTGCCCCCGCCGGAAGGGCCGAACACCTGAGCGGCGCCGCTGCCGCCGGTGAACACCACCCCGCCGCTGCCCCCGGTATAGGTAACGGGACCGGCGCCCGCCTGCACGACATCGCCGCCATTGGCGCTGCTGGAGCCACCCTGCACCACCAGCGCGCCGGCGCCGCCTGTCACCGTGCTCGGCGCATCGCCGCCGTAAAAGGTGAGGCGGTTACTCCCCCCCTGCGCCATGATGCCGTGCGTGGCGACGATCGTGTCGTCGCCGCTGCCGGAAATGACGGTGTCCGCCCCGTTGGCGGTGACGAGATTGGCGCCGCCGCCGAGCTGCACCAGGCTGCCGCCAGTGCCGGTCGTCACCGTGTCGGAGCCGGCGCCGAGGATCGTATCATGCCCGGCCGCGCCGACGACGCTGCTCCCGGTGCCGGCATTGAACAGCGTGTCGCCCGCGCCGCCCACCAGCGTGTCGCCGGCCGCGCCGGAGAGCGTGTCGTTGCCGTCATTGGCGACAAGCAGCGCGCCACCCGCGCCGCCATCGCTGAGCGCCACCGTCTGTCCACCCTGCGCGATCAGGCCGCGATAGCCCGCGCCGAGGGTGATGGTGCCGCCCGCCGGGGCCTGCAGCACGCCGAGCGTCGGGTATCCGGCGCGGGCGGCGGGCAGCGCGAGCCCACCGGCGACGGCGACCACATCGAGGCCGGCGAGACCGCCCGGCGTAAGGCCGGCGATGGCGGCGAGGGTCGCCGCGCGCGCCTGCGGCTGCGCCTGGCTGAGATCGAGCCCGGTGGTCGGCGCGGCGATCAGGTTGACGACCTCGCTGCCGCCGGGGCCCGCGGTGAGCCGCGCCGCCATGCCGGTCATGTCGCCCGCCAGGGTCAGCGTGCCGGCCGCCTGACCATTGGCGAAGAGGCTGAGCCAGCCGGGCCCGCCGGCACCGTTCATCCCCAGCGCGGCGGAGAATCCGGCGGCGAGCACGATGCTGTCGCCCGGCGCGAAGAAGCTGAGCGTGCCCTGCGCCGCGCCGTTGAGGCGGAGCGTGCCCCCGGTCCCCGTGAAGGCGAGCGATGGACCGGCGAGCCGCGTCAGGGCCAGCGTCGCCCCGGCGCCGATGGTGAGCTGGCCGGTGCCGGAGACGGCGCCGAGGGTGAGCGTGCCGCCCTGGGCGGTGATGCCGCCATTATCCACCACCCCGCCGCCGGCATCGAGGCCGCCGCTGCCGGCGAGCGTCACCCCGGCATCCACCGTCACCGCCCCCGCCGCCACGCCGCCGGCCTGGCCGATCTCGATGCTGGAGGTGGCATCGGTCAGCACCGTGCCGCCGGTCAGCGCCAGACCGCCGAGCCGCGCCACGCCACCGCCAAGTGCCGCCAGCGTGCCACCGCCCGAGACGCCGCCTGGACCGAGCGTCAGCGTGCCGCCGGTGCTGAACGTGCCGGAGACGGTGAGCCCGCCATTGAGGCCGCCAACCGCCCCGGCGCTCAGGCTCGCCCCGGCGGCGAGGCTCAGGCTCCCGGTCTGGCTGGCGGAACCGAGCGTCAGCGTCCCGGTGCTGAACGAGCCGGACAACGCCACCGCGCCCAGGGCCAGCAGGCTCGCCGCCGTGCCGGTGCCGGTGACGGTCAGGGAGCCGCCGCCGGTGGGGCCGTTCAGCGTCACGCTGTCCTGCGCGCCGGGGGCGGCATTGGCCGGGGTCTGGCCGGTGGTGAGGTTGATCCAGTTCCCCGCCCCGCCCCAGGCATTGCCCTGCGCCCCGGTCCAGACATAGGCGCAGGGGCCGGGCCGCAGCGAGATGGCGGCACCCGACAGGGCGAATGTCAGCCCGGCATACGACCCGGCAAAAAGCAGCGTGCCCACTGCCTGCCCGCCGCGCAGCAGGGTCAGCGTGCCCGGCCCGGCGAGGCCGGCGGTATAATTCACCGCATCCACCCCGCCGCCCTGCACGACGATGCCGTCGCCTTGCACGAAGCCGGAAATGACCCCGCTGGCCAGATGCGCGGTGTCGGCGAAGACCAACGTGCCGGTCGCGGCGGCGAAACTGATGCCGGCTCCGGACTCGCCACCGGTCAGGGCCAGCGTCGCCCCGGCGCCGATGGTGAGCTGGCCGGTGCCGGAGACGGCGCCGAGGGTGAGCGTGCCGCCCTGGGCGGTGATGCCGCCATTATCCACCACCGCGCCGCCGGCATCGAGGCTGCCGCTGCCGGCGAGCGTCACCCCGGCATCCACCGTCACCGCCCCCGCCGCCGCCCCTCCGGCCTGGCCGATCTCGATACTGGAGGTGGCGTCGGTCAGCATCGTGCCACCGGCAAGCGCGAGACCGCCGAGCTGCGCCACGCCACCGCCAAGCGCCGCCAGCGTGCCACCACCCGAGATGCCGCCCGACGCGCCGCCTGGACCGAGCGTCAGGGAACCGCCGGTGCTGAACGTGCCGGAGACGGTGAGCCCGCCATTGAGGCCGCCAACCGCCCCGGCGCTCAGGCTCGCCCCGGCGGCGAGGCTCAGGCTCCCGGTCTGGCTGGCGGAGCCGAGCGTCAGCGTCCCGGTGCTGAACGAGCCGGACAACGCCACCGCGCCCAGGGCCAGCAGGCTCGCCGCCGTGCCGGTGCCGGTGACGGTCAGGGAGCCGCCGCCGGTGGGGCTGTTCAGCGTCACGCTGTCCTGCGCGCCGGGGGCGATCGCCGCCGGGGTGAAGCCGGTGGTCAGATCCCGCCAGTTGCGCGCATCCCCCCAATCCGTGCCGTCGGCGCCGGTCCAGGCATATTGATCCGGCGTGGGGGTGCCAGGGCTCGGGCCGCCGCCGGGCAGCGGCGCCGCGGTCAGCGTCACCACCGAGCCGCCGCTGCCGTTCGGCCGCGCCTGGAAGAACAGGCCGGGGAAGCCGCCGGTCAGCAGCAACGTGGTGGTGCGGGTTCCGTCCCCCAGGGTCAGCGTCCCCGCCGCGCCATTGCCGCCGGGGCTCCAGAGGGCGCTGGTGATCTGCCCGTTATCGAGCAGGATCGTGTCCCCGAAGGCGAAGCCGCTGATCGTGCCGCAGGGCGCGGCGTTCAGGCCCGGCAGCTCCAGCGTGCCGCCCGCGCCGGTGAACGACACCGGCACCGCGCCGGCGCCGCCGAGCAGGTCCAGGATGGCCCCGGCGCCGATCTGCATCTGCCCGCCACCGCTGACGGTGCCGAGTTCCAGCGCGCCGCCG
>DATJWY010000275.1:0-10394 GCA_035500775.1 Acetobacteraceae bacterium
TGATCGGATCAGTCAACCTGATCCGATCATGGTCTAGGGCGTGCCCGGCTCCGGGTCGAGGAGGTCGGCCTTGCCCGGCTTGTCCTTCCACGCATCGGCATCCGCCGGCGGCTCGCCCTTGCGGGTGATGTTCGGCCATTGCGCGGCATAGGTCCGGTTCTGTTCCGCCCAGGCGGCAGCGCGGTCATCACTGTCCGGAAAGATCGCCTCGGCCGGGCATTCCGGCTCGCACACGCCGCAATCGATGCACTCGTCCGGATTGATCACCAGCATGTTGGCGCCGACGTAGAAGCAGTCCACCGGGCAGACTTCGACGCAATCCATGTATTTGCAGCGGATGCAGTTTTCCGTGACCACGTAGGTCATCGCGTTCTCCAGTCTCCGGGCGGGGGTTGGGGCGTGACAATGTGAGGTTGCACGCGAGCCGACGCAATAAGGCGCCCGGCGTTTCGGCACAAGGCCGAAGCGGGTTACTCCGCGGCGTCACCGATCTCCTCGTAGAGGGTGCGCGCCTCCGTGGCGGGGCCGCGCCGCGTGGCGAGGGCGAGCACGCGCACCACCCGCACCCGCTCGTGCAAGGGCAGGGTCAGCACGTCGCCGGGGCGCAGCCGGGCATGCGGCTTGTCGGTGGGCTGGCGGTTGAGGCGGACGAGGCCGGTCGCGACCAGGCGGGCGCAATCGGCGCGGGCCTTCATGAAGCGCGCGCACCAGAGCCATTTGTCCAGGCGCTGCCAGTCGCGGTCCTCGGTGAGGGACGTGCTCATGTCAACCACTCCATTGGCGGAAGGGTCGGTAAGGCGAGGGGCGCCGCCCCTCGACCCCGCCAAAGGCGTAGCCTTTGGAATCCATTACTTTAGAGCGTGATAGTTTTAGGCTGACGCTCATGGTCTTGGGGCTTTCCCTCCGTGGCCATTCCACCCCAAACCCCGCTGGGGCCCTGAGGCCCCAGACTCCCAAAACATGTGCGGGTCCGGGGGCGCTCGCCCCCGGCGGGTCGAGGGCAGAGCCCTCGCCTTGCCTTCAACCATCACCGCTCGGTGCGCAGCGCCGCCAGCGCCGCGAACGGATGATCCGGCCGCGCGGCCGGGCGCGGCCGGGGCGCCGCGGCGGCCGGGCGGCGGCGCGGCGTCGCCACCATCGCGGGGGCCGGCGGTCCCGCCTGTCCCTCCGGCAAGGCCATCGCCGGCAGCAGGTGCAGCCCGAGCGCCCGCAGCAACGGCGGCAGCGCCTCCGCTCGCAGGCCGAGGCGCGGGCCGAGGTAGGCCGGCAGGGCGGTGGGCCGCGCGCGGGTCGCATGGGCGAGTTCCGCCGCCACCCGTTCGGCGATGTCGAGCCGCAGCAGCACCGGCCCGGCGGCGATCCAGCCGAGCGCCTGCAGGAACCCGGGCGGCGTCGCGGCCTGCGCCGGCAGGGAGACCAGGCCCGGCGCGGGCGGCGTCGGCGTCGGCATGCCGTGGCGCAGCGCCCAGAGCTGCGCCCGCAGCGCTGCGGCGCGCGGCTTGAGCAGCGCCGGCATGAACAGCGCGAATCGCCCGGCCCGCACCCCGAGTTCCTTCAGCCGGCCGCGCAGCGCGGGCGGGATCTCCGCCTCGGTGGCGCCGGCCACCACGCCGCCGGCCTCGGTCAGCCGGTGCAGCGGCCCGCGCAGGGCCGGGTCCGCCTCCGCCGCCTGGGCGGCCGCGAGCAGCGGGGCGAGGTCGCGCGCCAGCAGCGCGTCGATCCAGCGTTGCAGCCGCTGCCGCACCCGCTCGCGCCGCGGCCCGTCGAGGAACTCGCTGTCCAGCACCTCCACTTGCGGGCGCAGCAGCGCCGGGCCGGGCCGGAGTCGCGCGACCGTCGTGCCTTCCCAGGCAAGGCGATGATCCGCCCCGAGGTTGAATGCTTCGTCCGGCGCCGATTCGAGCGCCGCGACCCGGCGCGGCATCTCCTCGCGCAGCGCCCGCCGCGCCGCGCGCAGCACCAGCCGCTTCTCCATTCCCTCGGCCACCGGGTCCGGCAGGAAGTTGAAGCCGCCGATCTTCCCGACCGGATGCCCCTCCACCACCACCTCGCCGCCGGCGGTCACGGCGGAGAGCAATTCGTCGCCGCTTTCCGCCTCCTCCAGCCGGCGCATCAGATGCGCGGCGCGGCGATCGACGAAGCGGGCGGTCAGCCGCTCATGCAGCGCGTCGGAGAGCTTGTCCTCCACCTCCCGCGCCCGCGCCTGCCAGAGCGGCGCGTCCCGCACCCAATCGGTCCGCGCGGCGATGTAGGACAAGACGCGCACGCCGGAGAGGCGCTGCATCAGCGTGTCGATGTCGCCATCCACGCGGCCGAGGCCGGCGAACTGCGTCTCCATCCAGAGGGCGGGCAGGGTGCCGCCGCGCGCCAGATGGTCGAAGACGCGGGCGCAGAGCCTTGCGTGGCTGTCATCCGCGATCTTGCGGAAATCCGGGATCTGGCAGGCTTCCCAGAGCGTGCGCACGAGGCGCCGGCCGTGCGCCCGGGCGCGAATCTCCGGGTCGCGGGCGAGGACGCTCAGCGTCTCCAGGTCGCTCGCGTCATTGCCGCGCACGAGGCCGGGGCGCGGCGGCGGGGCGGTGAGGCTGCCGAGCAGGGCGTCGATGCCGGAGAAGTCGAGATCGGCATTGCGCCAGAAGACCTGCTCCAGCGCCTCGAAGGCGTGTGCCTCCACCGGTTCCACCAGTTCCTCCGGCAAAGGCGGGCAATCCCCGGTGGTGCCGAACGTGCCGTCCTTCATGCCCCGGCCGGCGCGGCCGGCGATCTGTGCCACTTCCGGGGCGGCGAGCGCGCGGGGGCGGTGGCCGTCGAACTTGTTCCAGCGGGCGAAGGCGACATGGTCCACGTCCATGTTCAGCCCCATGCCGATGGCGTCCGTCGCCACCAGGAAATCGACTTCCTTGTCCTGATACAGCGCCACCTGGGCGTTGCGCGTGCGCGGCGAGAGCCGGCCCATTACCACCGCGCAGCCGCCCCGGCGGCGGCGGATCATCTCGGCGATGGCATAGACCTCGCTCGCGCTGAACGCGACCACGGCGCTGCGCGGCGGCAGCTTCGTGAGCTTGATCGGCCCGGCATAGGTTAGTTGCGAGAGGCGCGGCCGGGTCTCGATCTCCGCCTGCGGCACGAGGCGGTGCAGCAACGGACGAATCGTTTCCGCGCCGAGGAACATCGTCTCCACCAGACCGCGCGCATGCAGCAGCCGGTCGGTGAAGACATGGCCGCGATCCGGATCGGCGCAGAGCTGGATCTCATCGACGGCGATGAACTCGACCGCCCGGTCGAGCGGCATGGCCTCCACGGTGCAGGAGAACCAGCGCGCCTCGGGCGGCACGATCTTCTCCTCGCCGGTGATCAGCGCGACATGGCGCGTGCCCTTCCGGGCCACCATCCGGTCGTAATTCTCCCGCGCGAGCAGGCGCAGTGGGAAGCCGATGATGCCGGAGGAGTGCGCCAGCAGGCGCTCGATGGCGAGATGCGTTTTCCCGGTATTCGTCGGGCCGAGGACAGCCTTCACGCGTGGCGAGAACGGGTCGGACCGGCTGCGGAAGGCACTTCCGTGGGCGGCGACCCGGAATTTGGTGCCGGGCATACCCACAAGATTTCCCCTTCCGGGGTGGATTGCAAGCGCGTGCCATGGATTGCGCGGGTTTTCTGGCCCGTGGCGTCGCGGGAACCGCGCGGGGAGACGAGCGGGAGCCGCGCGGGGAGATGAGTGGGAACCGCGCCGCCAGGGGGCGTCAGGGGTGGTCCGACAGTTGCGAATGCGTCTCCCTATATTCTAGGGCAGGTGTTCGGGAGTATGCCGGAGCCGCAATAAGTCGTGTGTGAGGAGTTGCGAGCGCAATGGATGAGAGGGATCTGGACTGCCTGGCCGGGGATGGCGCCGCCTGCCTGCCGCTGCACGCCGTGCGGCCGGCGGAGGAAGCGGCGTTGCTGGCGCGGCTGCCCTCCGGCGCGGCGGCCTTCCTGCGCCAGACCGGCTGGTCCGCCAAGTCAGGTGCGCTCGCCCTGCTGCCGGGGCCGGACGGGCTGGCCGGTGCCGTGCTCGGCCTCGGCGAGGAAACCGGGCCCTTCGTGTTCGGCGCGTTACCCTTCGGCCTGCCGGAGGGTACGAACTGGCGTCTGGAACCCGGCGGCTATGCTCCGGAAGAGGCGGTGCTCGGCTTCTGCCTTGGCGCCTATCGTTACACGGCGTTGAAGGCGCCCGCCCGCGCGCCGGCGCGACTCGCCATGCCGGACGGGTGCGCGCCGGCCCTCGCCGCAGCGCGAGCGGCATGGCTGGTTCGCGATCTGATCAATGCTCCGGCGAACCTGCTCGGGCCCGAGGAACTGGCCGAGGCGGCCCGGGCGCTCGCCGGCCGGCATGGCGCGGAATGCGAGATTATCGCCGGCGAAGCGCTGGAATCCGGCTATCCCGCGGTCGCTGCGGTCGGGCGCGGCTCGGCGCGGGCACCCCGCGTCGCCGTGCTGCGCTGGCAGGGCAGCGCGGCCGGAAAGGAGGCGCCGCTGATCTCGCTCTGCGGCAAGGGCGTCTGCTTCGATACCGGCGGTTACGATTTGAAACCCTCCGCCGCGATGCTTCGGATGAAAAAGGATATGGGTGGCGCGGCAATTCTACTAGGGGTTGCGCGGATGGTGATGGAGGCGGATCTGCCGGTGCGGCTCGTGCTGCGAATCGGGTGCGTGGAGAACAGCGTCTCCGGTACGGCGATGCGTCCGCTCGACGTGTTGCGTACCCGGCGTGGCCTGACGGTGGAGGTGGGCAACACCGATGCCGAAGGGCGGCTGGTGCTGTGCGACCTGCTGGCCGAGGCATCGGACGAGGCGCCGGCCCTGCTCGTTGATGCGGCGACGCTGACCGGCGCGGCGCGGGTCGCGCTCGGCCCCGACCTGCCGGCCTTGTTCACGCCGGATGACGCGGTAGCCGAGCTTTTACTTAAATCCGGGACTGAGTCTCATGATCCGTTCTGGAGGCTACCTTTGTGGAAAAATTACGATTCCTGGCTTGCTAGTGGGGTCGCGGACATCAACAATACGGGAAGCAAGCCGCTGGCCGGAGCGATCACGGCGGCATTGTTTCTTGAGCGTTTCGTCGTGCCGCGGGCGCGCTGGGCTCATATCGACGTTTACGCGTGGAACGACGCCACGAGCCCCGGCCGCCCGGAGGGCGGAGAGGCGCAAGGCATGCGCGCAGTTTTCCGTGCCATAACGAGAGTAGCCAAGGGTGAAATGACGGCTGGAACAACTGGGTAACGTGAACGGGAATCACGATTATTGTTTTCGTGCGGTATAGCCCTCAAGTCGTTTGCGTTCCAACCTGCGCTTCCCATATTGCAGGACACGGAGGAAACGCCGCAGCGGCTTCGGGGGTGGGCCCCCTGGCGGGTGAGAGGACTTCAATGGCAAATGTATCGACGGCCGATCAACTGGTAGGCATCATGCGCGACACTATCGTCGCGCTGGTGCGGCGGGACGGACCCGACCTGTCGGCGCGACAGCTCGGCGTCTTCCTGACGTGCTACCTCCAGGAGGGATCGCATACGGTGCGTGGCCTCGCGGCTGAGTTGAATGTGTCGAAGCCGGCGATCACGCGGGCGCTCGACCGGCTCGGTGAGCTTGACCTGGCGCGGCGCAAGGTGGACCCGATGGACCGGCGCAGCGTGCTGGTGCAGCGGACCCTGAAGGGTGCGGCCTTCCTGCGCGACCTGCGCTCGATCATGAGCGAGGCGTCCAGCACGGCGAAGAAACCATCCGGCGGGCCTGCCGAATCACGCCGCGCCGTCCACGGCTGAGGCGCGGCCCCGCTCGTTCGGGGGCGTCCGCCGGAGCAGGCGGAATCGGCCCTGAGCTGGGGACGAGGTAACAAGTCGGTGTGAATCGCCCGCTTGCCGGCGCTCCGTGTCGGCGCGCCGGCCGGACGTCAGGGAGCCGCGCGGCGTTCTCGCCGGCGCGCGGCCAGCCCCCGGGATGTGCCCGCCGCGTTATCGGCGGCCAGGACGCGCTTGCCGGGCTGCCAGCGGCCGAGACGCGCGCGTTGCGCTACCATCGGCCAAGATGCGCGCGACGCGCGCGGTGCGCGACCAGCAGCGCCCAGGCGAGTTGCGGCGGCAGGACCAGCAGCGGCACCAGTGGCTTCGCCGGCGGCGGGGCCGCCAGGAACAGCGCGCAGCACAGCCCGCCCCAGAGTGTGAACCCCCAGTGCACGAGCGTCACCGCCGGCGCCGGCATCCCGGAGCGGTGCGCCACCTGATACAGGTGGCCGCGATGCGCCTCGGTCAGCCGCTCTCCCGCGATGGCGCGGCGCACCAGGGTGAAGGCGACGTCGAACAACACGCCGGCGAGCAGCATCGGCACCAGCAGGAAGGAAAGTCCGGCGCCTTCCTGCCGGCCGCAGGCCACGGCCAGCGCGCCGAGCACGAAGCCGCAGAACTGGCTGCCGACATCGCCCATGAAGATGCGCGCGCGGGGGAAGTTGAACGGCAGGAAGCCGGCGAGGCCAGCGGCGAGCAGCAGCCCGAGCGCCCGCACCGGCCACGCTCCCGCTTCTGGCGCCAGGGCGGCGAGGGCGAGGCCGGCGATCAGCGCGACACCCGCGGCGAGGCCGTTCAGCCCGTCGATGAAATTCACCGCGTTGGTGACGAAGACCAGCCAGAGCAGGGTGAACGGAACCGCGCCCCAGCCCAGTTCGGCCGCGCCAATGCCGGGCAGCCGCAGTTCCGTCACCATCAGCCCGCCGAGCATGACCACCGCCGCCGCCGTGACCTGACCCGCAAGCTTCACCGAGAACGGCCAGTTATGCGTGTCGTCCATCTGCGACAGCACGGCGAGGCCGGTCGCGGCCAGCAGCAGCGCGGCGAAGCCAGGGGCCGTCCAGAATCCGGGCAGGCCGGTGGCCGGAAGCAAGGCGGCGCCGGCCAGCACCGCGAGCACCACGCCGACGCCGCCGCCCTTCGGGGTGGGGCGCGTATGCGAACTGCGGGCATTGGGGCGGTCGAGCGCGCCGAGCCGGGTCATCATGGCGACCGTGGCGGCGGACAGCAGGGCCAAGGCGCCGCACAGGCGTACGAGGGTGTCGGATGTCACGTCTGGTCCTGATCCGGGCGGATGTCCCCCGGCATGGCAGGGGCGTGGTGGTTGGGCTATAGGGGCCGAACGATGCCCCCGCAACGCTCGGTCAACCGTATCCTCGTAAACGTGCTGCTGGACGGCGCCCTGGCGGCGGCGGCGGCGCCGATCGCCCGCTGGATCGCCGATCCGGGCGGCGGATTGCTGCATCCCTTATGGTTCCTGGCCGGGGGGGCGATCACTCTGCTGATCGTCGGCCTGCCGTTCCGCCTGCCGCAGCAATACTGGCGCTTTTCCGGCCTCAGCGACCTCATCGCCGTCGCCGGCGGCTCGGTGGCGAGCGCGCTGCTGTTCGCGGCCCTGTTGCTCGGCACCGGATTTCCGCTGCCCAGCGTCACCTTCCCGATCGTGCACGCGCTCACCCTGGTGGTGCTGCTCGGCGCGCCACGGGTGATTTACCGCGTCTATCAGGGGAACTGGCGCGGGGCGGATGACGGGGAGGTCGAGCGCGTGCTGCTGATCGGCGCCGACGCGCCGGCGGATCTGTTCATCCGCGCCGTTTCCAGGCGCCGGTCCGGTCTGCGCATCATCGGCCTGATCTCGCTTTCCTCGCATCAGCTCGGGCGGCGCATCAACGGCCTGCCCATCCTCGGCACGCTGGAGCGGTTGCCCGCGGTGCTGGAACGGCTGCGGCAAAAGGAGCGCCTGCCGGCCGCGCTGGTGCTGACCGAACCCGATTTCGCCGGCGCGCCGCTGCGCTGGCTGAGCGAGCAGGCGAACGCGGCCGGCGTCACCGTGCGCCGCGCCCCGCGCCCGACCGAGCTGCGCCCGGCGGCGCGGATCGAGCTGAAGCCGGTGGCCATCGAGGACCTGCTCAACCGGCCGCAGGTGGGGCTGGACCATGAGGGAATGGCGCGGCTGATCGGCGGTCGCTGCGTCCTCGTGACCGGCGCGGGCGGCTCGATCGGTTCGGAACTCGCCCGCCAGGTCGCGGCGCTGAAGCCGGCGACGCTCGTGTTGCTGGATAATGGCGAATACGCGCTCTGGCAGATCGACCTGGAACTGGCGGAGAGCCATCCCGCCGTGTCGCGCCACGCCGTGATCGCCGATGTGCGGGACGCGGCGCGCATCCGCGCGGTGATGGAGGCATACCGCCCGGCCCTCGTGTTCCACGCCGCGGCGCTCAAGCATGTGCCGATGGTGGAGGCGAATCCGCTGGAGGGACTGCTGACCAATGTCGCCGGCACACGGCATGTGGCGGACGCCGCCGCTTCGGTGGGGGCGGTCGCCATGGTGCAGATCTCCACCGACAAGGCGGTGAACCCGACCAGCCTGATGGGCGCCTCCAAGCGTCTCGCCGAGATGTATTGCCAGGGCCTCGACATCGCCGCTCGCGGTGCCGGCTCCGCTGGTGCCGCCCTTCGCGGCGGGGGCGGCATGCGCTGCGTCACCGTCCGATTCGGCAACGTGCTCGGCAGCACCGGCTCGGTGGTGCCGCTGTTCCGCCGGCAGCTTGAGCGCGGCGGGCCGCTCACCGTCACCCATCCGGAGATGCAACGCTACTTCATGACGGTGCGCGAGGCGGTCGGGCTGGTGTTGCAGGCGAGCGTGATCGGCACCGGCAGCGAGGTGCCGCCCGGCGGCGAGGAGGGCGGCATCTTCGTCCTCGACATGGGTCAGCCGGTGAAGATCGTCGATCTGGCGCGGCAGATGATCCGGCTCGCCGGGCTGCGGCCGGACGAGGATGTCGAGATCCGCTTCACCGGGCTGCGGCCGGGGGAGAAGCTGTTCGAGGAATTGTTCCACGGCCGCGAGCCGCCCGTGCCGACCGGCCATCCCGGCCTGCTGATGGCGGCGCCGCGCACCGCCGACCCGGCCCTGGTCGGCCGCGCCATCGACGAGATCGCCGGCGCCTGCCGCGCCGGCCAGGCCCGGCAGGCGCTGGCGCTGCTTGGCCGCATGGTGCCGGAATTCGCCCATAACGCGGGGGGCGCCCCCGTTCTCGCAGAGCCCATGCCCGCAAGGATCACAGAGCCATGAACGATACCGCTGGTCCCGCGCCGATCGCCTTCCTCGACCTGAAGGCGCAGCAGCGCCGGATCGAACCGGCCTTGCGGGCGCGCCTCGAAACCGTGCTTGGCCATTGCCAGTTCGTGCTCGGCCCCGAGGTGAGCGAGCTGGAGGGGCGCCTCGCCGCCTATGCCGGCGCGGCCCATTGCGTCAGCGTGAGTTCCGGCACCGACGCGTTGCAGATCGCCATGATGGCGGAGGGGATCGGGCCCGGCCATGCCGTGTTCCTGCCCGCCTTCACCTATACCGCCACCGCCGAGGTGCCGCTGGTGCTCGGCGCCACCCCGGTCTTCGTCGATATCGATCCGCGCACCTTCCAGATCGACCTGCGGGATCTGGAGCGCCGCATCGAGTCGGTGCGGGCGCAGGGCTTGCTGCGGCCGCGCGCCCTGGTCGGCGTCGATCTGTTCGGCCAGCCGGCGGAGTGGCCGGCGCTGCGCCAGATCGCCGAGCGCGAGGGGGTGTTCCTGCTCGACGATTGCGCCCAGAGCTTCGGCGCGAGCCTTTGTGGCCGCAAGCTCGGGCGCGAGGCGGACGCGACGGCGATCAGCTTCTTCCCCTCCAAGCCGCTCGGCGGCTACGGCGATGGCGGCGCGCTGCTGACCGATAGCGAGGAGCGCGCGGCGCTCTATCGCAGCCTGCGCAGCCATGGCGAGGGCACGACACGCTACGAGGTGCTGCGCACCGGCATGAACGGCCGGCTGGATACGCTGCAGGCCGCCGTGCTGCTGGCCAAGCTCGACGTGTTCGAGGAAGAGCTGGAAGCGCGGGAGCGCATCGCCGGCATCTATGATTCCCGGCTTGGCAACGCGGTGGAAATCCCGGTGCGGGTGCCGGACAGCACCAGCGCCTGGGCGGTCTATGCCATCCTGCTGCGCGACGCCGCGCAGCGGCAGGCCGTGCAGGAGGTGCTGAAGGCCGAGGGGGTGCCCACGGCGATCTACTACCCGAAGCCGCTGCACCATCAGCCGGCCTACCGGCCGCACCATGCCGGGGGGGCGCTGCCGGTCTCGGAGGCGGTGTCCGAGCGCATCCTGGCGCTGCCGATCCAGCCCTACCTGAGCGACGAGGCGGCGCATCGCGTGTGCGATGTGTTGTTGCGGGCTTTGGGGTGAAAGGAAGGCCAGGGGCTCTGCCCCTGGACCCCGCCAAAGGCGTAGCCTTTGGAATCCATTACTTAGAGCCTGTTTGAGCGGCCCTCTGCTGCCCGCCCCATCTGATCCTCTGGATGAGCACGATCCGCCTACCGGGGCGGA
>DATJWY010000276.1:0-2614 GCA_035500775.1 Acetobacteraceae bacterium
CGAGTTCCTCCTGCGACCGCTGCCGGTCGGCGCTGCGCCGCCGCAGCTCGTCCAGGATCTCCCGGCCGCGCGCCTGCTCCGCCCCGCCGGGCAGCCGCACATCGCTGCCGGAATCAGGGTCGCCATTCGCCCCTTCCCCGATCTTCCGCCCGAGTGGATCGCGCGTGCGGGTGGAGCCGTCGCCCGGTTCGTCGCCCCAGGCATCGCTCTGGCCGGCGCCCCCTTCCGGCGACGGTTCCCCCTGCCCCGCGCCATTCGGCGTCAGGGCGAATTGCCGCGCCAGGTTGCGCCGCATGCCGCGTCCGCCCTTCTGCAGATCGGAGAGGGCGCGCAACTGCGCGGTCCGCGCATGCTCGTCCTGGCCCTGTTGCAGCGCGCCGGCGGCATCGCGCATCGCCTGGTCGGCGTCGCGGAATTCGGCGGGGGCGCCGCCGCCCTCCCGCGCCAGACGATCCATCAACGCTTCCAGCTGCCGCCGCAGCGCATCCTGGCTGCCGGCTTCCGCCGTCCGCGCCGCCGCGCCGCCGCGCTTCGGCGCTGCCGGCGCGCTATCCGGGGAGTCGGCATCGGTGTCGGTGCCGCCGGCATTCGGCGCACCCTGCGAGAGCGAGGGTTGGTCAGGGACGGCATCCGGCCGTGGCGCCGCCTCGTCGCCGGCGCGCGCCTGCCCCTGATCGAGCAATTGCCGCTGCCGGCGCGCCAGATCCTGCACCGCCTGCATCATCTCGCGGGCACGCCGCTCCTGCTCGGCATCGCGCCGCATCGTCTCGGCGTTCTCCGGCCGGGCATTGCGCAACGCATCCAGCATCCGGTCGAGCTGCGCCATCAATTGCCGCGCCTCGTCCATCCGCCCCTCGCGCGCCGCCTGCTCGATCTGCCGGGTCAGCCGGTCGAAATCGCCGCCGCTGAGATGCGGCATGGCAGGGTCGTAGGGCATCAGCGCGTGGTTCTGCTGCGCCTGCCGTAACATGGTCTGCAAATGGCGCGCGATCGCCTCGCGCAACGCCTGCATCCGGCGCGCCAGGGCATCGGAGGCGTCCGGCTGGTCCAGCGCCTGCCGCAAGGCCTGCCGCGCCGCGGCGAGCGCGCGGGCGGTGCGGTCGAGCGGCGTCTCGTCCAGCGCCATCGCGAGGGCCCAGAGCCGCCCCTCGGCCTCGTCCACCACATCGGGCGCCGTCCCCGCCGCCGGGTCCTGCCGCAACAGGGAGGCGACGCTGGTGAGATTGAGGAACACGCCGGCCTTGTCGCCGAACGCCTCCGGCACGTCGGCCAGCGCGTCCAGGTCATCCGCGGCCGCTTCGCGGTCATCCGGCCGCAGGGCGAGGCGCTGGCGGATGCCGGCCAGGGCGCGCGCCAGCGGGTTGCGGAAATGACGTTCGGGCAGGGTAAAGACGGCGGGCGCGCTCTGGCCCTGCTGGCCGATCGCGTCCGTGGCGACCAGCCGGCCGATGACCGGCAGCCCGGCCCAGGGATTGGCGATGAGATCCATCCGCGCCACGCCCCGCGCGTCCCGCGGGGTGCCGGGCAGCGCGAGCGGCACCCGCGCCGGCGGCAGTTCGGGATGCCCCTCCAGCCGCAATTCCGCCGCGAGCCCGGTGACGCCGTATTGATGCCGCACCCGCCAGGGCAGCCGGGTGAGCAGGCCGCGCGGCGCCGGGCCGGGCGGCTCGGACCATTCCGCCACCGGCCGCTCGGTCGCGACAACGGTGATGTCCCAACTGGCGACGGTCAGGCCATGGCGGCGCACCGAGAGCCGGCCGCCTTGCGTGAGACTCCGCTCCGCCTGCCAGCTTCCCTCCCCGAGCGACTGGAAATCGGCGTGGTCCCCGTCCAGCGCGAGGGCCGGACGGCCGAACCCGCCGGTCAGGCTCACGGTCAGGCGCGCCCCCTGCGGGACGGCGACGGCGCCGCCGCGCGGGTCGAGGAAGAGCGGCGCGAGGCCGGTATAGGGGGGCGGGGTGATCCAGGCCTGCAACAGCGGCGCCGCCTCCACCGCCCCCACGGCGACGCGGGGCTGGAAAGCGCGGGCGAGCCGGCCGGGCGCAGCCGGCCCCGCCATCACCAGCCCGGCGGCGCAGGCAACGAGCAACAGGCCGCGCAACGCATAGGGATCTTTGGCCGCCAGCGCCGGGCGCGGCCACCCCACGCGCAGCCGGCCGAGTTCGGCGGCGGCAGCGGCGCAATGCACCTGCCAGAGACGCGCGGCGGCGGCATCCGGCCGGGCCGGCCGGTCGGCGAGCACGGCCAGCGGCTGATGCCGCAGTCCGGACGCCGACTCCAGCCGGCGATCCACCTCCGCCGCGCCGGGGGAGCGGAGCCGGCGCAAACCGTCGGCGAGCAGGAAGAGGCCGCCGAGCAGCGTCGCCGCCAGCAAAGCCGCATGCGGCCAGGGCGGCAGGCGGTCGATGAGGCCGAACAAGGCGAGGCACAGGAAGGCGGCGAGCACGGCAACCGGCGGAAACAACGCCGGGACCAGACGCTCGCACCACAGGACCAGCCGCATGGCTGCCCGCTGGCGGTTCAGCCGCCGGGCCAGATGTTCAGCGATGCCCTCGCTTCGCGCCATCGCCATGACTCCGTTCCCTGGCAGGCCAGGGCTCTGCCCTGGACCCGC
>DATJWY010000277.1:0-10443 GCA_035500775.1 Acetobacteraceae bacterium
CATCGGCGAGAACCCGCCGGGTCAGAATTTCGACCTGAGCTCGATCGTGCAGATCTGACCGTCCGGGACCGCAGGGAAGCTGCGGGGCTCTGCCCCGCGCCCCGTCACGCGCAGGCGTGCCTTCGCACGACGGGGCCTTGATGCAGAGGCCCCAGGCCCCCAAATACGTTATTATATCGAATGAAATAATGGGGTCCGGGGCCGTACGGCCCCGGCGGGGTCCAGGGGCAGCGCCCCTGGCCTTGCCTTATGCCCGTGAAAATCCTTGCATCCGGCGTCGCCCGGGGCTAGGCGCATCCCCCTTTCCAGCCCACGCTCCAGGACACTCAATGCGCCGCAGACGCGGCCGCCCGCTCGACGGGTGGCTCATCATCGACAAGCCTTCGGGTCTCACCAGCACGGATGTGGTCAACCGCGTTCGCCGCGCCTTCGATGCGCAGAAGGCCGGCCATGGCGGCACGCTCGATCCGCTCGCGACCGGCGTGCTGCCCATCGCCTTCGGCGCCGCCACCAAGACCGTCCCCTATGTCATGGACGGCACCAAGCTCTACCGCTTCACCCTGCGCTTCGGCGAGGCGCGGGACACGGATGACGCGGACGGGCAGGTGACGGAGACGAGCCCGGCGCGGCCGACCGACGAGCAGATCCAGGCCGCGCTCCCCGCCTTCCGCGGCGACATCATGCAGGTGCCGCCCGCCTATTCGGCGGTGAAGGTGGCCGGCGAGCGCGCCTATGACATGGCGCGCGAGGGCCGCGCCCCGGTGCTGGAGCCGCGCCCGGCGCGGGTGGATCGCTTCGAGCTGGTCGAGCGTGTGGACGCCGACACGGCGGTGTTCGAGGTGCAGTCCGGCAAAGGCGTCTATATGCGCAGCCTGGCGCGCGATCTCGCCGCCGTCTGCGGCACGGTCGGCCACATCACGGTGCTGCGCCGGCTGCGGGTGGGGCCGTTCACCGAAGCCAACGCGATTCCGCTGGACAAAGTGATGCGAGCGGAGGATACCCCGCCGACTTCCCCGGACTTCCTGCTTCCCGTCGCGACCGCGCTGGCCGACATCCCGGCACTGGCCCTGACGGAGGCGGAGGCGTTCGGCCTGACGCATGGCCAGGCGATCAGCCTGGTCGATCTGATGGGCCGGATACCGGGCACGGCCAACCCCGATGGCGGGTTGGCGCGGGCCATGGCGGGGGGGCGCGTGATCGGGCTGTGCCGTCTGGAAGACGGCCTGCTGCGGCCCGAACGCATCCTCTGACCCCGAACCCAGGAGTTGCCCTGATGTCGATCACGGCCGAGCGTCGTACGACGCTGATCACCGAATACGCCACCGCCGCCGCCGATACCGGCAGCCCGGAAGTGCAGGTCGCCCTGCTCTCCGAGCGGATCAACAACCTGACCGAGCACCTGAAGACGCACGCGAAGGACTTCCATTCGCGCCGCGGCCTGCTGATGCTGGTCGGCCGCCGCCGCCGGCTGCTGGACTACCTGAAGCGGAAGAGCAAGGCGCGCTACGACGCGCTGATCGGCCGCCTGAACCTGCGCCGCTGAGGCATGCCGGGCCGGGGCCGGCGGGGGTGTCCCCGCCGGCCCCGGCGCGTTTCGGGGGGGCGAGGCTGTTTCCCCGCTTTCAACGCCGGCTTTCAGCCTTACATAGAGCGATAAGCACGACCCCGCATCCGCCATGGTGGCGACGCGGGACATTCACGCCGCAAGGCGGATGAAGACCGGCCGATCCGGCAGTCCTCGTTTCGTGGACGGACCCGCGACGGCGTTTCAGGCCACATGGTTCCTGGCTGCGCCGATTGCAGCCCTTCCATGCCGCCCGAGACGCCGCCCCCGCCCGAATACCAGGTTTCGGATCGCCGCTTTCGCCCCCGCCCGAGCGGCCGACGAAGGAAGACGCGATGTTCAACTACTTCCGCAAGGAACTCGAATGGGGCGGGCGCAAGCTCGTTCTCGAAACCGGCAAGATGGCCCGCCAGGCCGACGGCGCCGTGCTCGTGAGCTATGGCGACACCATCATCCTCTGCACCGCGGTCGGCGCCAAGTCGGTCAAGCCGGGGCAGGATTTCTTCCCGCTGACGGTGAACTACCAGGAGAAGGCGTTCGCCGCCGGCAAGATCCCGGGCGGGTTCTTCAAGCGCGAGGGCCGTCCCTCCGAGTTCGAGATCCTGACCAGCCGCCTGATCGACCGTCCCATCCGCCCGCTCTTCCCGGAGAATTTCCGGAACGAGGTGCAGGTCGTGGCCACGGTGCTGAGCCATGACATGGAGAACAGCCCCGACATCCCGGCGATGATCGGCTGCTCGGCGGCGCTGACCCTCTCCGGCATCCCGTTCTTCGGCCCGGTGGCCGCCGCCCGCGTCGGCTTTATCGGCGGCGAATACGTGCTGAACCCGACCCGCGAGCAGCAGAAGGACGCGCGGCTCGACCTCGTGCTCGCCGGCACCGCCGAGGGCGTGCTGATGGTCGAGAGCGAGGCGAGCGAGCTGTCCGAGGACGTGATGCTCGGCGCCGTCACCTTCGGCCATACGGCGTTCCAGCCGGTGATCCAGGCGATCATCGAGCTGGCCGAGGTCGCGGCGAAGGACCCCTGGACCCTGCCCGAGCCGACCGAGGCCGAGCGGGCGCTGCGTCACCGTGCCTATGAGCTCGGCCGCGCCCCGATCGCCGAGGGATATCAGGAGCGGGTGAAGCAGGCGCGCTACGAGAAGGTCGGCGCGGCCAAGAAGGCGGTGCTGGCGAAGCTCGTCGAGGAAGGGCTGGAGGCCGAGGCCGCCAAGCCAATGCTGAAGGATCTGGAGGCGGACATCGTCCGCAACACCATCCTCGACACCGGCATCCGCATCGACGGCCGCGATACCAGGACGGTCCGCCCGATCGTCGCCGAGGTCGGCGTGCTGCCCCGCGCGCATGGCTCGGCGCTGTTCACCCGCGGCGAGACGCAGGCGCTCTGCGTCGCGACCCTCGGCACTGGCCAGGACGAGCAGGTGATCGACGCGCTGGAAGGCGAGCACCGCCAGCATTTCCTGCTGCACTACAACTTCCCGCCCTTCTCGGTGGGCGAGGCCGGCCGCATGGGCAGCCCGGGCCGGCGTGAGATCGGCCACGGCAAGCTCGCCTGGCGCGCCATCCACCCGCTGCTGCCGGTGAAGGAAGAGTTCCCGTACACGCTCCGCGTGGTCAGCGAGATCCTGGAGAGCAACGGCTCCTCCTCGATGGCGACGGTGTGCGGCACCTCGCTCGCGCTGATGGATGCGGGCGTGCCGCTGAGCCGTCCGGTCGCGGGCATCGCCATGGGGCTGATCAAGGAGGATCGCGGCTTCGCGGTGCTCTCCGACATCCTCGGCGACGAGGACCATCTCGGCGACATGGACTTCAAGGTGGCCGGCACCGAGCAGGGCATCACCAGCCTGCAGATGGACATCAAGATCACCTCGATCACGCCCGAGATCATGAAGATCGCGCTGGAGCAGGCGCGCGAGGGGCGGATGCACATCCTCGGCGAGATGGCCAAGGCGCTGACCGGTGCCCGCACCGGCGTCGCCGCCACGGCGCCGCGCATCACCGTCATCAACGTGCCGAAGGAGAAGATCCGCGAGGTGATCGGCACGGGTGGCAAGGTGATCCGCGAGATCGTCGAGCAGACCGGCGCCAAGATCGACATCGAGGATGACGGCACGATCAAGATCGCGTCCGCCAGCGAGGAAGCGTCGCAGCGCGCCATCGACTGGATCCGCGGCATCGTGGCCGAGCCGGAGATCGGCGTGATCTATACCGGCAAGGTGGTGAAGACTGCCGATTTCGGCGCCTTCGTGAATTTCCTCGGCTCCCGCGACGGCCTCGTGCACATCAGCGAGCTGACGCAGGGCCGGGTGAACAAGACCAGCGACGTCATCAATGTCGGCGACGTGGTGAAGGTGAAGGTGCTCGGCTTCGATGATCGCGGTAAAGTGAAGCTCTCGATGCGCGTCGTCGATCAGGCGACCGGCGAGGATATCACCGACAAGGTTGGTCCGAAGGGCGGCCGCCGTGAGCGCGACGAGGGGCAGGACGCGGGCTGACACGGAAGGGGGGCCTTGAGCCCCCCGATCGGTATCCCGTAAGTAACCTGCTTGCGGCGCCCCGGACGTTCATTGGGGCTCGGGAGGGCGGAGCGCATCGGGGTTCCGCCGCTCCGTGGGGCGGCGGAAAGTCCGCGGGGAATGTCCGCGCGGCAACCAGGAATACAGATGAAAGCAATCAACGCGGTCAGGATGGGTGGGGTAGAGGTTCTGCCGTTGGTGGAAGGCGGCAAGGGCGTCGCCATCTCCAACGGCATTTCCTCGGGTCATTGGGCGGCGGCCGGCGGGGCCGGCACGTTCAGCGGCGTCAACCCCGATAGCTACGACGAGAATGGCCGCGTGATCCCGCAGGTCTATCACGGTCGTACCCGGCGGGACCGGCACGAGGAACTCGTTGCCTACGGGATTCGCGGCGGCATCGCCCAGGCGCAGCGGGCGCATGAGCTGTCCGGCGGACGCGGCCGCATCCATGCCAACATCCTCTGGGAGATGGGCGGGGCGGAGCGGGTGATCACCGGCGTGCTGGAAGGCGCGCGCGGCCTGATCCATGGCCTGACCTGCGGCGCGGGCATGCCGTACCGGCTCTCCGAGATCGCCGCGCGGTTCAACGTTCATTACTACCCGATCGTCTCCTCGGCGCGCGCCTTCACCGCGCTGTGGAAGCGGGCCTATCACAAGGCGGCGTCGCTGCTCGGCGGCGTGGTCTATGAGGATCCGTGGCTCGCCGGCGGGCATAACGGGCTCTCCAACAGCGAGGACCCGGAGAAGCCTGAGGCGCCCTTCGCGCGTGTGCTCGCGCTGCGCCAGCAGATGCGCAGCTTTGGCCTCGGCGACACGCCGATCATCATGGCCGGCGGCGTCTGGTGGCTGGAGGAGTGGGAGGACTGGCTGGATAATCCGGATCTTGGTCCGATCGCCTTCCAGTTTGGCACCCGCCCGCTGCTGACGCAGGAAAGCCCGATCAGCGACGCCTGGAAGCAGCGCCTGATGACGCTGAAGGAAGGGGACGTGTTCCTCAACCGCTTCAGCCCCACCGGCTTCTATTCCAGCGCGGTGAACAACGCGTTCATCCAGGAACTGCGCGCGCGCAACGAGCGGCAGGTGGCCTACAGCACCGAGCCGGTCGGCGAGCACGTCGCCGAATACGGCGTTGGCCCGCGCCGCCGCGCCGCGTTCCTGACGCCCTCCGATCTCGAGCATGTCCGGGGCTGGGAGGCGCAGGGCTTCACCGAGGCGCTGCGCACGCCGGACAACACGCTGGTCTTCGTGACGCCGGAAAAGGCGCGGGAGATCACCCAGGACCAGATCGATTGCATGGGCTGCCTCAGCCAGTGCCGCTTCTCCAACTGGAGCCAGCACGAGCCGGAGTTCAGCAACGGCAAGAAGGCGGACCCGCGCAGCTTCTGCATCCAGAAGACGCTCCAGGCCATCGCGCATGACCGCGACGATCCGATGGCCGTGGAGAACAACCTGATGTTCAGCGGCCACAATGCCTACCGGTTCGGGACCGACCCGTTCTACTCCAACGGGTTCATCCCGACGGTGAAGCAACTGGTCGAGCGGATCATGACCGGGCGCTGAGGCGCCGGCTGTGAAAAGGCCAGGGGCTCCGCCCCTGGACCCCGCCAAAGGCTAAGCCTTTGGAATCCGTTACTTAAGTGTTCGGGGGGCTGGGGCCTCAAGGCCCCGTCGTGCGCAGGCACGCCTTCGCGTGACGGGTCCAGGGCAGAGCCCTGGCCTTTTTCTCAATCGGCCGCGCTTCGGGCCCTACAGCGCCCCGGCCAGAGGCGCGACGAGCCTGGCCAGCCGCTCGTAATCGGCCAGGGTGTTGTAGGCCTGGGCGGAGATGCGCAGCCACAGTGCCGGGCCGATCGGGAACACCGGCGCGTCCGTCCCGAGTTCCAGCAATTGCGCGCGCAGGGCGAGCGCCTGGGCCGGGCTCGCGCCGTTGCCGGTCAGGCGGACGACCCCCATCGCTCCCTGCATCTCCGGCATGCGCGCCGTCTCGGTTCCGAGCCAGGCCGCCAGCAGCGCCGCTCCCTCCGCCGCCAGCGCCGCGTTGCGGGCCATCAGCGCCGCCCCGCCGAGCGCGTGGAAGAAGCGGATCGCCTCGCCCACCGCCAGGAAGGCGGACGGGTCGCGCGTGCCGGTCCAGTCGAACTCGGCATGGTAGCCCTGGCCGAAACCGTGCGAGATGGCGAGTGGGTGCAGCCCCACCCGCCGCTCCGGCGCGGCCCAGAGAAAGCCGCAGCCCTTCGGGGCGAACAACCATTTGTGACAGTTGCCGGCGACGTAATCCGCCCCGAGCGCGCCGAGATCGAGCGGCGCCTGCCCCGGCCCCTGCGCGGCATCGACCAGCACCGGCACCCCGCGTTCCCGGCACAGCGCCACGAGCCGCCCGATTGGCAGCACGAGGCCGCTCGGCGCGGCGATATGGTCGAGCACGGCGAGGCGGGTGCGCGCGGTGAGTGCCCCGGCGACGGCCTGCTCCACCCCGTCCGCGTCGCCGCCGGGGAAGGGCAGGGCGGCGACCCGCATCCGCGCCCCGCTGCGGGCGCAGGCATGGGCGATCGCCTGCCGGATGGCGCCGTGGCCATGGTCGAGGCAGAGGATCTCGTCACCGGGCGCGAAAGGGAGGGAGCGCAGCACGGCGTTCAGCCCGGCGGTGGCGTTCTCCACGAACGCCAGATCCCCCGGCCGCGCGCCGAGGAACCCGGCGAGGGCGGCGCGCGCCGCGGCCAGGGCGCGCGGCAGGATGCGGGTGAAGAAGGCGGTTGGCTGCTGCTCCATGCACTGGCGCCATTCCGCCTGCGCGATCAGCACCGGCCCCGGCGTGGCGCCGAACGAGCCGTGATTGACGGTCAGGTAATCCGGGTCGAGCGCCCAGAAGGCACGGAGATCAAAGGCAGGAGGGTCGAAGCTGGACGGCATGGCGGGGGCATCTCCCGGCAGGCGGGCGCGCAGGCCCGGTCACCGGGCCGTTAACGCCGTCGCCTGCCGGGAGATGCGCCCGCCGGTCGGGTATCAGAGCTCGGTCAGCAGCGTTTCCGCCCGGCTCACGTCGAACCCGCCGGGCGGCTCGATGGCGAGATGCGTCACCTTCCCGTCCTCGGCCACCAGGGCGAAGCGCTGGCTGCGCACGCCAAGGCCGCGGGCGGTGAGGTCCAGCTCCAGGCCGAGTGCCTTGGTGAACTGGGCGGAGCCATCGGCGATCATCAGGATCGTGCCGTCCACGTCCTGCTCGCGCGCCCAGGCGCCCATCACGAACGCGTCATTCACGGCGAGGCAGGCGACGGTATCGACGCCCTTGGTCTTGATCGCCTCGGCGTTCTGCACGTAGCCCGGCAGGTGGCGCGCGCTGCATGTCGGCGTGAAGGCGCCGGGCACGGCGAACAACACGACTTTCTTGCCCTTGAAGATCTCATCCGTGGAGATCTCCCGGGGGCCTTCAGGCGTTGCCGTCATCAGCTTCATGGAGGGAAGGCTGTCGCCGACCTTGATCGTCATGGCAAGGATGGTCCCCGAACTGGCATGATCCGCCAAGCTGTATCCAAGCCGGCGGCGAGAGTCACGGGGGCGAAGTCGGCGCTTGAGTTCAACAAGAACCATGCCACATCACGGTTACGATGATGTCCTCGCCGGGGACGCCGGATTGAACGCCTGGGGGATCAGTAATCATGGTCAATCGACCGACACAGAGCCGCCGTTCCCATGCCGCCGTCGGCGGCCGCGCGGCCTTGCCCGCCGGGGTGAGGGCCGGGGCCGATCCGGGCGGGACGGTGGGCACCGCCGCGAGCGGGCAGTACCTCACCGGCCAGTTGCTGATCGCCATGCCCGCCATGGTCGGCTCCGCCTTCGCGCAAAGCGTGATCTACGTATGCGCGCATACTGACGAAGGCTCGATGGGCATCGTGCTGAACCAGCCCCTGCGCAGCCCGAGCTTCGATGACCTGCTGCGCCAGTTGAACGTGGCGCCGGTGCCGCCGCTGCGGCAGATCTCGCTCTGTCGCGGCGGCCCGGTGGACGCGGCGCGCGGCTTCGTGCTGCACACGCCGGATTGGACGGATGCCAATAGTCTGGTGGTGGCAGGCGGCCTCGCGCTGACCGCGAGCCTCGATATCCTGAAGGCCATCGCCGATGGCGGCGGCCCGCGCCAGGGCTTGCTGGCGCTCGGCTATGCCGGCTGGGGGCCAGGCCAGCTGGAGGACGAGATCCAGCAAAATGCCTGGCTCTCCGCGCCCGCGCGCCTGGACCTCGTGTTCGGCGGACACCCGGAGACGATCTGGCGCCGGGCGCTGGCCAGCCTGAAGGTCGATCCGCTGCTGCTGTCCGATACCGCCGGGCACGCGTAAGGCCAGGGGCGCTCCCTCCGTGGCCGTACGGTCCCGGACCTCAAGCTGATGGGGGTCTGGGGCAAAGCCCCAATCTTATGAGCGTCAACCTCAGGCAATCATGGTCTGGTCAGGCGCTCGCTACCCTGCTTCACGGCGCTTGGATCTGGACGGGGGAGCCGGGTTGGGCTGGGGTGCCGGGCGCGATCACAAGATAGCGGCGGGGCGTGTTCGTCGTGGCCTGAACGACCTGACGAATAGGGCCGATCGCGTTCACGATTGCCGAGCCCCTAGAGTTGGTCATGAAGCTGGCCAGCGGCTCGAGGACGCTCCCGCCATCCGCGCGGTTCGACAACGCGAGCACATAGGGGTGCTTCGGCTCCAGCCCCGTGGCCGAGGCCTGCAGCACCTGCACCAATCCCTGATCGAAGAGCGTCACGCTGGTCGGCGCCTTGGCGCCGGCCGCTCCCGTGTTGCCTGCCGAAACCATCGTGAAGCGGGCCGCCTGGCCAGCGACGCCGAGCGGCTCCAACCCCTGCGTTCCGGCTCCTTCGGGGACGGCATTGGGCACGTAGTTCACTGCCTGCGGCGCCTGGCCGATCGGCACGGTCGCAATCACCGTATTGGTCAGCGTGTCGATCGCGGTCAGCATGTCGTCGTTCTCCAGCCCCACATAAACGCGCGAGCCGTCTCCCGAGGGCCAGATCCCATGCGGCAGCTTGCCGACCTGGATGGTGGCAACCTTGCTGAAATCATCCGTGCGGAATACCTGCACCTCGTTCAGGCCACCCACCGTGACATAGGCGAACATGCCGTTCGCATTGCGCACGAAATTGACGTGGTTGGTGATCGGGCCCGTGTCGAGTATCTTGAGCACGGAGAAAGGCGGCCGCGCATCGAATACCTGAGTCTTGCCGCTGTCCTTCAGCGTAAACCAGACCTGAGAACCGTCCGGCGTCGCGGCAATGTTGGGGCAGAACGGGCTCGCCTGCGGCACCTTCCCGACGATCATGTGGTCGGCGACGGAGATGATGTCGGTCTCGGGATTGAAGGACGAGCAGACATAGCCGTACTTGCCGTCGGGGGAGAAGATCTGCATCCCTGGGCCGTTGGGAACAATGATCCGGGCCTTTTCCTCGTACGTCGTGCCGTCCAGCACGTCGACGTAGTTCTCGCCCCGGACCGTGACCCATACTTCCCGGCCATCCGGCGTGAAGAACGCCTCGTGCGGCGCCCGGCCGACATAAGTGGTATGCTTCACCCTGTTGGTTGCCGTATCGATGAACGTGACGGCATTCGACCCGATCGACACGACGGCGATGGTGCGGTGATCGGGCGAGAAGCCCATGCCGTGCACCAGAACCTGCCCCCTATAAAGCGGACTGAAGTTCGTCGGTGACGGCTCGCCCAGCCGAATGACGCCGAGCAGCCTGTTATCCGCCGGATCGGTGACCGACACAGTGTTGGAGAACTGCTCCGCGGCATAGACACGATCGTGATGGCTCACCGGGATATCGGGCGCGGAGGCCGCCGCGGGCGCCTGCCCGGCCCATGCGGACGCACCACTCGCCAGGACAGTGCCGCCCAGCAGCGCAGCGACGAACAGGGTGCGGATCAGCTGTCGCTCCATTGGTATATCCATCATGGGCTGGACGTCGGCTTCGGCGCGGGCGTCGACAGGGCTGACGGCTGGTCGGGCGCTGCAATCGACGGGGGCAACTTCCGGCCAAGCGCGACTTGCATCGCGGTGATCTCCTGCTGCTGTTCGACGATGATTTCCTGCGCGATCCGGCGCAGTTGCTCGTTTTGCCCGTAGCGCAACTCAGCCTGCGCCATGTCGATCGCGCCCTGGTGGTGCGGGATCATCATGGCAGCGAAGTCCTGATCCACATCACCGGACGGCTTGACGTTCATGCCGGCCATCATCTTGTCCATGGCAGTCCGGTTCTCGGCGAGGAACGGCGCCTCGGCCGAGGAAGCCGTCGGCGAGGCGGCATATCCGGCGACCATCGCGCCGAAAGTGGCGGCCACGCTAATACCAACCGCCGTGCAT
>DATJWY010000278.1:0-13012 GCA_035500775.1 Acetobacteraceae bacterium
TCAGTCGGAAACGGTGGCGATATCCGGCGCCGCCGGGTTCTTCATGCCGACCACATGATAGCCGCAATCGACATGGTGCACCTCGCCGGTGACGCCGGAGGAGAGGTCGGAGAGCAGGTAGAGCCCGGCGCCGCCCACATCGCCCAGCCCCACATTGCGCTCCATCGGCGCGTTGAGCTGGTTCCAGCGCAGGATGTAACGGAAATCGCCGATGCCGCTCGCCGCGAGCGTCTTCACCGGCCCGGCGCTGATCGCGTTCACCCGGACGTTGCGCGCGCCGAGATCGGCGGCGAGGTAGCGCACCGAGGCCTCCAGCGCCGCCTTGGCGATGCCCATGACGTTGTAATGCGGCATCACCCGCTCGGCGCCGAGATAGGAGAGGGTGAGCAGCGACCCGCCGTCGCGCATCATCGGCACCGCGCGCTGGCTGACGGCGGTGAAGGAGTAGCAGGAGATGTCCAGCGCCTGCAGGAAGGCGTGGCGCGGCGTGTCCAGGTAGCGGCCGCGCAGATAGGTCTTGTCCGCCCAGCCAATGGCATGGACCAGGAAATCGATGCCGTCCCACGCCCGGCCGATCGACTCGAAGGCGGCGTCGATCGAGGCGTCGTCGCCGGCATCACACGGCACGACCAGGGAGGAGCCGACGCTCTCGGCGAGGGGCCGCACCCGCTTTTCCAGCGCGTCGCCCTGGTAGGAGAAGGCCAGTTCCGCCCCCTGGGCCGCGCAGGCCTGGGCGATGCCCCAGGCGAGCGAGCGGTCATTGGCCACGCCCATGACGACGCCGCGCTTGCCCCGCATCAGCGATCCTTGGGCGGGAAGAAGCTCTGGGCGCTCAGGCATGGGTACGGTCCTCGCTCGCGGCTATTGTCTGTAGGCCGGGCGTGGTGACACATGGGCTTGCCCACAGGCAAGAGGGGCTTGCCGGTGGGCGACCGATCGGTCACTTCCGGGACCGATTCTTTGCAGGGGCAAACCATGCCAGAGAACCACGACGCGGCGCCCGGCGCCGCCGGAACCGATCCGTTCAGTCACTTCCAGGTCTGGATGGCGGAAGCGGTCGCGCGCGAGCCGAACGATCCGAACGCGATGACGCTCGCCACCGCGACGCCGGACGGAAACCCCTCCGCGCGAATCGTGCTGCTGAAGGCGGCCGACCCGGAAGGCACCGCGCCGCGCGGCTTCGTATTCTATGGCAACACGCAGAGCCGCAAGGGCGAGGAACTGGCCGCCAATCCGCGCGCCGCGCTGCTGTTCCACTGGAAGTCGCTGGCCCGGCAGGTGCGCATCGAGGGGGCCGTGGTCCCGGTCTCGGACGCGGAGGCGGATGCCTATTATGCGTCCCGGCCGCGCATCTCCCGCCTCGGCGCCTGGGCCTCGGACCAGTCCCGCCCGCTCGCGGCGCGGAGCGAATTGGAGCAGCGCGTCGCCGCTTACGAGGCCAGGTTCCCAGACGAGACGATTCCCCGCCCGCCGCATTGGTCCGGCTACCGGCTGGTGCCCACCTATTTCGAGTTCTGGCAGGACATGCCGTTCCGCCTGCATGACCGGGTGACCTACACCCGAGCCGGGGATGGCTGGACCACCGGGCGGCTGTTCCCTTAAGCGGGACGAACCAAGGCCAGGGGCTCCGCCCCTGGACCCGGCTGGGGCCTTGAGGCCCCAGACCCCCGATCACTTAAATAAAGGCTTCCAAAGGCTTAGCCTTTGGCGGGGTGCAGGGACGGAGCCCCTGGCCTCGCTTATTCCAACGCCTATGAGGCCCCCCTGGGCGACGGCGCGTAAAATCCTTGAGGCGGAAGCCCTCCGGCCGATAGCGTGTCCCTCCGGCCGTCACGCCCTCGGCCGGAGGGGAGAGCTGCCTTGCCGATCCGCAAGCTGCTGTTGTCGCTGACCGGAACCGAGATCGGCGAGGCCGCCCTGGTTTGCGCCCTCATAATCGCCCGCGACTGGAACGCGCATCTCTGCGTCCTGCATGTCCGGGTGGATAGTCGCGAGGTCGCGCCCCTCGCCGGCGAGGGGCTGTCCGGCGCCATGATCGAGGAGATGATGCGCGCGACGGAAGCGGAGAGCGCCCAGCGCTACCGCGCCGCGCAGGCATTGTTCCACCGCGTGACCGCAGAACAGGGCGTGCCGGTGCGCGCGCCCCGTCCGGGCGCGGACGGCCCCACCGCCAGCCTGGAAACCGTGACCGGGCGGGAGGAGGATCTGGTGGTGCAGTTCGCGCGCCTCGCCGACCTCACCGTGGTGCCGCATCCGGGATCGGAGGACGGCGCCTCCGCCTCGGATTCCCTGCATGCGGTGCTGTTCGACAGTGGCCGCCCGGTGCTGATCGCGCCGCCCGTGGTGCCGGAGACGATCGGCCGGCGCTGCTGCGTCGCCTGGAACGGCACGGCGGAATCGGCGGCGGCGGTGCAGGCGATCCTGCCCTGGCTCCAGCGGGCGGAGGCGGTGCAGGTGCTGGCCGCGGAGGGCTACCAGCGGCGCGGCCCCTCGGCCGAGTCGCTGCTGCCCTATCTCGCCCTGCACGGCGTCACGGCACGGGTGGCCCGGTTCCGGCCGGTCGAGCGCAGCGTCGGCGCCGGGCTGCTCGCGGCGGCGCGGGAATTCGGCGCCGATCTGCTCGGCATGGGCGCCTACTCGCATTCCCGCCTGCGGCAATTCATCCTGGGCGGCGTTACCCGCCATGTTCTCGAACACGCCGCGCTGCCGGTGCTGATGTGCCGGTAGGGCGGGGCCGGTCTGCCTGGCCGCCCCCTCTCACACATCCCGGAGTCCCCTCATGACCACCCCCGGAAACGCCCTCATCGTCGGCGCCTCGCGCGGCCTCGGCCTTGGCCTCGCGGGGGAATTGCTCGCGCGCGGCTGGCACGTCGTCGCCACCTCCCGGGACGAGAGCGACGGCCTGCGCCGCCTCGCCAGCGAGGCAGGCCCGAAGCTGCGGACCGAGCGCGTCGATATCGACGCCCCGGCGCAGATCGAGGCCCTGCATGGCCGCCTGACCGGCGAGAGCTTCGACCTGATCTTCGTGGTCGCGGGCGTTTCCGGCGACCCGGCGGCGGCGATCCACACCATGCCGGTGGCGGAGGTGACGCGCATCTTCGTCACCAACGCGGTGAGCCCGATCCGCTTCGCCGAGACTTTCCTCGACCGCCTGCTTCCGGGCGGCACGCTCGCCTTCATGACCTCGGTGCTCGGCAGCGTCGCCCTGAACGAGGCGGGCGGCTTCGATGCCTACCGCGCCAGCAAGGCGGCGCTGAACACGCTGAGCCGCGGCTTCTACGCCCGGCACAAGGATACGGGCCTGACCCTGGTCTCGCTGCATCCGGGCTGGGTGCGCACCGACATGGGCGGGTCGGCGGCGCCGCTCGACGTGCCGGCCAGCGTGCGCGGCCTCGTCGATGTGCTGGAGGCGGAACGCGGCAAGGCCCGGCATCGCTATCTTGATTACCAGGGCCAGGAACTGCCCTGGTAGAGCGCCTCCGGTCCGGACGGAACCCTCCGAACCGGCAAAGGTCATCGCGAAAACAAGGCGTTGGCTGCCCCCGGGCGTGGCGCGGGCGTGGCGCTGGGCGGGGAGGGGGCGTCCCCGCCTGATGCGTCCTGGGGTTGCGCATCCCGCGGCGCGACCCCGCCCCGGCATTGCCGCTATGCGGCTGGGGCATCACGGGGCAATCCATCCCCGTTATCCACATTTGTCCACAGGCTGTGGATATGACGGCGTCCCCGGTCCGCGCTATATCCTGACCTGTGAATACCGATGTCCCTCCGCTGCTGGGTCTGTCCCAGCGCCTGCCGCCCAGCAATGAACGCGCCGAGCAGGCCCTGCTCGGGGCGCTGCTCGCCAACAATAAGGCCTATGAGCGCGTCGCCGAGTTCCTGGCCGCCGAACACTTCGCCGACCCCCGGCATGGCCGCATCTACACGGCGATCGCCCGCCGGATCGAGGCCGGGCAGCTCGCCGACGCGGTCACGCTCAAGGCCGAGTTCGAGCATTCCGGCGTGCTGGACGAGGTGGGCGGCATCGCCTACCTGGCGCAGCTGCTCACCGCCATGGTCGGCATCATCAATGCCGGCGAATATGGCCGCGCGATCTATGACGCCTGGCTGCGCCGGCAGCTGATCGATCTCGGCGAGACGGTGGTGAACAACGCCTTCGGCGCCGACCCGGAGCTGGACGGGCGGAAGCAGATCGAGTTCGCCGAGCAGCAGCTGTTCGAGCTTGCGACCGAGGGATCGAGCGAGGGCGGGCTCATCACCTTCGAGAAAGCGCTGGCCGAGGCGATCGACAACGCCCAGCGCGCCTTCCACCGTTCCGGCAGCGTCAGCGGGCTGTCCACCGGCCTGCGCGACCTCGACAAGAAGACCGGCGGCCTGCATCCCTCGGACCTGCTGATCCTCGCCGGCCGCCCCGGCATGGGCAAGACGGCGCTCGCGACCAAGATCGCCTTCGGCGCCGCCCGCGCCATCCTCGCCGAGGGCCGCGCCGTTGACCCGAATGCCCAGCCGAAGGGCTCGGTCGCCATCTTCTCCCTGGAAATGAGCGCCGAGCAGCTCGCCAACCGTCTGCTCGCCGAGGAATCGCGGGTTTCCGGCGACCGCATCCGCCGCGGCGAGATCGGGCAGCGCGAGTTCGACCGCTTCGTGCAGGTCAGCCGCGAGCTGGCCAGCCTGCCGCTCTTCATCGACGACACCCCGGCGATCACCCTCTCCGCCATGCGCACGCGCTGCCGGCGCCTCAAGCGCACGCGCGGCCTCAGCATGATCGTGGTGGACTACCTCCAGCTCATGCGCCCCGCCGCCGGCACGCGGCCGGAAAGCCGGGTGCTGGAGATCAGCCAGATCACCCAGGGGCTGAAGGCGCTGGCCAAGGAACTGGCGGTGCCGGTCATGGCGCTGTCGCAGCTCTCGCGCTCGGTGGAGAGCCGCGAGGACAAGCGGCCGCAGCTCTCCGACCTGCGTGAATCCGGCTCGATCGAGCAGGACGCGGACGCGGTGATGTTCGTCTATCGCGACGAGTATTACCTCCAGCAGCGCGCGCCCAAGCAGATGGCGTTCGACTCCGAGGACAAGTTCCAGGCGGCGCTGGAGAAGTGGCAGCGCGACATGGAGCAGGTGCACAACAAAGCCGAGTTGCTGCTGGAAAAGCAACGCCATGGGCCGACCGGCAAGATCGACCTGTTCTTCGAGGGCGAGTTCACCCGCTTCGCCGATCTCGACCTGGTGCATGGCGGGGACGATTAATGCCAACCGCCTTATTGATTGACCCACCTGAAAGGCCAGGGGCTTTGCCCCTGGACCCCACTGGGGCCGTCGGCCCCAGACCCCTTTTCATGAATGATTCCAAACTTATGCGGGTCTGGAGGGCGGAGTGGCCCAAGGTTCCATCGGCCGGAACGGCCGATGGAATGGCCACGGAGGGGCTGCCCCCAGCGGGGTGCGGGGCAGCGCCCCGCTGCTTCCCTGCATGGGTCAATCAATTGGCTGGTTGGTATTACAACCAGCCGCGCCGCCTGGCCCAGAGCAGCGGTACCAGGATGCTGATCGCGATCAGCGTCAGCGCGTAGGGATAGCCCCAGTCCCAGTTCAGCTCCGGCATGATCTTGAAATTCATGCCGTAGATGCTGGCGATCAGCGTCGGCGGAATGCCGATCAGGCTGACCACGGTCAGCACCTTGATGCCGTTATTCTGTTCGATGTTGATGAAGCCGAGCGTCGCGTCGAGCAGGAACTGCACCTTGTTGGTGAGCTGCACGTCGTAATCGCTGAGCGAGGTGAGATCCTGCCGCAGGGTCTTGAAGCGGGCGGGCAGGCCAGGCGGCATCCAGCTCGCGGCCATGTCCGAAACATAGGTCGCGATGCGCATGATCCCGAGCAGGGAGTCGCGCACGTTGGAGATCAGGTCCCCCGTCCGCCCGATCCCGCGCAGCGTCGCCCGCAGCCGTGCATCATTGCTGATCTTCCGGGGCCCGGGCCCGGTCTCCTTGTCGGCATGAAAAATGCGGCGGGAGAGGTCGTCGAGTTCGTGCCCGACGCTTTCCAGCACGTCTGCCAGCCGGTCCACGATCGCTTCCAGCAGGCCGATGAAGACCGCCATGCTGGAGGGCGGCGTCTTGCCCCAGGGATGCGCCTCGTACGTCTCGAAAGCCGGGAATTTGGCGAAGCGGAGGGTGATCAGGTGGGTGGAGGACAGCACGAAGCCGACCGAGGACACCCTCGAATCGCCGTCGAGCCGCAAGGAGAGCGGTGTGCTGAGATAGAGCGCCTCACCTTCCACGCGCAGCCGGCTTGAGGTCTCGATCTCGTGGATCTCCGCGGTCGAGGGCACCCGGAGCCCGGTGGCGCGCTCGACCAGGGCGCGTTCCTCCTCGGTCGGGTCGAGCAGATCCAGCCAGACTGTTCCGGCGAGGGCTTCGGCGGCACGCGGCTCGGCGACGGGGCAGGGTGGGGCGGTGCCGGAACAGGCAAGCAGCATCAAGTCTATCCGTGCAAAATGGGACGGTTGCCGAGAGCGAGCGCCGCCAGACCGGCAGACGGGTCCGGCGCGATCAGGTCGCGCGCCCGGTTAAGGGCTGGGAGCGGTGCGCGCTGCCCCTCCCAGGCAACAGGAGGCGGGCGGCGGCGCTGTATTGGCTTCGCATCCCCGGTGGCGGCCGTCCACTTCTTAATGTCTTCCTTCTGGGTATGCCTTGCCGGAGCGGAGCGGAGCGAATGGCCAGGAAGACGTTAATGAAATCCGGCGTTCCCGGCGCCCTATTCACCGCTTGTTAACCATTTCCGGAGTAAGTTGTTAACCAATCGGCCCCGCTCTGGTGGCCCTGGCTGGAGGCGAATATGCGCAACGAGCGCCCGGATAGCGACGTGGCGGGCCCGATCCGGACCCTGCACGGGCTGCGCCGCGCGGATATCGCGGCGCTCTCCACCGGTCTGGGCGGGCTGCCCGGCGTTTGGTCGGTCGAGACGCATCAGGATTACGAGGGCGATCTGACCGTGCTGCTGGTGCCGGCCGGCGGGGACGAGGCGGGGCCGAGCTTTGTCGTGTACCGGCAGGCGGGGGCGTTCCGCGTCGCCGTCTCGCGCTGGGATGCGTATGATCCGCTCGGCGCCGTTCCGGTGGTGGAGGCGGTGTTGCCGCTGATCCAGGCCTGTCTGCGCCCGGGCGGGGCGCAAGGGCCGGCGCCGGGAACGCGCGCGGCGGGCTGAGGGCTCCGCGCGCCGAGATCGTCGTGGTGCGCGGCGGGGAACGCGTCCGCCTCGCAGCGGCCAAGCTCGAAGAGGGACGGCGCGATGACGCGTCCCGCGTTCCGCCCCCGACCGGAGACTGGTTCCTGCAAACGATCCCCCCGCCGGCGCATCTTCCCCCTTCCGGCGCGCCGCGCGTGGGCGGATAGTGCCGCGGCGCACCAAGCTAACCACCACGCACATTTCTCCGACAGACTGGCCCCGACAGACCGGCAGGACCGCCTCCCCGAATGATCGCCGAACTCCGGATCGACCTCGACATCATCGCTGCCAACTGGCGCCTGCTTTGTAACCGGCATCCGGGCGGCGCCGTTGCCGCGGTGGTGAAGGCGGATGCGTATGGCCTCGGCGCCGCCCAGGTCGCGCCCCGGCTGCTCCGGGAGGGCTGCCGGCATTTTTTCACTGCTCATCCGGCGGAGGCGGCGGCGCTGCGCCCGCTCCTGCCGGGGGTGATGATCGGCGTGCTGAACGGGCTCTGGCCGGGCGAGGCGGGGGAGTACGCGGCGCGGGACCTGGTGCCGGTGCTCGGCTCGGCGCGCGAGGTCGAGGCCTGGGGCGCCGAGGCGCGGCGCCTTGGCCGCCGCCTGCCGGCCTTGCTGCATGTCGATACCGGCATGAACCGGCTCGGTCTCGACGCGCGCGATCTCGACCTGATCGCCAACGAGCCGGAGCGCCTGGCCAGCATCGAACTGCTTGCCATCATGACGCATCTGGTCAGCGCCGAGCAGCCGGAAAACCCGTTCAACCAGCGCCAGCTCCAGCGTTTCCGCGCCGCCTGTGCCCGCCTGCCGGCGGCGCCGCGCAGCATCGCCAATTCCTCAGGCATGTTCCTCGGCCCGGATTTCGCGTCCGACCTCGCCCGCCCGGGCGCCGCCCTTTACGGGGTCAATCCGACCCCGGGCCGGCCGAGTCCGGTCACGGTGCCGCTCCGCCTGCGCGCCAAAGTGCTGCAATTGCGGGATGTGCCGGCGGGCGAGCCGGTCGGCTACAACGGCATCTGGACCGCGCAACGGCCGAGCCGGATCGCCACGATTGCGGTCGGCTACGCGGACGGCTACCTCCGCTCCCTCTCCAACGCGGCCGAGGCCTGCTTTGACGGGCGGCGTGTTCCGCTGGTAGGCCGTGTGTCCATGGACCTGACGACTTTTGATGTCACCGACCACCCCGGTATCGGCCCGGATTCCTGGCTCGAACTGATCGGCCCGGCGGTGACCCCGGACCAGCTCGCCGCCTGGGCCGGCACCAACGGGTATGAGATCCTGACATCGCTGGGGGCACGCTATCCGCGCGCCTATGGCGGCGCCTGAGCATGCTGCTCGACGTCATCGCCACGGTCGGCCGTGGCGCCATCGCCGTGTGCAGGCTCTGGGGCTCGGTCGGGCTGTTCGCCCTGAACGGCCTGTCGCATCTGTTCCGCCCGCCGTTCTACGGCCGCATGTTCCTGCGCGCCTTCGCCGAGTTCGCCTATTTCAGCCTGCCCGTGGTGGCGATGACGGCGGTGTTCTCCGGCATGGTGATCGCGCTGCAATCCTACACCGGCTTCGCCCGCTTCAATGCCAATGCCGAGAGCAGCATCGCCACCATCGTCGTGCTCTCCGTGGTGCGCGAGCTTGGGCCGGTGATGGCGGGGCTGATGGTGGCGGGGCGCGTCGGCGCCGCCATGGCCGCCGAGCTTGGCACCATGCGCGTCACCGATCAGGTCGACGCCCTCTCCACCCTCTCCACCAATCCGGTGAAGTATCTGGTGGCGCCGCGCCTGCTGGCCGGGATCATCGCCCTGCCGCTGCTCGTCACCGTCGCCAACACGCTCGGCATCATGGGCGGCTTCATCGTCGCGACGGTGAAACTCGGTTTCAACCCGCAGACCTATCTCACCTCCACCCTGGACTCGATGCAGCGCATCGACGTCGAGGTCGGGCTGGTGAAGGCGGCGGTGTTCGGGTTCCTGATCGCCCTGATGGGCTGCTACACCGGCTATCGCAGCCGTGGCGGCGCGCAGGGCGTAGGCGCCGCCACCACCGCGTCCGTGGTCGCCGCCTCGGTGCTGATCCTGGCGTTCGACTACGTGCTGAGCGAATTGTTCTTCTCGCGGTGAGGCGGTGGTGATGACGGACACGACCCCGAAAATCCGCATCCGGGGCCTGCGCAAGGCGTTCGGTGAGAAGCAAGTGCTCGACGGGGTGGATCTCGACGTCATGCACGGCACCTCCATGGTGGTGATCGGCGGCTCGGGCTCGGGCAAGTCGGTGCTGCTGAAATGCGTGCTCGGCCTGATCGAGCCGGACGAGGGCACGATCGAGATCGACGGCCGCGACCTGCTCGCGCTCGACCGCCGGGAGCGCGAGGCCATGCGGGCGCAGATCGGCATGCTGTTCCAGAACGCCGCGCTGTTCGACAGCCTGCCGGTCTGGGAGAACGTCGCCTTCGGCCTGCTCGCGCAACGCAAGACGAGCCGCGCCGAGGCGCGCGCCAAGGCCGCCGAGATCCTGGCGCAGGTGGGGCTGGCGGCGAGCGTCGGCGAGTTGTCGCCCTCGGAGCTGTCCGGCGGCATGCAGAAACGCGTGGGTCTCGCCCGCGCCATCGCGGCGCAGCCCGACATTCTGTTCTTCGACGAGCCGACCACGGGCCTCGACCCGATCATGGGCGCGGTGATCGACGGGCTGATCGTCGATTGCGTCAAGCGGCTGGGCAGCACCGCCGTCGCCATCACGCATGACATGGCGAGCGCCATCCGGATCGGCGACCGCGCCGCCATGTTGCACAAGGGGCGCATCATCTGGCAGGGGCCGGCCGATACGCTGATGGAGAGCGGCAACCCGGTGGTGGACCAGTTTACCCATGGCCGCCGGGAAGGGCCGATCCAGATGGAGCTGCGGAGCTAGTGGGCCATGTCAGATTATTTGAATGAGAGCGGTTTGAAACGAGCCTTAGAAACACTGGTATTCCAGCCGAGTGGCCTATTCAATTTAGATGACACAACCCACTAGACCATGATCGGCCAGACCGGGATCGGTCGGCTGATAAAATGGCTTATAAAATCGTATCACCGGAGCGGTTTCATCGGGCGCAGCCTCGATGAGGCCGCCTTGGAGCGCCATCGGGTCGGATGGAAGCCGCTGAACCGATCGCGGGGCGGCGCGGCGCGGAACCGGGGCAGGGCGAGGACGGAATGACCGTGGCGGTAACAGCGACATCGGGGGCGGCGCCCCTAAACACTGGCGCAAGGCGGGTTCGCGGCGGAATTCCGCGCCGATGCGGGGCCTTGGCGCTGGCGGCGGGGCTGCTGCTCGCCCCGGTGGCGCGCGCGGCGGATGACGTCGCCACGCCGGCGCCCACCGATCAGCCCCCAACTCAGCCCCCAACTCAGACCCCAACTCAGGCCCCTGCTCAGGCGTCCGGCCAGGCATCCGCCCCGGCAGCCACGCCGGCGCAGGAGGGCGCGACCCAGGTCGCGGGGCTGTTCATGGCCACCTGCATGCGCTTCGGCCCGGACCGCGACGGGTTGCGCGGCTGGCTCGCCGGCGAGCACGCGCCGGACATGCCGGACAAGCCGCGCACATTGTTCCTCGCCGGTCGCTCCGGCCGGGTCTATGACGTCTCCTACCAGACCACCCGCCTCGCGCTGCTCTCGCTGGATGACGGCTCCTGCGAGGCTGTGGCCGAGTTCGCCGACCCGGATCGCACCGCCGACGCCTTGGTCTCGGCGCTCAAGGGCCAGTCGATCACCGTCGCCGCGCCGAGCGAGAAGCCGGACCCGAAGCACCCGACGCTGCGTCACCGCATCTACGCCATCACCACCGGCACCGACCGGGCGACGGTGGTGCTGACCACCGCGACCCAAGGCGCGCCGCAGGCTATCATCACCCTGTTGCCGGGATGAGCGGACTCGTCGCCGAGCTGCGCTGCGCCGATCTCGGCCGCAGCCTCCGCTTCTATACCGACGTGCTCGGCTTCGACCGACGCGTCGCGGCGCCGGAGCATGGGTTCGCCGAACTCGGCTGGGCCGGCGCGATCCTGCGCCTGACGACCGAGGCGGCGGGCGGGGCGGCGGGCGAGGCGGGGCTGGAATATCCGTTCGGCCGGGGCGTCACGCTGATCTTTCCCACCGACGACGCGGAGGCGCTGTGCGCCGGTGCCGCTGCCTATGGTGCGCGGCTGCACCGGCCGCTGGAAACGCGGACGCCGCTCGCCGCCGGCGCGCCCGCGCGCAGCCTCGCCTTCGAGCTGATGGACCCGGACGGCTACGTGCTCCGTTTCGTCCAGGATCTCGGCCGCTCCTGATGGCCAAGGCAACCACACGTTTCGTCTGCTCGGCCTGCGGCGCCGTCTTCCCGCGTTGGGTGGGGCGGTGCGAGGCCTGCGGCGAATGGAACACCCTGACCGAGGAGGCGATCGAGGCGAAGCCCGGACCGGCCGCCCGCGCCACCACGCCCGGCCGGCGCGTTTCCCTGGTGGGCCTCACCGGCGAGGCCGCTCCGCCGCCGCGCGTCCCGACCGGCATCGCCGAGCTGGACCGTGTGCTCGGTGGCGGCCTGGTTCCCGCCTCTGTGGTGCTGGTCGGCGGCGATCCCGGCATCGGCAAATCGACGCTGCTGTTGCAGGCGGCGGCACTGCTCGCCCGCGCCGGGCGGCGGGTCGTCTATGTCTCGGGCGAGGAGGCGGTGGACCAGATCCGCATGCGCGCCCGCCGCCTCGGCCTCGACGACGCCGGGCTCGCCCTCGCCGCCGCGATCAATGTCCGCGACATCGTCCAGACGCTGGAGCAGGAGAGCGACGCCGCGCTGGTGGTGATCGACAGTATCCAGACCATGTGGCTGGACACGGTGGACAGCGCCCCCGGCACCGTGTCGCAGGTGCGCGCGGCGGGGTTCGAGCTGATCCGCCTTGCCAAGTCGCGCGGCTTCGCCCTGATCCTGGTCGGGCACGTCACGAAGGAGGGCGCGCTCGCCGGCCCGCGCGTGCTGGAGCACATGGTCGATGCGGTGCTCTATTTCGAAGGCGAGCGCGGCCATCAGTTCCGCATCCTGCGCGGCGCCAAGAACCGCTTCGGCGCCACCGACGAGATCGGCGTGTTCGAGATGACCGATCGCGGCCTCGCCGAGGTGCCGAATCCGTCCGCCCTGTTCCTCGCCGAGCGGCGCGGCAACATCTCCGGCAGCGCGGTGTTCGCGGGGCTGGAGGGCACGCGGCCGGTGCTGGTCGAGGTGCAGGCGCTGCTCGCGCCGAATCCCGGCGGCTCGCCGCGCCGCTCCGTGGTGGGGTGGGACAGCGGCCGGCTGGCGATGCTGCTCGCGGTGCTGGAGACGCGCTGCGGACTCCGGCTCGCCGGTTTCGACGTCTATCTCAACGTCGCCGGCGGCCTGCGCGTCGGGGAACCGGCGGCGGATCTGGCGGTGGCGGCGGCGCTCGCCTCGGCGGCGACGGATCAGCCAACCAGCGCCGGCACTGTGTATTTCGGCGAGGTCGGGCTCTCCGGCGAGGTGCGGCAGGTGGCGCAGGCCGAGGCGCGGCTCAAGGAAGCGCAGAAGCTCGGCTTCGAGCGGGCGGTGCTGCCCCGGCGGGTGGCGCGCGGCGGCCGGCCGCTCGCCGCGCCGGAAGGGCTGGCGCTGGAGGAGGTCGGCCATCTCGCCGACCTGATCGCGCGGTTTACCGGCAAGGGTAGTTGAGAAGGCCAGGGGCGCTGCCCCTGGACCCCGCTGGGGCCTTGAGGCCCCAGACCCCCGATCACTTAAAAAGTAATGGATTCCAAAGGCTTGGCCTTTGGCGGGGTCCA
>DATJWY010000279.1:0-6844 GCA_035500775.1 Acetobacteraceae bacterium
GAGCCCCTGGAGGCGGCGCTGGTGGATGACAGCCGCGTCTATCACGGCGTAACGCCGGTGCTGCCGCTCGACCCGGCCCGCCCAGCCTTCCGCGACGTGCTGGTGGTGACGTTCCGGCACGAATGATACCAACCACCGTAAGTCTTGACCGGCCGGCCAGGGCTCTGAGCCTGAGAAAGATTCCCGATTCCCACCGGCTTGCGGATCCGATTCACTAACGCGGTGATTGGCGGGCGTGAGGGAAGGTAAGGATGTCTGCGCTGTTTGGGGATCTGCCTGCGACGATCGTTCAGCGGCGCGAGCCGGGTGGTATGCCGCGACTGCGTGTTGCGGATCGTCAGCAGGTGACGTGGCAGCCGCTGGCGTTGGATGATCTGCTGGCGCCGGATCATCTGGCGCGTGCGGTGCTTGTGTTTGTTTGTGGGCTGGACCTTGCTCCGCTGCGGGCGGCGATCCGCTCGTGCGGCGCACGGGCCGGCGCTCCGGCGACCGATCCCGAGATCCTGGTGGCGCTGTGGCTGTTTGCGATCATCAGCGGGGTCGGCTCGGCGCGGGCGTTGGCGCGGCTGTGCGAGGAGCACGTTGCCTATCGCTGGCTGTGCGGCGGGGTTGGCATGAACGCGCACACGCTGTCGGATTTCCGGGTTGACCACGAGGCCTGGCTGGACGGCGTGTTCACCACGAGCATCGCGGCGTTGCTGGAGGGGGAGGTGATCTCGCTGGCGCAGGTCGCGCAGGACGGGCTGCGTGTGCGGGCGGCGGCCGGGGCTGGCTCGTTCCGCCGGGGCGAGAGCCTGCAAGAGAACCTGGAGGCGGCCCGCCAGCAGGTCGAGACGCTGAAGGCCGAGTTGCGGGCGGCGCCGGCGGCCGGCAATAGCCGGTCCCGGGCGGCGCAGCAGCGGGCGGCGCGCGAGCGTCAGCAGCGCGTGGAGGCGGCGTTGGCGGCGCTCCCGGAGGCAGAAGAGCGGCTGCGTCGCAACGGCGGAGCCAAGAAGCCGGACAAGAAGACCGGCAAGCCGCAGCCGGCGCGGGTTTCCACCACCGATGCCGAGGCGCACGTCATGAAGATGCCCGACGGCGGCTTCCGCCCCGCCTACAATATCCAGTTCGCCGCGGAGACCGAGCACGGCTTCATCGTTGGTGTGGCCGCCAGCGACAGTGGCGCCGACCAGCCCAGCCTGGAGCCCATGGTCGAGCAGGTCATCACCCGCACCGGGCGGACGCCGCGGCAGTGGCTGATGGATGGCGGCTTTGTCAAAGGCCAGTCGATCACGACGCTGCGGCGCGACCACGGCATCGACGTGTATGCACCGCCGATGGCAGGCAAGGGCCCCCGCGACGCGGCCGATCCAGCCAGGCACGACACTCCGGAACTGGCGGAGTGGCGCGCCCGGATGGCCACCGACGCGGCCAAGGGGATCTATCGCAAGCGAGCCGCCACCATCGAGTGCGCCAACGCCCATGCGCGTCGGCGTGGGCTTTACAGCATCCCCGTGCGTGGCCGCTGCAAGGCGCGGATCATCGCGCTGTGGCACGCGCTGGCGCATAACCTGATGTGCGGCCTGCGCGTCGCCCAGTGCGCCGCCGCCCAAGCCGCCTGAGCGCCCGCTTCCTCTTATCGCATCGGCATTCCACGCCAGAGACCATCCCTGGCGCCGATACCGCCCCGTCGCAGACGCTTCAAAGTCCCGCCGGAGCATCCGCTCGGAGGCGCCAGCACGACCCGGGACACCCGGGGCCTGCAAACAAACGCCAGGGCCAGATTCGTTCTCAAGCTCTCTGCCCTCGACCCGCCAAAGGCCGAGGCCTTTGGAATCCATTACTTAATTAAATCAAGTGATCGGGGGTCTGAGGCCTCAAGGCCCCAGTGGGGTTTGGGGCAAAGCCCCAAGTCCCTGCGCTTCAATCTCAGGCAATCACGCTCTAAACGGCGCTGAAGCAATTATCCACGAACAGATGCGTCCCGTTGATGAACGATGCCTCGTCCGACAGCAGGAACAACGCCGCCCGCGCCACTTCCTCCGGCTCGCACATGCGCCCCTGCTGCGCCGCCAGCGCCGCCTCGGACACATCGACGCCGAGCGCCGCGAGATCCCGCACCTCGCGCATCCCGTGCGGGGTGCGGATGAAGCCAGGGCAGACCGCGTTGCAGCGTATGTTCTGGTCGCGGTACTCGACCGCGATGGCGCGGGCGAACATGTGGCAGGCGCCCTTGGTGGTGTCGTAGAGCACCTCGCCCGGGGTCGCGAGCGTCGCCGAGATCGAGGAGGTGCAGACGATCGCCCCGCCGCCGGCCGCGAGCATGCCCGGCAGCACCGCCCGGGTCATCAGGAACATGCTCTTGACGTTGACCGCCATCAGCCAGTCCCACTCGGCCTCGGTGACCTCCAGGAAGCGTTTCACGATCAGCGTGCCGGCATGGTTGAACAGCCGCGTCACCGGGCCGAGCGCCGCCGTGACCGTCGCCACCGCCGCCGTCACCTGATCGGCCTGGGACACATCCGCCGCCGCGAACGCCGCCTCGCAGCCGGCGGCGCGCAGTTCGGCGGCGAGCGCCTCGCCCGCTTCCGCGTTGCGATCGACGATGCCGATTTTCGCGCCCTCCGCCGCGAACAGCCTGGCCGCCGCCGCGCCGCAGCCGGTGGCGCCGCCGGAAACCAGGGCGACGGTGCCCGCCAGACGTTGTTTTCCCGCGATAGTGTTCATTCCAGTCCCTCCAGGCCGCGCCGTTCCCGGATGCGCCTGCCGCCGCGCGGTCGCGTTTCCGGGATAGGAACAGGTTGCCGGTTCGCGCGGTTCCCGCAAGGCGCGGCGTGCCTTGCGGCCGGGGGCGTCAGCCGGTGCGCCATCCGCGACGGCAGGGGGAGGGGCCGGGGCGCCCGTTCACGTCCGCGGGCGGGGCGGGCCGCGGGGGCGGCGCGGGGCGCGCGGCTTCGCGGCCCCGTCGGCATTCGTCCGCGTCCGTGCCGTCGCCGGGCGCGGGCGCGGCGCGACGGTGCTCGTGCGGCCGCGCCGTGCCGGGGTGGCCGGCGCCGGCGGCGTGCTCGCATGCGTCACCAGCAGCAGGATCACCGTCGTCACCACCGCGAGGGCCGGCAAGGCGAACGTCGTCACCGGGCTCACCGCCGCCAGCGTGGCGGCGAGACAGGCGATGCTGATGCGGCGTGTGGGGGATCTCGTCCGGCCTCCCGCCCGGGCGGGTTCCCCCGCCCGGGCGGGAGATTTCATGCGCGAGTCAGTCGGTTCTCGACCAACTCCTGCACCACGCCGGGATCGGCGAGGGTGGAGGTGTCGCCGAGTCCCTCGGTTTCGTCGGCGGCGATCTTGCGCAGGATGCGGCGCATGATCTTACCGCTGCGGGTCTTCGGCAGGCCGGGCGCCCACTGGATCGCGTCCGGCGAGGCGATCGGCCCGATCTCGTGCCGCACCCAGGCCACCAGCTCCTTGCGCAGCGCCTCGCTCGGCTCCACCCCGTCCTTCAGCGTGACATAGGCGTAGATGCCCTGGCCCTTGATGTCGTGCGGGAATCCCACCACCGCGGCCTCCGCCACCTTGGGATGCGCCACCAGCGCGCTCTCGACTTCGGCGGTGCCCATGCGGTGGCCAGAGACGTTGATCACGTCATCCACCCGGCCGGTGATCCAGTAATACCCATCCGCGTCGCGGCGGGCGCCGTCACCCGTGGTGTAATAGCCCTTGAAGGTGGTGAAATAGGTCTGGATGAAGCGTACATGGTCCTTGTAGACGGTGCGCATCTGCCCCGGCCAACTATCCGCGATGCAGAGATTGCCCTCGGTCGCGCCGTCCAGGACCTTGCCCTCATTGTCCACCAGCACGGGCAGGACGCCCGGCAGCGGCAGCGTCGCCGATCCCGGCTTCTGCGCCACCGCGCCCGGAACGGCGCTGATCAGCGCGCCGCCCGTCTCGGTCTGCCACCAGGTATCGACGATCGGGCAGCGCTCCTCGCCGACCACGGTGTAGTACCAGCGCCAGGCTTCCGGGTTGATGGGCTCGCCGACGCTGCCCAGGACGCGCAGCGATTTGCGGGAACTCTTTTTCACCGGCGCGTCGCCCTCGCGCATCAGCGAGCGGAGGGCGGTCGGCGCGGTGTAGAAGACGTTGACCTGGTGCTTGTCGATCACCTGCCAGAAGCGGCCGCTATCCGGATGGGTGGGCACGCCCTCGAACATCAGCGTGATCGCGCCGTTCGCGAGCGGGCCATAGACGATGTAAGTGTGGCCGGTGACCCAGCCGACATCGGCGGTGCACCAGAACACCTCGCCGTCGCGGTAGTCGAACACCAGCTCATGCGTGAAGGCGGCCCAGAGCAGGTAGCCGGCGGTGGTATGCAGCACGCCCTTCGGCTTGCCGGTGCTGCCCGAGGTATAGAGGATGAACAGCGGGTCCTCCGCGTTCATCGGCTCCGGCTGGCAAGTCGGTGAGGCGGCCTGGGTCAGCGCGCCGTAATCGTGATCGCGGCCATCCTGCATCGGCACGTCGGAGCCGGTGATGCGGACGACGATGACGGATTCGATCGTCGGGCACTGTTTCAGCGCCTCGTCCGCCTGGGTCTTCAGCTCCACCTTGCGGCCGCCGCGCCGGCCTTCGTCTGCGGTGATCAGCAGTTTGGAATCGCAATCCTGGATGCGGCTGGCCAGGCTGTCCGGCGAGAAGCCGCCGAACACGATGGAATGGATGGCGCCGATACGGGCGCAGGCGAGCATCGCCACCGCCGCTTCCGGCACCATCGGCAAATAGATGGTGACGCGGTCGCCCTTGCCGATTCCGAGCGCGCGAAGCGCGTTCCCCAGCCGGCAGACATCCTCATGCAGTTCGCGATAGGTGATCTTGCGGCTTTGGGACGGATCGTCGCCTTCCCAGATTATCGCGACCTGGTCGCCGCGCGTCGCGAGGTGCCGGTCGAGACAATTGACGGAGACGTTGAGTATGCCGTCCTCGAACCATTTGATCAGAACGTCGCCGACGAAGCTTGTGTTCTTGATGATGGTCGGGGCGCGCATCCAGTCCAGGCGTTTCGCCTCTTCCGCCCAGAAGGCATCCGGCTCGGTGGCGGCGCGCGCGACCATGGCGCGGTAGCGCTCCGCGTTCACCTTCGTGGTCGCCGCGATCTCGGGCTTCACGTGATAGAGCGTTTCTTCGGACATTCGGCATCCTCCCAGGCTCTCTCCCGCTGCGCGCAGCAGAGAGTTGTCGAGCGCCGGTTAGCCCGTGCGTTGACCCGCATTCAAAGCCCGGCGCTTTCTGGCGCCAGGATCACCCCGTCCACGATTTCAATCAATACGACTTCAAGGTGGTTGCCCCGACAGGGGCCGAAAATACACGATCCGTCATCGATATGAAATAGCGCGCCATGCACCGAGCAGACGATGTGGCGGCCATCCTGCGAGAGGAAGCGGTCCGGCGCCCAGTCGAGCGGCAGGCCGAGATGCGGGCAGGCGTTGACATAAACGTGTACGCGGTCGCCCTGACGCACCGCGAACAGGCCGGTGAAGCCGCCGGGCGGCGGCGGAAAGCCGCGGCTGCCGCCATCCGGGATCTCATCCACGCGGCACAAGGCGCGTTTCATCCGGCATAGCCTCCGAGGGCGCAGATATGCCGCCATTGCGGGTCCGTGATTGGCACGACCGAAAGGCGGGATTGCCGGATGAGCGCGAGATCGGCGAGCGCCGGGTCCGCCTTCATCTCCGCGAGCGTCACCGGGCGCGGCATCGGCGCCACCGCGCGCATATCGACACAGACCCAGTCCCCGCTTTCCGCCGTCGGATCGGGATAGGCCTCGCGCGCCACCGTGACGATGCCCACCACCTCGCGCCCTACGTTCGAATGGTAGAAGAACGCGTGGTCGCCGAGGCGCATGGCGGCGAGGTTGCGCCGCGCCTGGTGGTTGCGCACCCCGGTCCAGGGCTCGACGCCGTTCGTCACCTGCTCCGCCCAGGAGAAGGCGTCGGGTTCGGATTTGACCAGCCAGTAAGCCATCGTCACTCAGCCAGCGCGCCGTCCCGGTACACGCAGCGATACGGCCGGATGACCGTGCTCTCGAACAGGCCGGCGCGGGCATAGGGGTCGCTCTCGGCGAAGCCTTCCGCCTCCGCGCGGTCGGCGACGTCGATGATCAGCAGCGAGCCGCAGGGCCGCCCGTCCGGATCGAGCAGCGGCCCGGCTTGCACCAGCTTGGAGGCGTAGGTCTCCAGATAGGCGAGGTGCTGCGGCCGGGTGGCCAGCCGGAGATCCAGGCTGGCCGGTTTGTCGGTGCAGAGGATGACGAAAAGCATGCGGCGGCCCTTCCACCTGGTCCCGTGATGGCGGCAAGGTAGAGCGGAACCGGGCGGTACGGAAACCGGGGGCGATCGGTAAGGCAAGGCCAGGGCTCCGCCCTGGACCCGCTGGGGCCTTGAGGCCCCAGACCCCCGATGTTTAAGTATCGGATTCCAAAGAGTTAGCCTTTGGCGGGGGCGAGCGGAACGAAGCAAGGGCCAGGGGCGTTCCTTCAGGGACCAGTCCATGGGTCGTTCCGGCCAATGGAATCTTGGGCCACGAAGCTGGACCCCGCCAAAGGCCGGGAGCCTCAGGATGGCGTTACTGAAGATGGCCGTGTCGGCGCGCGCGGTCGATCATAATTGACCGAAGCTCGCTCCGCCATGGTGGCCGAGATGCGTTCAAGCGTGCGGGATCGTCCCAGGGGTGGCCAGATTGCCGCCCGGCAAGGGGGAAGCGGGCATGGAGCCGATCAGCGCCATCGCGATCAGTCTCGCTCTTGGGGCCGGAGCGACTGCTGGAAAAGAGATGGTCAGTGCCGTCGTCAAGGACGCGTACGGTAGGCTGA
>DATJWY010000280.1:0-2215 GCA_035500775.1 Acetobacteraceae bacterium
GGGAGGGCGACCGTCACCAGGTCGCCGCGCCTCACGCTGTCCAGCCATCGGTATCCGCGGCCGCCTCAAGCCATGCCAGGATTTCTGCCTCCTGAGGGTCGCCACGCAGGCGGAGCGACTGCCGGCGGCATTCCTCGGCGAAGCCGGGGCGACGCACGTCCGGCACCCAGATCTGCACCGGGCGAAGTCCGGCGGCGCGCAGCTTGTCGCGGCGCCGCTGCACCCGGGACGCGGAAGAACGGGAAGGGGAAGAAGCCATAGCGCTACATGTAACGTACAACCGCGCCGCATGCCAGCCTGTGGCACCAGCCGTCACCCGTGATAACTCCGGCTTATCGCGTGGCTTGGTTCCCCCCGCTCACGCGGGGACAGACGACGAGGTGTATTGGCCAAGCGCGATGGAGAGGATGGCGGCCTACCGGCCCACAGAACCGAGCTTATCGGAGCCGCCAAACTGTCCAAATTCCGGGGACCGCCTCTCTTCCTCGGCTTCGTCCAACTCGCCGTCCTCCGCCCATGGATCAGCTTTATCCACGCCCAATAATTTATATTCATGGAACATAATTCCCTTGAATTAATCACAAAGATGTGCGGCTTAATTACCGCTGCATTGAGAAGATGAGATTTCATGACGCATCCCGCCCCGATCGTCGAAGCTGGCCCCGTCCGCTTCGGCAATGCCCTGCCGTTCGCGGTGATTGCCGGCCCCTGCCAGATGGAGAGCCGCCAGCATGCGCTGGAAACTGCTGCCGCGCTGAAGGAAATCGCGGCGCGGGTCGGCTTCGGGCTGGTCTACAAGACCTCCTTCGACAAGGCGAACCGCACCAGCGCCAAGGCGGCGCGCGGCGTCGGGCTGCAGACCGCGCTGCCGGTCTTCGCCGAGATCCGGGAAAGCCTCGGCCTGCCGGTGCTGACCGATGTGCATGATGCCGGCCAGTGCGCCCCCGTGGCCGAGGCGGTGGACATCCTGCAGATCCCGGCCTTCCTCTGCCGCCAGACCGACCTGCTGCTGGCCGCCGCGACGACGGGCCGCGTGGTCAACGTCAAGAAGGGGCAGTTCCTGGCGCCCTGGGACATGGCCAATGTGGTGGACAAGCTCACCGGCGCCGGCAATCCCAAGGTCCTGCTGACCGATCGCGGCACCAGCTTCGGCTACAACACCCTGATCTCCGATTTCCGTGGCCTGCCGATCATGGCGCGCACCGGCTCGCCGGTGGTGTTCGATGCCACCCATTCGGTGCAGCAGCCGGGCGGGCAGGGCGCTTCCTCCGGCGGGCAGCGCGAATTCGTCCCGGTGCTGGCGCGCGCCGCGGTTGCGGTGGGCGTGGCCGGGCTGTTCATCGAGACGCATCAGGATCCGGACAAGGCGCCGTCGGACGGACCAAACATGGTGCCGCTGTCGCAGTTCGAGGCTCTGCTACGTGACCTCGTGGCTCTCGACAAGCTGAGCAAGGCCCAGCAGGCGGCGGCCTCCGCATGAGAACCCGGTTATCCTGATCCCGTCCCGGCTGGCGGCTTCACAAGCCGCTGGCCGACATCCTTGGGGAGCCGATGATCGTCGCCGTCTGACGCCGTGCCATGGAAGCCGACATCGCCCCGATCTGGACCGCGCCCGCAGCCTGCTGCGCCGCCAGGACGGACACCCTGCTCTCTGACGGGCGCCCACATTATTTGAGGACTGGCTAACGATGGATCTCCCTGTGCACGCCGAGTGCCCCACGCTGGCTGCGGCCCAGCATACCCTGGAGCTGGAGGCGCAGGGGCTGGCCGCGCTGCGCACCGCGCTGGATGGCGAGCTGGGAGCGGTGCTGCAGCGGGCCGTCGAGGCCATGCGGGCCGCGACAGGCCGGGTGATCGTCACCGGCATGGGCAAGTCCGGCCATGTCGGGCGCAAGATCGCCGCCACCCTGGCCTCCACCGGCACCCCGACCTATTTTGTACATCCGGCCGAGGCCAGCCATGGCGACCTCGGGATGATCCAGGAACAGGATGTGGTGCTGGCGCTGTCCTGGTCGGGCGAGGCGCCGGAGTTGTCCGACATCATCGCCTATACGCGGCGCTTCAAGGTGCCGCTGATCGGCGTTGGTGCATGGATCGCCTGCGGCTCGCATTGATCCGCTTGATCCGTATGCTACTTGATACGAACAGAGACCGGCATGCCGAGGTTGGTCATTCGATTGAGGACGTTGCAACCGAGTTTTGCCTCGGTTTTTTG
>DATJWY010000281.1:0-6114 GCA_035500775.1 Acetobacteraceae bacterium
TTCCCCTAAGTTAATGGGGTCTGGGGCCGTACGGCCCCAGGGCAGAGCCCTGGCCTTTCTTGACCGGTCAAGACATAAGGCCGCTGGTGTGAGGCCAGCGGGGGGCGGAGCCCCCGCCTTGTGTCCTTGATCGGGCGGGCAATCCGATTGGCCGGACCGTGGACTGCACGGCCAATGTTACACTAAATAACCCAGGGCCGATCCCGTTTGGGTAGCGACACCCGAACCGGGGGAGGATACTCACAAGGACAAAGCACCCGAGCGTTTTCACCGTATGGTCACGATGAGAACGCTCATGGAGCATGGCGTGTGAAGGCCCATTCAGGCCTGCGATGGGGAAGATCGGTGGCGACGGGGCATTTCCGAGGATGGCGCTGATGCTGCAGCCCTCGACCCGACGCCTGCTGTCCAGTCTGCGCGAGGCGATGGCGAGCGGCAGCGCCAATCTGCCCGACGTGCTGGCGCTGGTGGCGGCGGAAATGGTGGCCGAGGTCTGCTCGGTCTATGCCATGAAGCCCGGCGACCTGCTGGAGCTGCGCGCCACCTATGGCCTCAACCCCGAGGCGGTGGGGCGCACCCGGCTGCGCGTGGGCGAGGGCATTGTCGGCATCGTCGCCGCCACGGGGCGGGTGCTGAACCTGCCGGACGCGCAGAACCATCCAGCCTTCGCCTACCGGCCGGAAACCGGCGAGGAATCGTTCGCCTCGCTGCTCGCCGTGCCCATCCGCCGTGCCGGCCGCACCCTCGGCGTGCTCACCGTGCAGAACCGCGCTCCCCGCCGCTACTCCGATGACGAGGTCGAGGTGCTGGAGACGGTGGCGATGCTGCTGGCCGAGGTGCTGGCGGCGTCCGGCACCTCGGACGGGGCGGAGGAGGGACTCGCCTCCACCCTGCCGCGCCAGTTCGGCGGCACCTCCCTGGCGCCGGGCCTCGCCATCGGTCCGGTGGTGGTGAACGGACCCGGGCCGGCACCGCGCCGGTTGCTGGCGGAGAAGCCGGAGGAGGAGCTGAAACGCCTTGAGGCCGCCGCCGAGACGATGCGGCGCGAACTCGATGAACTGATCCAGGCGAGCCTGCCGGAAGGCGAGGAGCCGCGCGAGGTGCTGGAGGCGGCGCGCCTCTTCGCCGAGAGCGGCGGCTGGATGCGGCGGGTCATGGAGGCGGTGCGCGGTGGCCTGACCGCCGAGGCGGCGGTGCACCGCGTCGCCGGTGAGTTGCGCGACCGCATGCGGCGCATCGTCGATCCCTATTTGCGCGAGCGTCTGGCCGATATCGAGGACGTGGCCAACCGCCTGCTGGCCGCCCTCGATGGCGGCGTGGGCGAGCCGGTGCCGCCGGGCGCGATCCTGCTCGCCCGCCGGCTTGGCCCGGCGCAACTCCTCGACTGGCATGCCCGCGGCATCGCCGGGGTGGTGATCGAGGAGGGGAGCGCCGGCGGCCACGCGGCGATCGTCGCCCGTGCCCTGGGCCTGCCCGCGCTCGGCGGCGCGCGCGGCATGCTGGACGCGGCGGAGAGCGGCGACCAGGCCGTGCTGGACGCGGACGAGGCCGTGCTCATCCTGCGCCCCGATCTGGAGGTGGAGCGGGCCTATGCAAGGGCGGTCGAGGCGCGGGAGCAGCGTGTCGCCGGCTGGCGCGCCCTGCGGCATGCCCCGTCCGTCACCCTGGACGGCACCGCGATCACCCTGATGATGAATGCCGGCCTGCCGATGGAGCTTTGCCAGCTGGAGGAAACCGGCGCCGCCGGCATTGGCCTGTTCCGCACCGAGATCGCGATGATGGCGCGGGGCGGCATCGCCGACGTGCCGGATCAGGTGGCGCTCTACAGCCGTGTGCTGGATGTCGCCGGCGACCGGCCGGTGGTATTCCGCACCCTTGATCTCGGCAGCGACAAGCTGCTGCCGGACGCGCCGGCGGTGGAGGAGGAGAACCCGGCGATGGGCTGGCGCAGCCTGCGCGTGGCGCTGGACCGGCCGGTGCTGATGCGCCGCCAGTTGCGCGCCATGCTGCTCGCGGCGAACGGCCGGCCGCTCTCCATCATGTTCCCGATGGTCGCGACGGTCGATGAATTCCGTGCCGCGCGCGAGTTGCTCCGGGCCGAGGTGGCGCGCATCAGCCCGGCGCCCGAGCGGCTTTCCGTCGGGACCATGCTGGAGGTGCCGGCGCTGCTCTGGCAGATGCGCGACCTGTTCCAGGAGGCGCAGTTCGTCTCCATCGGCTCGAACGACCTGCTGCAATTCCTGTTCGCCGCCGATCGCGGCACGCCGGCGCTCGCCGGGCGCTACGACATGCTGTCGCCCCCGGTGCTCGACCTGCTGGAGCAAGTGCGTGACCGCGCGGCCGAGGCAGGGGTGCCGCTCTCCGTCTGTGGCGAGGCGGCGTCGCGGCCGATCGAGGCGCTGGTGCTCGCGGCGCTCGGCCTTACCACCCTGTCGATGTCGGCGACCAGCATCCTGCCGGTGAAGGCGTTCCTGGCCGCGGTCGATCTCAACGTGTTCCGTCCGGTGTTGCAGACGCTGCGGCGCAAGGCCGGCGGCTGCGGCTCGCTGCGGGAGCCGATCCTCGCCTGGGCGCGCGAGCACGGCCTGCCGGCGTGACCGGCCTGGCATGACCCCCCTGGGGCGATTGGCAGGAAGGCACGTCTGGGATTACATGCTGCCGCGCTTGCAGGCGCCCTTGCCGGGGCCTCGCCTGCGTGAATACGTTTTCGGTTGCGCCGGGGCATGCTTGGGATCTGGTTTTTTCCGGGCGTGCGGGCGGATGTCGGGCTACGGGACCGCCAGTCGATTCTGGCTGAAATGCGAAGCATGGGATCCTCGCGAGACGACACCGTGGACCAAATGACCGGGGCGGCACGCGTCGGCGCCGAGTTGCGCGCGGCACGGGAGCGGCTGGGCTGGGATCTGCCGCATCTCGCGGCCAGCCTGCGCATCCGCCAATCCTACCTGGAAGCGATCGAGGACGGGCGGATCGCCGATCTGCCGGGCACGACCTATGCGCTCGGCTTCCTGCGCTCCTATGCCTCGGCGCTCGGCCTGCAGCCGGAGGAGGTGGCGCGGCGGTTCCGGGCCGCGGCGCAGGAAGTCAACCGCAAGACGGAGCTGAGCTTCCCGGCGCCGGTGCCGCAGCGCGGGGTGCCGGCCGGGGCGCTGGTGCTGCTCGGCGTGGTGCTCGCCGCCGTGGCCTATATCGGCTGGTACCGCCTCTCCGGGAATGAGCACACGCCGGTGCAGACCATCCCGCCGGTGCCGCCGGAGCTTGCTCCGGCCGCCAAGCCGGGAGCGCCGGCGGTGTCTTCCTCGCCGCAGGTCGCCTCCATGCTGCCGCCGGCTCCGGCCGGTGCCGGCTCGCCCCCGCCGCCGCCGGCCGCGGCCCCCCCGGCCGCGACCGCGCCGGCCGCGACCGCGCCGGCCACGCCGCCCGTCGCCGCGCCGTCCGTCGCCGCGCCGTCCGCCGCCGCGCCGGCCGGATCGGCGACGCCGCCGGCCGCGCCGGTTCCCACGGCGGCTCCTGTGCCGGCCCCCATGCCGGCCGGGCCGACACCCGCCGCGCCGCCCCCCGGCACCGCCGCCCAGGCGGGCGCGGCCGGAGCGCCCGCTGCTCCGGCCGCCCCGGCCGGTCCCCAGGGCGCGCAGCCTACCGCGCAATCTGCCGCCCCCGGCACGCCGACGGCCCAGCCCGCCGCGTCACCGGCCGCCCCGGCCGGCCGCATCGTGCTGCAGGCGACGGCGGATGCCTGGATGCAGGTGCGGCAGAAGCATGGCCGCATCCTGCTGAACCGGGTTCTGCATGCCGGCGAGTCCTGGCCGGTGCCGCCCGACGCAGGCGACCTGTTGCTGACCACCGGCAACGCCGCCGGCACGCGCCTCGTGGTGGATGGCGGCGAGCCTCTCCCGCTCGGTCCGGGCGGCTCGGTGCGGCGCGACCTCGTTCTTGACCCGGACGCGATCAAGGCCGGGCACATCGGCAGCGCCCGCCCGTCCCAGCCGGCCGCCGGCAATGGCGTGAGCGAGGCCGACCGGCTGAACGCGGCGCAGTTGCGCCACCAGCATTAGACAAGGCCAGGGGCTTTGCCCCTGGACCCCACTGGGGGCGAGCCCCTCCGTGGCCATTCCATCGGCCGTTCCGGCCGATGGAACCGTGGGCCACTCCGCCCTCCAGACCCGCACAAGTAATGGATTCCAAAGGCTGCGCCTTTGGCGGGGTCCAGGGGCGGAGCCCCTGGCCTTCCCCTGTTCCCCACCCGCCTAAAAGCAGACCACTCGCGCGTCGGGCTGTTTCGCCGCGGCGTGGAACGCGTTCATACCGTCGAGCTTCATCCGTGGATCGAGCGTTACGGCGGCAAGGCCGCGGGCCTCGATGCAGGGCCGGCCGGTTCAGCGCGCGCCGGGGGCGTGGCTACGGCGTCCGAGTCACCTGGCACCGAATCTCCCCGGGCGGATTGGCTGCCGTATGCACGTTCACATACCACTGCCCGGCCAGCAATTGCGTGGCCTGCTCCTCCGTCAGGGTCGTGTCACCGATCACCGGGCTCGTCGGGTCCTTGCCGAGATTCACCACGATAGCGGCATTGGCGCCGGGCGCGGCCGGGCCGTGGAAATGCGCCATGGTGGCGGGACCGCTGAGGTTCTGCCAGGCGACGGTGTAGTGCAGCATCCGCGTTGTCGTATCCAGCGTCGCGTCCACGGTTCCCGTGCCGGCCGTCTGGTGCGGCGGGACCTCGTTCGCGCCGTTCATACCGCAGTGGAAGCGCACGGTCTCGGCCGCGGCGAGCGCGGGGAGCAGGAGCAGGCAGGCGGCGATGGCGAGACTGGGTCTGGCGCGGGGCATGTCCGTCCTCCGGTGGGTATTCAGGGCGATGGCGGAGATGGTAACCCGGAGGGCCGGGAGCGGTTCGATGCGCGATGCGGTTCTCATGCGCTGTTGCGACGGTCCGCGCCGGCCGCTCTGTCACCTCTGGCAAAGGTCAGGCCCGTGCCTCTTCCTCTCGGTCCCGTCGTGGACCCGGCGCCCCGTCCCGAACCGCCGCTGATCCCCCTCGTCGGGGCGCATGTGACGCTGGAGCCGCTCGGCCCGGAGCATGTCGCGCCGCTCTGGGAGGCCGCCGCCGGGGCGGAGGCGAGCTGGACCTATATGGTCTATGGCCCGTTTCCCTCGGCCGAGACGCTGGCCGCGCATGTCGCCTTGTTCCGCGCCCGGCCGGGGCTGCGCGTCTGGGCGGTGGTGCCGCGGGGAGGCGAGGCCGCGGGCTGGCTGGCGCTGATGGACATCCAGCCGGCCAATGCCGCGATCGAGCTTGGGCATATCTGGTTCGCGCCTCGGCTGCGGCGCACGCGGGCGGCGACGGAGGCGATGCTGCTGCCGCTGCGCCTTGCCGCCGACGCGCTCGGCTATCGCCGCCTGGTGTGGAAATGTGACGCGCTCAACGCCGCCTCACGCCGCGCGGCGGAGCGGCTGGGCTTCACCTATGAGGGGACGCTGCGGGCGCACATGGTGGTGAAGGGGCGGTTGCGGGATACGGCGATGTACAGCATCGTCGGCGCGGAATGGCCGGCCCGGCGGGACGCGGCGCAGGCTTGGCTGGCACCGGATAACTGGGCGGATGGGCGGCCGCGACGGCCGCTCGCGGACTTCGCCGCTGGGCGGTAAGGCGCGGCGCCATATGCGCGAAGATAAGCAAGGCGAGGGGCTCCGCCCCTCGACCCCGCCAAAGGCCAAGCCTTTGGAATCCATTTATTTTATTGAATATATCCGCGGCTTTTGGTTGGCACCGGGCGGTTGACGCCGCCAGGAAAATCATTGGTTTCCAAAGGCCTCCGGCCTTTGGCGGGGTCGAGGGGCAGAGCCCCTCGCCTTGCCTTTGGATGATTTATCCAGCCCCCCGGCACGACATGGCGGGGCGGCACCCAGTGGAGAGACCCGGATGGATGAGCTGATTGCGGGCTATCGCCGCTTCCGCGCGGGAACCTGGCCGGAGCGGCGTGAGGCCCTCGAGGCGCTGGCCGCCGAGGGGCAGGCCCCTTGCGCCATGGTGATCGCCTGCTGCGACAGCCGGGTCGATCCCTCGCTGATCTTCAGTTCCCCGCCCGGCGGGTTGTTCGTGGTGCGCAACGT
>DATJWY010000282.1:0-8200 GCA_035500775.1 Acetobacteraceae bacterium
AGATCTGCCCCGGAAAGGGCATAAATTTTCGCTGGCGGCTGCCCCATGTTCTGCCCCTCCCCCGTCCAGTGAAGCAAGGCGTCAACGCCAAAACCGGAGTGACTTCTTGATAAAAATCCCGGGTCACATCTCCACGGAAATCAACACCGTAAGGCTTTCACGATAGCGGGTCACAATTTGCGTAAGCGCTGAAAGCGCCAGTGTTTCCGGATCACGCGCAGCGTGGATCGTCCCGATTGGCCCCACGATGCGCTTGAGCGCCGCGGACGGCACGCCGCGCGCGGCCAGCGCGTCCAGGCGCCGTGCATGCGTGGCGCGGCTGCCCATCGCGCCGATGAAGAACGGCGCCTGTTCCAGCGCCTGCAACAGCAGCTCGGTTTCCCTGTCGTGGTCGTGGAGCAGCATTACCACAGCCGTGTACGGGTCCGCGTGCAAATGCGCGGAGCGTTGCCGCCCTGCCAGCTCCCATGCCTCGGCACCGGCCTGCGCCGCAGCCATGGCGGTCATCTTCTCAGGGCTCAGTACCGTCACGTCCGCACCGAAGCAGACAGCCAGCCGCGCCAAGGCGCTGGTCTCCGCCCCCTGGCCTGCAATGATGAGCCGCAGGTCTGGCATGTGCTGCACGAGGAATAGGTCGTTGCGCCAGCCCGAAGCTGTGCCCTTGCCTCCCGGCTGCACCAAGAGGGAGCCATCCCGCCCCAGCAGAAGCGCCACCGGCTGGCGCGCTTCGAGCAGCTCGTACGCCTGTAGGATCGGCGCCGCAGACGCGACGGGGGAGACCAGCACATCCATGCCGCCGCCGCAGGGCAGTCTCATATCGATGAAAGGCGAGCCCTGACCATACCGCAACAGCTCGGCCTGCCCGGCAGCGATGACCCGCCGCGCCTCGCCGATGATTGCTGCCTCCACACAACCGCCGGAAAACGAGCCGGCGGCGCCCCCCGTTTCGCTCACCGCCATCTGGGTCCCGGCTTCCCGGGCGGAATGGCCGATGATGCCGGTGACTGTCAGCAGCGCCGCCTTCTCCCCGCGCGACGCGGCATCCAGCAAATACCGGAAAACGAGCTTTGCATTTTTCAACACTAGCTCCTTTTTGCTTGTCGAAGGCAGCATATCCTCAAATGAATTGAGGATAACACCGCATTTCGGCAATATTCCGAAAATTGCCGCGCATGCGGAAATTCCAGGAGATGGGCATGATCGACGCCGGACGCGTAGCCGCCATTCTGCTCGCGGCGGGCCGCGGCACGCGCTTTGGGGCGGACAAGCTTTCATGGCCGGTGGGCGGGCGCCCGCTTGGGGTGTACGCCGCAAGGGCTCTTTTGGCACTGCCCTTCAGCATGCGCATCGCCGTCACGCCGCCGCGCGGCATCCGGTATGATGATCCCGGTTTCATCAGGGTGGAAAACGATCATCCCGAACTCGGCATGGCCCATTCGATCCGGCTCGGGGTCGGCGAGGCCCAGAGGCGCGGAGCCGATGCCGTTCTTATCGTGCTGGCCGATATGCCCTTCGTGCCGTCCGCGCATTTTGCCGCTCTTCTGGCCCGGTATCGGGACGGAGCGTCGATCATCGCCTCGAAAGCAAGTCATCCGGGGCCTCCGGTGTTGTTCGGACGAAGCTGGTTCAGCCGCCTGGCCGCTCTGGAAGGAGACAAAGGGGCTGGCGCCTGGCTCGCCGGCGCGCAGACCGTTGCCTGCGAGACACGCTGGCTTCTCGACATCGACACCAAGGCCGATCTCGTCGCCTTCTAGCTAGCCCATGGCCTCTGCAACCGCCCGCCGGGCCATGACGCCGACCAGATGAGCCCGGTAAGCGGCGCCCCCGTTAATGTCAGACAGCATCCGGGCTGGATCGACGGATACGGCCTCAATCGCGCCCGGCGAGAAATCCTTGGCCAGCGGCGCTTCGAAACCGGGAACGCGAAAGACCGATGGAGCGGCCCCGGTCACCGCGACACGGACGCCGCCAGTGAACCGGGCCACAAACACGCCCGCCAGCGGAAAGCGCGACGCCGCAGAGCGAAACCGGACGTACCCCGCCGCAAGGGGAACGGGAAAGCGCACGGCGGTAATCAACTCGCCCGGTTCCAGGGCGGTTGTGAAACTGGCGACAAAGAAATCGTCGGCAGCAATCTCCCGGCGGTCCGTGACGATCGTCGCGCCGAGTCCGAGCACGCCAGCCGGGTAATCGGCGGCGGGGTCGTTGTTGGCGAGTGACCCGCCGATCGTGCCGCGATTGCGAACGGCCGGATCGCCGATCCCGACGGCGAGAGCGACAAGGGCGGGCAATGTTTCGCGGACAAGGACTGAGGCCGCGACCGCCGCATGCGTGGTCATGGCGCCGATCTCTATCGCCTCGCCGGTTTTGTGGATTCCGTCGAGATCCGGCACGGCGGAAAGGTCGATAAGCGCCACGGGCGCAGCCAAGTTGTGCTTCATCATCGGCAGCAGGCTCATGCCGCCCGCGAGGAAGCACGTCTGCTCCCGGGCCAGAGCGACGGCCCCGGATACCGACCCGGGGCGGAAATAATCGAACGGCTTCATCGGCCTCGCCTCATCGCCATCGTCATTTGTCTCGGGCGGCCCGCATGGCCTGGGCGCCGGCGAGCACCGCAGCGACAATGTTCCGGTAGCCGGTGCAGCGGCAGATGTTGCCTTCGAGTTCGCGGCGTATCTCCGCTTCATCGACCTCCGGCCTGTGGCTGGCGATGTCCACGGCGCGCATGATCATCCCGGGCGTGCAAAAACCGCACTGCAACCCGTGGTTCTCTTTAAAGGCGGCCTGCATCGGGTGGAGGTCTTGGCCGTTTGCGGCCAGGCCTTCGATCGTCGTGACCGTGTGCCCGTCGAGCGACACGGCCAGCAGCGTGCAGCTTTTTACCGAGACGCCGTCGAGCAGGATCGTGCAGGCACCACACTGGGTCGTGTCGCAGCCGATATGCGTGCCGGTAAGGCGTCGCCTTTCACGGATCCATGCCGCCGCAAGGAGATGAGGCTCGACATCCTCTTGCACGGCGACGCCATTCAAAGTGACGCTGATCTTCATGCGCTGGTGGTCCTCGCTGATGACGCGGCGCCGCCCGAGGATATGACTTTCCAAATATCCTCCGGCCGCGCCGGCATCTGCAGCTCCCTGGCGCCGGGAAAGGCGGAGAGGGCGTCGGCGATGGCGTTCATGACGGTCGGCGGCGCAGCGCTCGCCCCGGATTCCCCGCAAGCCTTGGCGCCGAAGATGTTCGTCGCCGACGGTAGGCCGTTGTCGACCCAGTCCACGGCCGGGATCTCCGGCGCGCGAAGCAGCGCATGATTGAAATTGGATGTCGCGAGCGGGTGCTGCAACGCCTCCGGCGTGGGTGCGAGTTCCGCGAGGGCCTGACCGATGCCCATCGCGACACCGCCCTGCACCTGCCCCTGGACATTGGCCGCATCAATGACATGCCCGAAATCATCCACCCCTGTGTAGCGGACGATTTCGACGGCGCCCGTCTCTGGATCGATCTCGACCTCGCAGGCATGGCACCCGTTCGCGCTGCTCCCGTAATGCAACGCCGCCTCTCCTTCGTTGTCCAGCTGACCAGGATAACGCGAAACGAGGTCCGCAAAGCGGACCGTGCGTAGCGATCCGGCCGCAGAAAAAACGCCTCGATCGAACTGAACGGTCTCGGGCTGGACGTTCCATGTCTGCGCCATGAGGGCGCGCGCCTTCACGATCACGATGTCGACCGCCTGCTTGATCGCGACCGAGCTCGTCAGCGTCGATTTCGAACCGCCAGTGCCGCCGCCGATCGGCAGAGCGTCGCTGTCTCCTTCCCGGACAGTAATTGCATCCGCCGCAAGGCCCAGCGTTTCGGCCACATAAAGCGTGATTGGGCGGGCATGGTCTTGGCCGGAGGACTGCGTGCCGATCGTGACGGCCACCGTTCCGTCCGCGCCGAACTTCAGGGCGGCGCATTCGTGCGGCAGGCCGCCCGGGGCGATGGCGGCGGCCACCTGCAACCCGCCATTAGCCTCCAGGTAGTGGGCGAATCCAAAACCACGCAGGCGACCGCGCGACGCGGCTTCCGCGCGGCGCTGTGCGAAACCGGCACGGTCGGCGCGCTCCAGGCAGAGCCGCTGGTTGTCGAGAAACCGTCCGCCGCCGATGGGCAGGCCAGTCACGGCCGTAAACGGCGCAGTTTGCGAATCCGGCAGGTTGCGCGCGCGCAGCTCGGCGGGGTCGATCCTGAGTTCGGCGGCGGCGCGGTCGACAAGGCGCTCGAGCACATAATTCGCCTCTGGCCGCCCCGCGCCGCGATAGGCATCCACCGGCACCTTGTTAGTGAAAATGCCGCGGACGTGGATTTCGATCGCCTGGAAACGGTAGGCGCCTCCCTGAATCGGCGCGCCCACGCCTGTCGCGGTGATCGGCGTCAGCTGCGAGAAATATGCGCCGATATCAACCGTCGGATGCACGGAAAGCGCGAGGAAACGGCCGTCTTCATCAAGGGCCATGGCCGCTTCGGTTGTGTGCCCCCTGCCCTGCGTGTCCGAAAGAAAGGCCTCGCGGCGGGTCGCGGTCCAGCGGACGGGGCGGCCGACCATGCGCGCCGCGAGCAACACCAGCGCATGTTCGGGATAGGCGTAGATCTTCGATCCGAACGCGCCGCCGAGATAGGGCGAAACGACCCGCAACTCGCCGTCCGGCAGTCCCAGGGCACGCGTGAGGCCACCCCGGACAAAATGAACCCCTTGGGGATTCGACACCAGGGTCAGCTTGCCGGATTGCGGATCGTGCAACCCGACCGCGGCGCGCGGCTCGATCGGGTTCGGGATAAGGCGGGGAATCGAGAGATGGATCCGTACGGTATGCGCTGCCCGGTTGAACAAGTCCCGGCACAAGGCGGGATTCCCGAATTGCCAGTCGAAGGCGACGTTATCGGGGGCGGCATCCCAGATCGGCATGCCCAAGGCCCCGGCGCGCGGCTCCACGTATTCGGGCAGTAGTTCGTAATCGACCTTTACTAGTTCCGCCGCCTCACGCGCTTGCTCCGCCGTTTCGGCGACGACGAAGGCCACGCCGTCACCGACATGGCGCACACGTCCGGCAGCAAGGACCGGACGGTCGACAGGCAGTGCCTCGGCGCGCCCATAAGCCGCGGGCGGTATAACACAAGCGATCGGCTTGGCCATGCGGGCGACGTCCTCTCCCGACAGCACGGCGAGCACGCCCGGCGCCCCCCGGGCCGCCGACGCGTCGATGGCCCGGATGCGTGCATGTGGATGCGGCGAACGCACAACGACGCCGACGGCCTCGCCATCGAACCGGACATCATCCACATAGATCGCGCTGCCCGTGATCATCTTCCCGACATCCCTAGGCAGGGGCCCGAGATTCCGTGCGAAGGCGTCTCCCGGCGGCATCGCCACAGGCATCTTGGCCGGGTTGCCCGGAGCCGTTCCTGCCTCGGCCGCGTTTGCAAGCCCGCCGGCGGCGGACGTGAGGAGGCCAGCGCCTGTCATCGCGATCAGCTGCCGACGGCCTAGCTCAGTCGTCATCGCCCGACATTTCTATCATGCCTCATCCACGACTTTCGCACTTAATTTGGCGCAAAACGCCACCTTTTTTAATACCAAAATCAAACAAAACAAAAATGCAATGAAATTTCATCTGCGCTAGCGGAACGAAGCTGGAGGAGTTGAGAAAAACCCGCCTATCATGGCATCGTTTTGGGAGACCGCCCGGCCATGACCCTTAACGCCTTGCCCGCACCGGACTGGGCCGCCCGTGCTTGGCGGCTGGCCACCGGCCTGTTCGCCTTCGACCCGCGCCGCCTTCGCTGGGCGCTGGCGCTGCGGACCGTCATGGCCCTGGCCTTGCCGCTCCTGGCCGCCCACGCGCTCAAACTGCCGCTTCTCGTGTGGGCCGGGCTTGGCGCCTACCTGCTCGCGATCGGGGACTGTGTCGACGACGGCGACCGCCCCCAATTCCTGCGGATTATCGTGGGCGCGGCCCTTGGCGGGCTGGCGCTTACGACCGGCGTGCTGGCGGGCGCCAACCTCGCGGCGGCTCTGGCGGGGATGCTGGGCTGGGGGCTCGTGACCGGAATGATGGGCGTCTATGGCAACGCCTTCGCTTCCATGTCCCTGCCCATCGCGTGGGCCTATGTGGAGCTGGGACTGCCAGCCTCGACGCACATGCTGCCCTACGCGTTAGCTATGGGCGGGGCCTTCATGCTGGGCGGGGTATTGACGCTGACGCTGACATTAGCGCTGCGCCTGGCCGGTCCGCTGGCTCCGGTCAGGGCGCAGACGGCGGCATGTTTCCGGGCGATCGCCGGTTATCCGGAGGCGGACCGGACAAAGCGCCTAGCCCCTCCCGAACAGCATGTGCGCGGCGCCATCGCCGAAGCCAGACGCCTGGCCGCGCAGGCCCGGCAGAGCATGACCGGCCCCAGCCGCGCGAATCAGCGGGCGCTGGTGCTGATCGAAGTCGCCGACCGCCTGTATTCCCTCACCGGCGCCCTGCGCGAGACAGGCGAACCCCTAGCTCCGGCCTGCAAGACCACGCTGCTTGTCATTGCGCGGTTCCTCGAGGGCAAGGCGCAGCCGGAAGACCTCCGTCGGCTGCGGGCCGGGCTGGACGATGAATTTGCGACAGGCGCCCCAGAGGGCAAGACCAGCATACTGGGGCGGCGGATGATCCAGGAGCTTCGCCTGGCGCTCAGCGTAGCCCTCGATGATGAACGCCCCGCATTTCCGAACGCGCCGGCCCCGCCCGCGCGGCGCCTCGCGGCATTGCTCTCTCCCCTCGCCGCCAATCTCAACCGCGAGTCCATAACGGCACGGCACGCGCTGCGCTTCGCCCTGGTCACCTCCGCCGCCGTTGCGGTATTCTGGGTCTTTCCTAAGCCGTTCGGCTACTGGGTGCCACTCACCGCGACCGTCGTGCTGAAGCCATCCGCGGGCATGACGCTGGCGCGGGCCGTGCAGCGCGCGGCGGGGACGGCGGTCGGCATAGTGATGGGGCTCGCGTTGCTGCCTTTGCTGCCTGGCGCCGCCCTCAAGTTCACGGCCGTCATCGTGCTCTTTTTCTGGATGATGGCCGTACTTCCCCTCAATTACGGCCTTGCGGTGTTTTTCTTATCGGCCGGGCTCATTCCGTTCGAGCACGTTCTGACGCCGGGCATTCACGCGGCCATCGGCACGTACCGGCTGATCGCCACGGCGATTGGCGCGGCCCTGGCGCTGATTGGCGGCCATGTCCTCTGGCCGACCTTCGAGCGGCGGGAACTGCCCGACACGCTACACAACTGCATCGCGGCCATGGCCGCCTATGCGGACAACGTCCTCGGCACCGCGATGGGCGATGCGGCGGGCGACCCGCAGGCGCAACGCCGGCGCGCGGGACTGGCGCTTTCAAATCTCCAGGCGGGGGTCCAGCGGTCCCTGACGGAGATCGGCGGCGATATGGAGGCCATGACGACGATCCTGCGGGCTTCGGTGGCACTTCAGCGGCTCAGCAATACGTTGAACATGCTGCTCCAGGCGGCGCCGGAAATTGCCCGTTCAACCCCCGCTCTCACGGCCTTCCGCGCCGCCTTCGTCGCGGCGCTCGCCAACCCGTGGCAGCAGGAGCCGCCGATCACGGTCTTGCAGGCGGATATGCCGCTCGGCGATCACTCGCCTGAAGGAGAGGTGCTGGCGATGGCGCTCGACCGGCTGACCTCCGCACTGGAGATGCTGCACGATGCCGGCCTCCGGCTCAAGGATATGTGAGGGGCGCGTATCGGCTGCATCAACATTGGCCTTGAGCGGCGCGCCGAGGAAATCGACCGCACGGACAACGAGGCGGACGTCGAGAGTGTGCTCCCAAGGGCTCCGGAGGAGGGCGGTGAGGCATTGATTGTGAATTGGCGTCACGCCGTGACCCCATAAAACCCAGCTAAATCTGATGATTGTCGCGCCGATAGGCGCCGAAACCCCTTGCCGATTTACAGTCAGTGAGCGCACCGGGCCCGGGCTTCACAAATCCTGCGCCTATCATTATACATTTAACCCATCTAATATATAGGAAATAGAATGCTTTCACATAGTGGACTGCTCCGCCGCGCCATCGGCCCCCTCCTGCTTGCGGGAATGCTCGCAGCCGGGTTGTGCTCGACGGCGCTGGCGGAAGGGACCGTGGTGCGTGTCGGCATCATGAGCGGCGAGGACGAGGA
>DATJWY010000283.1:0-8112 GCA_035500775.1 Acetobacteraceae bacterium
TGGGGCCTGGAGGCCCCAGACCCCCAATAACTTAAAGTAATGATTCCAAAGGCTTAGCCTTTGGCGGGGTCCAGGGGCGGCGCCCCTGGCCTTCCCTCTTACCGCAGCCCACTAAGGACGCACCGCCGGCGCCCCGGCAAAGCGAGCAAGGTCCTGAGCGCCCTCCGGCCGTGCCGAGCGAAAGAAGGTGTAGGAGAGCGTGATCTCGTGTACGTCCTCGGTGTTCGGGTCCGTGGCCAGCCGCGGATCAACGTAGAACGTCACCGGCATCTGCACCGATTGATGCGCGCCGAGCCGCTCCTCGGTGAAGCAGAAGCACTGCACCTTGCTGAAATAAGGACCAGCCTTCTCCGGCGTCACGTTGAAGGTGGCGTGCCCGACGATCGGGGTGTCGGAGACATTCTCCGCCGTGAAAAAGGCGAGCGCGTTCTCGCCGAGATGCACGTGGATCTGGCGCTGCACCGGCTGGAAGCGCCAGGGCAGCCCCGGCGCCGTATTGGTGTCGAAGAAGACGGTGACGAGCCGGTCGGTCTCCACCGTGCTGGCGGCCGCCACGCGCTGGGTGGTGCCGCCCGCCCCCGTCACCTGGCAGAACAGGCGATACAGCGTCACCGAATAGGCGGTGAGCCCGCCCATCAGCGCCAGCAGGGCGCCGAGCAGCAGGTAGGTCGGCCAGTGTCGCCTGCCCCTCATGGCGCGCCGCCCCCCTCGCATGCGATCACCCTCATTCCAGGCATGTGCGTGCGGCCCCCGCATCCGACAAGCCCAGACCGCCCCGCCTCACCCGCCGGATGACGGCATCGAGGCGGCGACCAGCGGCGCCAGCGCGCGATAATCGTCGATGCGCGGTGCGCCGGGCCGCCAGGCGAGGCTCAGCGTCCGCCAGCTTCCCTTGCCCGCCAGCGACCGCAAGGCCAGCTCCGCCCCCGCCGTCACCCCGCCGGCGACCGCGAGTCGCGGCAACAAGGTCACGCCCAGCCCGCCCGCCACCATCTGCACCAGCGTATGCAGGCTGGTGGCGGCGAAACCGTCCTGCCCCTCGCCGCCGCGCATCTTGGCGCAGGCGGCGAGCACCTGGTCGCGCAGACAATGCCCGTCCTCCAGCAGCAGCAGCCGCTCGGACGCGAGCTGCTCCGGCTGGATCCGGTCCTGCGCCGCCAGCGGGTGCGCCGGCGGCAACGCGGCCACGAACTCGTCGCGCGTCACGGGCATGGCCTCGACAGCGGCGCAATCGCAGGGCAGCGCCAGCAAGGCGACATCGAGCCGGTTGGCGCTGATCCGTTCCACCAGCCGCTCGGTCGTGTCCTCGCGCAGGAACAGGCGCAGCCTTGGATAGGCCTCGCGCAGCGCCGGCATCAGGCGCGGCAGCAGGAAAGGGCTGACAGTCGGGATCACCCCGAGGCGCAGCGGCCCGCTCATCGGCGTGCGCGCGGCCGAGGCGGTTTCGCACACCGCCTCCAGCGCCGCGAGCGCCGCCCGCGCCCGCCCGACCAACTCCACCCCGAGCGGGGTGAACACCACCCGCTTGCCGGCGCTGCGGTCGAGGATGCGCGCATCAAGCTGCCGCTCCAGCGCCAGCAATCCGGCCGAGAGGGTGGATTGCGTGACCGCGCAGACGGCGGCGGCGCGGCCGAAATGATGCTCGTCCGCCAGTGCCAGGAGATAACGGAGTTGCTGCGGCGAGGGCAGAGGCGTCATCGATTCACTCGATCAAAACCAACAACTAAATTCATTGGACCATATCATACCACGACGCCATACCAAGGGCGCGGGCCCGGCGCGCCTAGAGCGCCATCGGCTCGGATGGAACCATCTGAACCGATAAAGGTGCTCGTAAAAACAAAGACTTAGACCATGACCGGATCAGTCAACCCGATCCGATCATGGTCTAACCGCCGACGCGCAGTGCCATTCCCTGAGGAGACCAGACTTATGCTCACCATTGGCGACAAGTTCCCGAGCTTTTCCCTGGACGCCGTGAAGGGTGGCCCCGATGGGCTCAACCTGAAGAGCGCCTTCACCCGCATCACCAGCGAGAGCGACGCCGGCAAGTGGAAGGTGGTGTTCTTCTGGCCGAAGGACTTCACCTTCGTCTGCCCGACCGAGATCGTCGCCTTCGGCAAGCTGGCGAAGGAGTTCGCCGACCGCGACGCCGTGGTCTACGGCGTTTCCACCGACAGCGAGTTCGTGCACCTGAACTGGCGCCTGCATCATGACGACCTGCGGGATCTGTCGATCCCGATGCTGGCCGACATCAAGCGCGAGCTGTCCGAGGGCCTCGGCATCATCGAGAAGGAAGCGGGCGTCGCCCTGCGCGCGACCTTCATCGTCGATCCGCATGGCGTGATCCAGTGGGTCAGCGTCAACCCGCTCTCGGTCGGCCGCAACCCGCAGGAAGTGCTGCGCGTGCTCGATGGGGTGCAGAGCGACGAACTCTGCCCGTGCAACTGGAACAGGGGCGAAGAGTTCCTGCACCCCGCCGCCTGATCCACGGTTCCGGCCGCGCCGCTCCCCACGAGGGGCGCGGCCGGGCTTCCCTCTTCCGGGGCGGCGCTCCCCGCCCTCCCGGTTCCCGTTGAGGAGACCTGCCTTGTCGATCGAAGCCCTGAAAGACCGCCTGCCGGATTACGCCAAGGATCTCCGGCTGAATCTCGGCTCTCTGGCGGCCGACCCGACGCTCTCGGCGCAGCAGCTCGCGGGCACGTTCATCGTTTCCGCCCTCGCCTCCCGCAACGCCGCGGTGACGCGGGCGATCGTCGCCGAATTCGGCCCGAAGCTGAGCCCGGAGGCGTTGCAGGCGGCCAAGGCAGCGGCGGCAATCATGGGGATGAACAACGTCTATTACCGCTTCGTCCACCTGCTCGGCGGCGACTACGCCAACATGCCGGCGAAGCTGCGGATGAACGTGATCGGCCGGCCGGGCGTCGAGAAGGTGGATTTCGAGCTGTGGTCGCTCGCCGTCTCCGCCATCAATGGCTGCGGCATGTGTGTGGAAAGCCACGAGAAGGCGGTGCGCCACGGCGGGCTGTCGCAGGAGCAGGTGCAGACCGCAGTGCGTATCGCGGCGACCGTGCACGCCGTCGCCGCCGCGCTGGATGGTGAGGACGCGCTGGCGGGCTGAGGGACGGAGCCGTTAGGGCGGTATCAGCCGAACCGGTTCCGGTCCGGCTGATATAAAGACAGCCGCCGGCAGGCCCCCCCGCCCCGCCGCCGGGCGGAACGGTGCAGGGTCGTCACGCGCCTGTTCACCGGAAACGAAGAAGAAGCTATTTAGAGCGTTTTCCGTTCGCCTTGGCTCACAGAAAATGCTCTAAATCTTTCATTTGGTGAGCAATTTTATTCGATCAGATGAGTCCATCTGATCGAATACTCCAAGAAAAAGCGACACTTGGCGAAGCTCGGCCAGGCATTGCTGCGCATCACCGTGGATCCACGGCGGAAAGGAAACGTCGCCGGTCGCAGTGACGGAGCACTGAACCATGTTGTCATCAGGGCGTCCCGCGCGCCGGTTCGATGTCGTGCTTTCACTCGGCCTGGTCCTGTTCGCGGCGGCTTGCGCAACTGTACCGCGACCATCCGCCGGACCAGCCGCTACCGTGACGGCTCCGGTCCCCCGAGTGCCCGTTCCCCAGGCACCGCCCGGCCCGGCCATGGCGCCCGCCGAAATCAAAGCCGAAGTCGCCCACCTGCGCGCCACCTTCGCGCGGGAAGTGCCGCGGGCCATCCCTCTGTCCCCGGAGCGGCAACGAAACTGGATCAGCCGCGCCAAGGCGGCGGTGGCGACCTCCGGCATGAGCATCGATCATCCGCAACTCTTGGTGGTCGTCGATTGCAACCCGGCCGTTCAGGAATTGGCCATCATGCTGGCACAGCCGAATGGGCCCTGGGCGGTCATCGGCAGCAGCAAGGTTTCGACCGGTCAGGCAAGGCGGCGTGGCTACTACATCACGCCGACAGGCATCTTCCTGCACACCGACGCCATTCTGGACTGGCGGGCGGAAGGCACCTTCAACGAAAACCACATTCGCGGCCTCGGGCTGAAAGGCATGCGCGTCTGGGATTTCGGGTGGGTCGAAGCGCGCCCGGGCTGGCTCACGGACGGTGAAACCGGCGAAATCCGGCTCCTGCTGCATGCGACCGATCCCAACATCCTGGAAGCACGGATCGGCCGCCCCGCATCAAAGGGCTGCGTGCGAGTCCCGGCCGCCATGGACCAGTTCCTTGATCGTCACGGCGTGTTGGATGCGGACTATGAACGGGCGGCGGCGGACGACATCCGCTTTCGGGCCCTGCTGCGCTCTGATCGCGCGCCGACTCCTCTGGCGGGCCGCGCGCTCGTCATCATTGATTCGGGGGATGCGGTTCGGTGAGCGACAAGGCCAGGGGCTCTCCCTCCGTGGCCATTCCAGCGGCCGTTCCGGCCGCTGGAATCTTGGGCCACTCCGCCCCCGGACCCGCAGTTCGTTGGTGAGCGATCAATCCCCGTAGCCGTTCGGATGCGCCTCGCGCCAGGCGAGCGCCGTCCGCACCATATCCTCCAGCCGGTAATAGCGCGGCGTCCAGCCGGTTTCCTGCCGGATGCGGTCGCTGGCGGCGACCAGGATCGCCGGGTCACCTGCCCGCCGCCCGGCGAGACGCACCGGCACCGCGCGGCCGCTGACCTGCTCGACCGTGCGGATCATCTCCAGCACCGAGCTGCCCTGACCATAGCCGAGATTATAGGTGACACTGCCCTGATCCAGTCGGTCGAGCGCCCGCAAATGCGCGTCGGCGAGGTCGGTGACATGGATGTAGTCACGGATGCAGGTGCCGTCCGGCGTCGGGTAGTCGGTGCCGAACACGACGATCTCCGGCCGGCGGCCGAGCGCCGCGTCGATGATCAGCGGGATCAGATGGGTCTCCGGCGTGTGGTCTTCCCCCGCCCGCCCCTGCGGATCGGCGCCGGCGGCATTGAAGTAGCGGAGCCGGGCGCTGCGCAGGCCATGAATCCGGTCGGCCCAGAGCAGCGCCCGCTCGATCATCAGCTTGCTCTCGCCATAGGGCGAGGAGGGATCGATGCGCGCGGTTTCCGGGATGGGGATTACCTCCGGATCGCCGAACAGATTGGCGGTGGAGGAAAGAACGAAGCGCCGCACCCCGTGCCGCACGCAAGCCTCGATCAGCCGAATGCCGTTCCCGGCATTCTCGAGCAAATAGCGATACGGTGCCTGCATGCTCTCGCCGACCAGGGAGAGCGAGGCGAAATGGAACACCGCGTCCCAAGGGCCGTCGGCCAAGACGGCATCGACCGCCGCGTCATCCGCGAGGTCGGCCACCACCAGATGCGCCTCCGGCGGGACCGCGGAGCGGTGACCGAGCCGCAGATTGTCCAGCACGACAACCTCGTCCCCCCGATCGACCAGCGCCAGAACCAGATGGCTGCCGACATACCCGGCACCACCCGTCACCAGAAAACGACGTTTCATATCGTCCGCCTCGCCCTGTGCGGATGCCAGTTACCAGAAGCAGCCGATCTGGGGAATGCTTGTCAGGCAAAATAATTTCGTTTCCCGGCAGAAAGAAGCGGCCGGCAACAGACATCCCCCCGAGAGAGGAACGCCGGCAAACTGTAAATCGAAATAAAGGCGACACACCATGGTATCGCGAGATCCATTCCTGGACGCCGCCGCGCCTTTTCAGTGCGTCGTGTTGTTTACAACTGGATTAACATTGTACGAGAAGCCCCAGGTCACCGGCAGGAATTGCTGGAAATGCTGGTTGAACCAGACATAAGCCTCGGAAACATGCGAGCGCGGGACGAAGACCACGTCGTACGGGGCCAGACGGATATCCGCCGCCGGATCGGTGCCGGTGGTCGCCCGGCGATAATCCGCCCGGAAGACAAGCGGCCGGTCGTCCGCCCCGCGGCGCAGGATCAGGATATCCTCCGCATCCGCGCTCACCCGTAGCCCGCCAGCCCGCGCCACCGCCTGCGCCAGGGTCAGATCCGGGCCCATCGTCTGGAATTCCCCGGGAGAGGCCACCTCACCCGCCACATAGACGCGCGTGGGCATGAAGCTCTTGACCACAACAGCAAGGCGCGGGTCACGTAATTCCTGCCCGTAAACCTGGCGCAAATCCGCCGCCAGTTCCTCCGGCGTGCGTCCCGCGGCGCGGACCCCCTCGGCAAGCACGGTCGAGATCCGGCCATCGGGGCGGATGACGACCTCGTCGTTCAGCTCCGGATTGAGCTGCAGCTTGATGTCAAGCACGTCGCCAACCTGCAGCCGGTACGGCTGCGGATCGGGCGGAACGACGCTGGCGGGGCGTTCCGGCGCCGGCGGAACGCTTGCGCACGCCCCGAGCAGGAGCGGCAGCGCCGCCCAGCCGCACCGCATCGACTGGCCTCTATGTCAGCCGCGGCACGGCGGGTTCGGCCGGGAGCGATGCAACCGTGCCACGCCCTTCCACCAGCATGCGCTCCACCGTCAGCCGGACGGTGTTGACCGAGATCGCCCGCAGGCAGGCATGGCCACGCCAGCAATCGGTGACGTGGATCAGGTGACAGGGCGAACAGGGGACATCGGCCTTCAGAGCGGCCACGCGGGGCCCGATCGGCAGCCACATGCTGATCGGGTCGATACCGGAATAGATCGCCACCGTCGGCACCCCCAGCGTCGCCGCCGCATGGGTCAGGCCGGAATCGTTGGCAAGGTAGAGGTCCACCGCTCCAAGCAACGCCAGCGATTTGTCGAGCGGCAACTGCCCGGCCAGATTGCGTACATACCGGCCGCCGATACGGCGGGCGATCACCTGCGCGTCCGCGCGATCCTTCGGGCCACCGATCAGCACCACGGAACCGCCAAGCTCCCCGACGATCCAGCGGCAGACGCTGAGATAGTTCTCGATCGGCCAGTTCTTGATGGCACGGCCCGAGGACGGATTCACGGCGATGATCGGCCCGCGCAGTCCCTCCAGCACGGTCCGTGCCTCCGCTTCGTGCGGCGCGGTGACCCGCGACAGCAAGACGCGGCTGTCGCTGAACGGATCGAAATAGGCCGTGATGACATTGACGAGCTTGAGCATCAGCATGCGCTGATGCTGCAGCGGATCGTCGATCGCCGCTTTGTCGATTCGCTCCTCAGGCAGAACGATCGTCATGTCGGCGGGCATGTAACGGGAATAGAACCCGGCCTTGAAGCGAGCCGAGATGCTGTCGAGGATGATGCGCGTGTCCTCGTCGATCCGCAGATCAATGGCGAGGTCGTATATCGGCAGGTCGAGCTTCCCCAGCTCGCGCGGGTCGAAGACCGGCCGGCGCGCCGCATCCGCCTTGCCGGGGAAGAAATCGATCGGGATGACCTGATCGAACACGCCGAACCCGCGCGCGAGGCCGACATTCCAACGGCCGCACATCAACGTAAGCGAGGCATCCGGGAAATGCCGGCGCAACTCGGCGATCGCCGGCAGGGCGAGCAGCAGATCGCCGATATGGTCCACCTTGACCATCAGGATCGAGCGGATGCGTTCGCCCGGGCCAAGCTTGGCGATCGGGCTCGACAGGGTGACGACCCGCGCCGGCATTGGCGCTTCCTTGCGCTCGATACCGAGCACCGCCTTGACCACGGGCCGGATACGGAGGGCCCAGAACTTGTCGCGCCGCGAGCCGCGCGGAAAGACCAGTTGCCGGCCAAGCCGGGCGGCCCGGTGCGCTACCCGCCACCAGATCGGTCGCGGTGGCGCGGGCTGGCCGGGATGATTGGCGGATCCATTGGAAAAGGCGTTCATCAAATCCATCTCGATCGCAAGGGCCGAGGCCCGCCAATTCATGTCAGCTCATGTCAGCGCGGCCGGGCTTGGCCGTCTCTGCGGATTAGCACCGCGGGACGCTCCATCCTGAACATCGCCCGATCCAGAGTAACAAATTGATACGGCGAAGCCAGACCGCAGGCAAGCGACGCCGTCTCAGCCACGCACGGCGCGTTCAAGTTCGGCGAAAGCCATGAACAGGTGGTAGAACGAACTCGCCGGGATCTTATCGACCGCGGGCTTTCCAGCCGGGTCCAGGATATCGATCCAGGTGCCGCGCGGTTGATGCGCGAGATGCCCGCCAAGCATGGCGCGCACCAGCGC
>DATJWY010000284.1:0-4563 GCA_035500775.1 Acetobacteraceae bacterium
CCCCGCGAAGGTGCCTCACCCGCGGGCCCGGAGCAGGCGCGCTTTGTCCCGCGCCCACTCCCGGTCCGCGATTGCCTGTCGCTTATCCGATTTCTTTCGTCCTTCGGCCAGCCCCAGCAGCACCTTGGCGACGCCTCGCTCATTGAAATGAATATCGAGCGGCACGAGCGTCTGCCCGTTGCGGGTGATGGCGCCGAGCAACTGGTTGATCTGCTTGCGGTGGAGCAGCAGCTTGCGGGTCGCGCGGGGCTCGAAGCGGGAGAGCACGCCGCCCTGGTATTCCGGGATATAGGCGTTGAACAAATAAAGCTCGCCGTCCCGCTCGCCGGCCCAGGCCTCGGTGATGGTCGCGCGTCCGTGCCGGAGGCTTTTCACCTCCGGGCCGCGCAGCACCAGCCCCGCCTCCACGGTCTCCTTGATCGTGTAGTCGTAGCGCGCCTTGCGGTTCTGGGAGGCGACACCGTGGGCGATCAGCCCGCTTTTCTTCTTTTCTGCCACTGTCTTTTCCTGGCCGGAGTCCTGTCGCCGAGGCCGGATGCGCCCATCGCGTCCGGCTCCGGGGAGCGGGGGCTCAGCCGATCAGCCCCAGTTCGGTCATCGCCGTGCGCATCGCCTCGCGGGCTTTTTCGCTGAGCGGCGCCAGCGGCAGACGGCAATGCGGGCTGGAGAAGCCGAGCAGGCTCGCGCCGTATTTCACCGGGGCGGGATTGGTCTCGGCGAACATCGCGTCATGCAGCGGCACGAGCTGGTCCTGGATGGCGATGGCGTCGTTCACCCGGCCCTCGCGCCAGGCATCGTGCATGTCCTGGCACAGGCGCGGCGCCAGGTTGGCGGTGACGCTGATGCAGCCATCGCCGCCGGCCGCCAGGAAGGAGAGGGCAGTGTGGTCCTCGCCCGAGAGCTGGCAGAAGCCGGCGCCGCAGGCGCGGCGGGTGTGCAGCGGCCGGGTGAGATTCGCCGTCGCGTCCTTCACGCCGACGATGTTCGGGTGCTGCGCCAGCCGCGCCATGGTCTCGACGCTCATGTCCACGACGCTGCGGGACGGGATGTTATAGATCACCACCGGCAGGTCGGCCGCGTCGGCGACGGCGGTGAAATGCAGGAAGAGGCCTTCCTGGGTCGGCTTGTTGTAATAGGGCGTGACGACCAGCACGGCATCCGCCCCGGCCTGCTTGGCGTGCTTCGCCAGCGCCACGGCTTCTTCGGTGCTGTTCGAGCCGGCGCCGGCGATGACCGGCACCCGGCCGGCCGCCACCTCGATCGCGATCTCGACGACCCGGCGGTGTTCCTTGTGGTTGAGGGTCGGGCTCTCACCTGTCGTCCCGACCGGGACCACGCCCGAGCTGCCCTGCTCGATCTGCCAGTCGACGAACCGGGCGAAGGATTTCTCGTCCAGCGACCCGTCGGCCAGCATGGGGGTGATAAGGGCGACGATGGACCCCTTGAACATTCAAATCTCCGCGCGCCCATGCGGGCGTATGCCATGGTAAAGACGGGCCAAAGTGGTACCTAGTCATGCGGGGGGCGCCCCCGCAAGGGCGGGGTGCGTCGCTTTGTCCGCGACCCGCGAGGTCCGGTACCCGTATGGTCCTGCATCGACTTTTTATGTCCTCCAGGCAAGACTGGAAACGCCATGCAGTTCCGCCGGCGCATCATGATCCTGCCCGGGTTGCTGGCTTGCACCCTGGCTACCGCGGCCGCTTCGGCGCCACCCCGCCCGGATCGGGCGGAGGCGCCCGGCCGCGCGTCCGCCCCAGCCCCGGGGCGGGGCAGCGACAGGGACGCGTTCGGGGACGGGGCCGAGCTGGCCATGTTGGTCCCGCCGATCGCCGCGCCCTTCCATGACGGGGCCGGGTCGGGCGCCGGGGCGCTCGCGCAGCCCATGCCGCCGTTCTCCGCGTTGCCGGAGACGCAGGCCGTGCCGGAGCCAGTGCCTGCTGAGCCAGTGCCACCGGGGGCGACGCCGATGGATCTGGTGCGGGCCAATGCCTGGAGCGCCGCCGAGGCCGCGGCCGCCGCCTATGCCGACCCGGTCGCGGGCCGACTCGTCACCTATTACCGTCTGCTCGCCCCCGGCGCGGCGCATGCCGCCGAGATCGCCCGCTTCATGGCCGATTCCCCGGACTGGCCGAATCAGGCGCTGTTGTTCCGCCGGTTGCAGGAGGCGCTGGCCGCCGACGGGGATGACCGCACCGTGCTGCTGATCTGCCTGAGCCGCCCGGTCAGCGCGGTGCCGTCGCTGCTGCGCTGCTCGGAAGCGGCCGGCGGGGCGGGGCGGAAGCCGGATGCCGAGGCGGCGGCGCGGCGGGCCTGGATCGGCGGCATCGACGATCCAGGATCGGAAAGCGGTTTCCTCCGCGTCTGGGGCCGGGTCATCACCGCCCAGGATCAATGGCGCCGTTTCGACCGGCTGGCCTGGACCGATGCCCCCGGCCTCCGCCGGCAGCTCGCGCGACTCGACCTGACCTGGCGCAGGGCCGCGATCGCCCGGCTGGCGCTGCGGCATGACGATCCGAAAGCCCTGGCGCTGGTCGCCGCCCTGCCGCCGGTGCAGCGGGGCGACCCGACCATGATCCTGGAGGAGGCGCGCTGGCTGCGTCACGCGAAGGCGAATGCGGCGGCCTTCGCCCTGTGGTGCGCCAGCGGCACGGTCGCCGAGCGGACGGCGCCGCCCGAGCGCCTTGCCGCGTTCTGGACCGAGCGCGACATGCTGGCCCGCGCTCTGTTGCAGTCGGGCGATGCCGCCGGAGCCTACGCCCTGGCCGCCCGCCACGCGCAGACCGATCCGGAACGCGTGGGCGAGGCGGAGTTCCTGGCCGGCTGGATCGCGCTGCGCCGGCTGCACGACCCGGCGCGGGCGGAGCCGCATTTCCGCGCCCTGACCACGCTCTCCCACGCCGCGATCACCCAGGCGCGGGCGCATTACTGGCTCGGCCGCACCGCCGCCGCGCGCGGCGATCAGGCCGGCGCCGCGGCCGAATACGCCGCCGCCGCCGCCTGGCCCACCACCTATTACGGCCAGATGGCGGTCCACGCCCTCGGCGAGGACGAGGGCGGTCTCGACCGCCGCCTCCTCGCCGCGCATGATCCGGCCTGGGAGCCGCCGCAGGCGCTCGATTTCGCCGGGCGCGACCTCGCCCGTGCCGCGGAACTGCTCGTCGCCTGGGGCGAGGGGCGGCGCGCCCGCGCCTTCCTGCTGCGGTTGCAGGAGCTCGCGCACACCGATACCGAGCGGTCGCTGGCGGCGAACCTCGCCCTCGGCCTCGGCCTGCCGTCGGATGCCGTGGCCATCGCCCGGCTGGCCGGGCGCGACGGCGTGATGCTGCCCGGCGCCGGCTGGCCGGTGGCGGTGCGGCCGCCGGGGCTGGTGGAGTCCGCCCTGGCCCTGGCGCTGATCCGGCAGGAGAGCAATTTCGACCCGGAAGCGGGGAGTCCGGTCGGGGCGCGCGGCCTGATGCAGCTCATGCCGGCGACGGCGCGCATCGTCGCGGCCGGGATGCGGGAGGTGGTGAGCGTCGCCGCCCTGACCGCCGACCCGGACTACAACATGCGCCTCGGCAGCGCCTACCTGAAGGGGCTGCTCGACCGGTTCGGCGGCACGTTGCCTTACGCCATCGCCGCCTATAACGCCGGGCCGGGGCGGGTGCAGGACTGGCTGACCGCCAATGGCGACCCGGCAGCCGCCCATGGCGACCCGGCAGCCGCCCATGGCGAGACCGCCGCCGGCATCGACATGATCGATTGGGTGGAGCTTATTCCCTTCACCGAAACCCGGAATTACGTGCAGCGTGTGATCGAGAACGTCGTCATCTACCGCGCCCGCCTCGGCGCGGCGCCTGCGTTCGGACGCGGATGAGAGCCCCCCTGATCGCCGCCGCGCCGCGCCCCGCGCCGGTCGCGTTCGCGCGGCTGGTCGCCAGCGGCTTCGGCAGCGGCTACGCACCGCGCGCGCCCGGCACGGCGGGGTCGGCGGTCGCGTTGCTTGCCGGCGCCTTGTTGCTGTGGATCTCGCCCTACGCGCTGGCCGCCGCGATGCTGCTCGCGACCTTCGGCGGCTTCTGGGCGGTGGGGCGGGCGACCGGCCTGCCGCGCCGCCCCGCGCCCGGGGACATGGCGGGGCATGACGACCCGTCCTGGGTGGTGGTGGACGAATTCGCCGGTCAGTTCCTCGCCCTGCTGGCACTGCCCCGGCCGACGCCGCTCGGGCTGTTGGCCGCCTTCGTGCTTTTCCGGCTGTTCGACATCCTCAAGCCGGGGCCGGTCGGCTGGGCGGACCGCCAGGGCGGGGTGGCTGGGATCATGGCGGATGACGTGATCGCCGGCGGCATCGCCGCGCTCATCCTCTGGGGTGTGCAGGCGCGTTGGCCGGGGGTGTTCGGGTAGGGGCACGACGGGGCGGTCGGCCCCAGACCGCATGAAGTAATACCAACCGTCTTAAAGGTTGACCCATCGCTTTGCAGGGGCTCTGCCCCTGCACCCCGCTGGGGGCAGCGCCCCCAGACCCACACAAGTTTTGAGAAATCAAACGGATGGTGGTCTGTGGCCTCAAGGCCCCAGCGGGAT
>DATJWY010000285.1:0-13532 GCA_035500775.1 Acetobacteraceae bacterium
TTGTTGATAAGCTGCGTCGTCCGCGCGAGGCCGACGCGGTCGAAACGGCGCCAGATCAGCTCCATGTCCAGGCCGCGCAGATAGGAGGGCAGGTCGGTGGCCGAGGACTCCAGCGCCGCGCGCTCGCGATTGGCCTGGTACTGCGCGGTGCGGGCGCGGTCGTCGGCGGTGATGGCGAGCGGCTCGAAATACCCGGCATCGGCGAGGATTTGCGGCACCAGGGCGGGGTCGTCGTCCGGGATTTCCGGCACCGCGACCTCCGGCAGTTCCTGCCGCACCAGATTGCGCTCGAACGGGTTGTCATCGACGAAGACGAGGCTGTCGAGGCCGATATTGATGTCCTTGGCGATGCGGCGGAGATTGGTCGCCTTGTCGTCCCAGTTGGCGACGAAGCTCGCGATATGCGCGCGCTTCAGCACCATCTCGGGATGCTTGTCGAAGGCGGCATGGGCGTTGGCCTCGTCGTTCTTCGAGCAGACGGCGAGGATGACGCCGCGGCGGGCCAGGGCGAAAGCGTAGTCCTGCACCGCGGCGAAGGCCTCGCCCAACGCGCTGCCCTGGCCGAGCACGATGCCTTCCAGCCCGTCATCGCCGATCACGCCGCCCCAGAGCGTGTTGTCGAGATCGAGCACCAGGCATTTCGACGCGCGCCCCTGCAAGGCCGCGAGGATACGGCCGACGAGATCGCCATAGAGCGGCCCGGCGGTCGGGCTCACCTCCTGCTTGGCGCGGTGCCAGAGCACCGGATCGTGCCAGGAGCGGATGCCGTCCTGCGCCGCGCGCGCGTCGAGCGCCAGCAGATGCACGCCTTCGGAATCCGCCGCGTCCCGCAGCGCCGTGTTCAGCCGCGTGACGGCGCGGGCCGGGGAACCGGGGAGCCGCTGCTCGTTATTGCCGAGCAGGCCGGGCAGGACAGGCAGCACGGTTTGCTGGATCACGGTCGCGCGCAGCGTGTCACGGGCGATGCCCCAGCATTGCCGCAGCCTGCCGAGCGTCTGGGCGAGCGCCGAGTCGGCCTCTTCCGGGCTGGCCGCGACGGAGAGGCCGCCGGTCAGATGCCGCGCATCGAGCGCGAACAGAACAACGTCCGGCTGGAAGGCATGCAGGCCGGATGCCGGATCGAGCAATTCCTGCAAATACTGGCCGTAATCGGCCTCGTAGAGCGAGAGCCAGATGCCGCGGCGCAGGGCCGCGACCCGCAGCCCGGCATGCAGCTGAACCAGGGTGGAGGAGCCGAGCAGGCCGAGGCGAACCGGCCATGTGGCCAGGCCCGGCGGCGGCTCCTGGCCGAAATGCTTGCGCAGCAGCTTGTCCAGCCGCTCGGTCTTGAGGAAGTCGAGCCGGGCATTGGCGAGGGCGACGAGTTCCTGCCAGGAGACGTCGCTTGCCTGTTCCAGCGTCTTGATCCGGGCAGTCCAGTCGGGGAATTCAGGCAGCCAGGAAAGCTCAAGTTTCGCCATCATCAATACCTTTCCCCGTAACGGCGTTGCCACATCGGGGAGAACGGCATGGTTGATAGAATCAAATGTACCGCGCGCCCAGGTGGAAACACCTTTGCGCGGGATGCCTCTCAGAAAACCGGGGTGGCCGTCCAGAGAAAAATCAAGACGGAAAAATGACGGATCACGAAAAAATGACAGATCGAAACGTGCCGGACGGATAAGCGGAAGGCGAGGTCAGCCGGTGGTTTCGGACACGAGCCCGGTCCGGCAGCCGCCGGCCTCGGCGCCGCCGATATCGGCATCGGTCAGCGTGCGCCAGGCGCCGCCGGCCAGGATCTCGCTCGGGCGGAAGCGCGCCTTGTAGGACATCTTGCGGCTCTCGGGCACCCAGTAGCCGAGATAGACATAGGGCAGGGATTGCTTGCGGGCGCGTTCGATCAGCCAGAGGATGGCGAGCGAGCCGAGCGAGCGACGGTTCAGTTCGGGTGCGAAGAAGCTGTAGACGGCGGAAAGCCCGTCGCCGAGCCGGTCGGCGAGGCAGGCGCCGATCAGCCGGTCGTCCGGCTCGCGGAACTCGACCATGAAGGTCTCGATCGGCGTGTCCTCGACCATGGCGCGATAATCGTAAAAGCTCATCGTCGCCATGTCGCCTTCACCGTGCCGCGCCTGCTGGTAGCGCTGGAACAGGTGGAACTGCTCGGCGGTGGCGCGCGCCGGCACCTCGAACCCCTCGACCCCGGCATTGGCGCGCAGGATACGGCGCATCCCGCGCTCCATCTGGAATGTCTCGACCGGAATGCGGATTGGTACGCAGGCGGAGCAGGAGGGGCAGACCGGGGCGTAGGCGATGTTGTGGCTGCGGCGGAACCCGGCGCGGGACAGCCGGTCATGCAGGGCTTCCGCGTCCGGCCCGCTGATTTCGGTAACGACCTTGCGCTCCGTCCGCCCCGGCACGTACGGGCAGGGGAGGGGCGCGGTCGTGTAGAAGAATTGCGGTCGGCGCGGTGGCTTATAGGTCATGTGTTCAAGACGTTCCCGTCGCCATGTTCCAGCCTGACCCAGCCCCCGTCAACGCCCGGTTACGCACGACAACGACCCCGCTAACGAGATCGTGTAAGGCGCGGTGACGTGGCGTGAACAGCGCCACCCCGAGCCAGATCGCACCGAGCGCCATCGTCAGCCAGAAGCCGAGGCCGTAGATCAGCGCCTGTTGCAGCGTCGGCCGGCTGAGGTCGTCGTCGCGCCGCACGCGCAGGCCGAGCAGGATCTGCCCCGGCGTCCCGCTGGCCGGCGAGGCGACCAGGATGACGGTATAGGCGACCGGCACCAGCGGCAGCAGCCAGAGCAGCGGCAGTCCCAGGCCGAGTGTCAGCAGGCCGAAGACCAGCAGCACCGCCTTGGCGAACACGAAGAGAATGGCGATCAGGGCGGAATCCACCAGCCAGGCACAGAAGCGCCGTGGCAGCACACCTGCCATCAATTCGTATTCACGCAATTCCCGCAGGCTCGATTGAAAGCCACTCATGGACCGATCCTGATGGTTTCCCGGATCTCGGCTGGAACCGGCGCCAGCATCAATGTAGTGCCCTTCGCCCAGCGCTGCATCAAATCCCAGGCATGGGCGCGGAGCGGATTGCCGGACTGGCCGGGCACGATCATGAACAGGCTGTGGTCGAGATCGGCGAGATCATAGACGCCACGATACGCGGCGCCATGCGCGGCGGTGAAATTCCCGAGCCGGCCATTGCCGGCGCGGAACAGGGTGGTCTCGTCGCCCGGCGCTGCGATCTCGCTGGTGGCGAGGCGCCCGATCAGCGGCACGCGTTGCAGCAGCGCGTGCGCGAAGACGGCACGGTGCGCGTCGCCCCAGCGCCATGTGGCGGGGTCCTGGCCGAAGCGCGCTGAGAGATCGGCCAGGGCCTCCCCGAGCGCCTGTCGCAGTTTCGGCGTGCAATCGCCGCCGCACCAATGCGCGCCCTCCGGCGTCAGCACCCAGGCGACGAGATCCGGCCAGGGGCCGGTGGCGCTTTCCGGCGCGCCCGCCGTTTCCAGCAGATCCCGCGCGAAACGCTGCGTCCAGGCATTCAGGATCAGGGGCTGCGGCAGGTTGGTATCCATCGCGCCGTCCCAGCTCCGGAGCAGGGTCTGGGCTTGTGCCGGCAGGCCGTCGAGGCCCGGAACCGCCAGCAGGGTGGGCAGGATCTGGCGGGCGAAGACGCTGACATCATCCGCCTGCATCGCGGCGAAATCCTCCGCTTTCAGCCGGTTCGACCGGCCGAGATCGGCGCGGATGCGGCGCGCGCGCCAATCGGCCGGCCAGTCGCGGCCGAGGAAGACGGGGAAATCCGGCGGCGCGGTGCGCTCATTGCCGTTGACGAGCCGTCCGCTGCCGGGGGCGATGATGAAGGGCAGGGCGTCGCCCTCGGCGAAGCCGGTCCAGTCATGCTGCCCGTCCGCGCCCGGAACCGGCACGCTGCCATCGCCCCAGCGGCGCAGCGGCACCCGTCCGGTGGTGAAGAAGCCGATCCGCGCGCGGTCGGCGACCAGCAGGTTCTGCACCGGCGCGACGATCAGGGGAGCGGCCAGTTCGGCCTCGGCCACGCTCGTCGCCCGGTTCAGCGCGAGCAGGCCAGGTGCGGCATCGCCGGGCTGGAGGGCCGCCATGGCGACGGCAAGCACCCGGGCGTGCGGATCGGGCAGCAGGTCGCTGATCACCGGCCCGTGCCGGGTCTCCCGCACCGTTAGCACCTCATCCTTGCCGCCGCGCACGGCGATGCGCTCCTCGCGCACGATGAAGGGCGCGGGGCCGTCCGGCGTTTGATAGCGGCCGCCGGGGAGCGGCGTCTCCTCGAACACGTCCGCGGTGTCGGCGCCGGTGGTGGTGAAGGTCCAGGCGATGTGGCCGTTATGGCCGAACGCCTGGAAGGGCACGCCGGGTGCGGTCGCGCCGGCCAGCACGCCCTCCGGCGTGTCGATCCGCGCCAGGTACCAGAGGCCGGGGAAGCCGAGGTCGAGATGCGGGTCGCCGGCCAGCAGCGGCGCGCCGGACGCGGTGTAGCGTCCATCCACCGCCCATTCGTCCGAGGCCTCGTCCGGCTGCGTGAAGCGGTCGGGGAAGCGGGGGAGCAGGGCGTCGAGCCGCCGGAGACCGGCGAAGCGCGGCAGCCAGGCGGTGGCGTCCGGCGCGGGAGTCATCGGCGTGGGCGGCCACAGCTCCAGGATGCGCGCCGGCGGCAGCTTGTCTTCCAGGCCGAGCCGGCTGAGTTCCACGCGCCAATTCCCGGTCAGCCAGTAGGCCATGAACTTGCCCCAGCCGAGCGTATCCGCCGGGGTCCATGGCTCCGGTGTTCCGATCAGCAGGAACTCCGGGGCGGCGAAGCGGCCGCGCAGCGCGATCCAGGCATTGACGCCGCGCGCATAGGCGTCGAGCGCCGCCCGCGTCTCCGCCGGTAGCGTTTCGATATCGGCGACCGCGCGGCGGCGCAGGCCGAGCACGCGCATCAGCCGGTCGGTCGGCAGTCCCGCCGGACCGGCGATCTCGGCGAGGCGGCCGGCGACGGTGCGGCGCATCAGCTCCATCTGGAACAGCCGGTCGCGCGCGTGCAGGAAGCCGAGCGCCGTGTAGGCGTCCGTCATCGAGCGCGCATGGATGCGCGGCACGCCGTCCTGATCGAGGCTGATGTCGATCGGGCCGGAGAGTCCGGCGATCCGCGTCTCCTGGTGGGTGGGCGGCAGGGTGAGCCAGAGCAGCCCGCCGCCGCCGGCCAGCACGAGCAGGACCAGCACGCCGAGCAGGACGAGAAGGCGCCGGATGAGACGAAGGGCGCGCATGGACTGGATCACTTGCTCCCGGGCGGGTGGGACGGGCACCATAAGGCCGTGCGTTACGGTGTGGGATCATATCAGAGCGACACGTCCGCGGCGTGGTCGCGCACCGCGCCGCGCCACCAGCGCTAGCCCCCAATGAAGGAGTCACCCGGATGGCAAAGACAGAGGCGCCGGCGGCGCTGCATCCGGAAACCCTGATGCTCGGCTATGGCTACGATCCGTTCCTCTCCGAGGGATCGGTGAAGCCGCCGGTTTTCCTGACCTCCACCTTCGTCTTCCGCTCGGCGGAGGAAGGGCGCGACTTCTTCGACATGGCCGCTGGCCGCCGCCCCATGCCGGAAGGCGGCGCGGGGCTCGTCTATTCCCGCTTCAACAATCCGAACAGCCAGATCCTGGAGGACCGGCTGGCGGTGCTGGAGCAGGCGACGGATGCGCTCGTCTTCGCCTCCGGCATGGCCGCGATCACCACGACCATCCTGGCGCATGCCCGCCCCGGCGACGTCATCCTGCACAGCCAGCCGCTCTATGGCGGCACCGAAACCCTGCTCGCGCGCACCCTGGCCGGGCTCGGCATTCTCGCGGAAGGCTTCGCCGACGGCACCAGCCCCGACGCGGTGCGCGCGGCGGCCGATCGTGCCGCCGCGCGTGGCCGCGTCGCCCTGGTGCTGGTCGAGACGCCGTCCAACCCGCTCAACACGCTGACCGACCTCGCTTTGGTGCGGGAGGTGGCGGACGAGATCGGCGCGCGGCAGGGGCACCGGCCGCTCGTGGCCTGCGACAACACCCTGCTAGGGCCGTTGCAGCAGCAACCCTTGCGGCATGGCGCCGATCTCAGCCTCTACTCCCTGACCAAATACACGGGCGGGCATAGCGACCTGATCGCCGGTGCCGTGGTGGGCGGGCACGCGGCGGTGGCGCCGGTGCGGCAATTGCGCGGCGCCATCGGCACCCAGCTCGATCCGCATACGTGCTGGATGCTGCTGCGGTCGCTGGAGACGCTGACGCTGCGCACGGAGGCGGCGGTGCGCGGCGCCCGGAAGGTGGCGGATTTCCTCGCCGCGCATCCGGCGGTGGCGCGGGTGCATCTGCCGGACCGGCTGCAAGCGGGCAGCGCCGGACACCGCGTCTATGAAACCCAGTGCAGCGGCCCAGGCTCCACCTTCAGCCTGGATCTGCTGGCCGGAGAGGCGGAAGCGTTCCGGGTGCTGAACGCGCTCCGCGTGTTCCGCCTGGCGGTGAGCCTCGGCGGCACCGAGTCCCTCGCGAGCCACCCGGCCAGCACCACCCATTCCGGTGTGCCGGCGGAACTGCGCGAGCGCATGGGCATCCTGCCCGGTACCATCCGGCTCAGCGTCGGCATCGAACATCCGGACGATCTGATCGCCGACCTGACGCGGGCGCTGGCGACGGCTTAGGCGCCGAAGGCCAGGGGCTCCGCCCCTGGACCCCGCCGGGGCCTTGAGGCCCCGGACCCCCATCCGTGGAGCGAGATCAGCCGGGCCGATTTCTGTCCGGCTTGAAAAGCTTTATTAAAATCAAAGACATATAACTGTTTTGGCGAATAAAATATTAGGGGCTCTCTTTAAGGTATTGGATTGCAAAGGCTTTGCCTTTGCCGGGGTCCAGGGGCAGAGCCCCTGGCCTTCAGCGCACCGTGCCGTAGGAGGGCGCGCCCAGGCCGGGGCAGGTGCAGGTGGAGCCGACCGGGTACTGTGCCGGCAGCCGGCACATATAGAAGCCGGCATAGCAGTTATAGCCGTAGCCGGAGGCCGCGCCGGGCGAGGAGGCCGCGGGTTGGCCGACGCAGCCGGCGAGGCCGGACGCGAGCGAGGCCAGCGCCGCGAGGCGCAGCGCGGCCCGGGCGGAGCGGGGCAGTCGAGGGAAATGGTGGATCATCGCGTGTACTCTCAAATCACCATGTCATCGCTATTGGCGAGAGCGGTTGCCGTCCCGCGTCTCCGCCGCGGGCAACCGGCGCTGGTATATCAGTGCAGCCGGGGCGCGCGCAGGAAGGTCGCCCGGTCGGCGGTGAGCACATCGACGGTCAGCTCGTCCTCGTCACGCGCGAGCCGCAGCGTGACCAGCGTTCCCGCCGGGCCGCAGCTCCAGATCTGGCGCCACAGTCCGGCGAGGTCGCTGATCTCCTCGCCGCCCACCGCGATGATGCGGTCGCCGGCGCGGATGCCGGCCCGCTCCGCCGGGCCGCCCGGGGCCAGTCCGCCAACCACGACCGCCTCGTCGTTCTCCATGGCGAAGAGGCCGAGCCAGGGCCGCGCCGGCCGGTTGACGCGGCCGAGGCGGACCAGATCCCCGAGCACCGGAAGCAGGCGGCTGATCGGCACCACCACGTTCATATCGACACGCCGCCCCTTGGGGTCGGGCTGTTGCAGGATCAGCGAGCCGATGCCGAGCAGCGCGCCATCCGGGCCGAGCAGCGCCGTGCCGCCCCAGAACGGATGCGCCGGCGCGGTGAACAGCGCGTCATCGAGCAGGTATTCCCAGTAGCCGGCGAATTCCTGGCGGCCGACGATCCGTGTCTCCATCGCGCTGCTGCGGCCACCGGCGGCCGCGAGCAGGGCATGCGCCCCGATCTCCAGCCGGTCGGGATCGCCGAAACGCAGTTCCGGCGCATCGAGCCGCCCGAGCGGCTGCACGAGCGCGAAGCCTGACTCCACATCCAGCGCCAGCACATGCCCGGGGAGGACCCGGCCGTCTCCGGTGGTGAGCCAGACGGTTTCCGCTTCCATCACCAGATAGGCCATGGTCAGCACCAGCCCGCCTTCGATGGCGACGCCGCTGCCGCTCCGCTCCGTGCCGAGGGTGGAGGCGGTGAAGGCCGCATCCGGCACATTGGCGCGCAGCCGCACGATCCCTTGCAGGAGGTGATCGAGGTCGAAGGTGTAGTCCGCCGCATGGGGCTGCAGATTGGGCGGGATATCCCGTTCTTTTTCGGCCATAATTCTGCCCGACCGTTTCTCGCATGCGCCTGAAGCGCGTGAGTACGTTTGCCCTTAGACCTTGATCGGATCAGGTCGACCGATACGATCATGGTCTAACGCCTTGTTTCGAGAGCACGATTCACGCTTTCCGACTATCAGCCTCAAGCGATCGCGCTCTAACCGCGTCCGTGTCGTTGACGACCCGGCATGCGTCGCCATCCTGAGCCGATCGCCGCCATCGGTCCAGCCCCCGCCATCGGTCCAGCCCCCGCCTGACGAATGGCCTCCCACCGGATCTCGCTCTCAGGTTGAGATGGTGGCGGAATTCTCTGCTTTCCACTTGTGGCTGTCGCGCCGTTGCCGTTACGGTGCCGTTGCGATTTTTCTTTCTTAGAGCGCGATCGCTTGAGGCTGGTAGTCGGAAAGCGTGAATCGCGCTTTCAAAACAAAGACTTAGACCATGATCGTATCAGTCGACCTGATCCGATCATGGTCTAAGTCCTGCCGAACGAGCGGAAACCATGCCTGGACGTGGGTACATACTGTCCCTCGACGGTCTCAGGGCGGTGTCGATCCTGCTGGTGCTGTTCTCCCATGTTGGTTTCGGCGCGATCGTGCCCGGCGCGTTCGGGGTGACGCTGTTCTTCTTCATCAGCGGTTATCTTATCACCGGCCAGCTCGCGGCCGAGATCGCGGCGAGCGGCCGGGTTTCGCTCCGCGCCTTCTATCTGCGGCGGGCATTGCGGCTGCTGCCGGCGGGGCTCGCTTATATCCTCGTCTCCGGCCTGGTCTTCATGGCCGCCGGCGGCTGGATCTCCCGTGGCGGCTGGGCGGCGGCGCTCGCCTACGGGGCCAATTACTACGATATCTGGATCGGCTATCGTTCCGACCTGGCCGGTATCCGCCACCCGTTCAACATCCTCTGGTCGCTGGCGGTCGAGGAGCATTTTTATCTGCTCTGGCCGGTCGCGTTGCTGGCCCTGTCGCGGTGGCGGGGGCCAGGGGACGGCGGGGCGCGCGGCTGGGCGGGCGCCATGCTGGCGGTGGGTGGGCTCTGCCTGCTGGTCCCCCTCTGGCGCGCCGGACTGCATCACGCCTGCGCCGCGGGGCCGGACTGGGCGCTCTGCGGCGTGCCGGGGACCGATGGCGCGCCGTTCCGCTTCAACCGTTTATATCAGGCGAGCGATACACGGATCGATTCCATTGCCTGGGGCGCGCTGGCCGCGCTGCTCGCCTGCGTGCGTCCCGAAGGACGGGAACGGGGCGGGCCAGGAGGGATCGCCCTCGCGCTCGTGTTGCTGGCCGTGGCCTTCGCGGTGCCGGGGGCGTGGTTCCGGGAGGTGGCGCGGACCAGTGTGCAGGGTGCCGCCCTCGCCATTCTGGTGCCGGCGATCATCGGCGCGGATACGCAACTGCGCCGGGCGCTGGAGCGGCCGGCGGCGATCCTTCTCGGGCGCGCCAGCTACTCGCTCTATCTCTGGCATTGGGCGGCGCTTGCCATTGCCGATGCGCTGGCGCCCGGGAAAGGCCCGGTCTGGCTGGCGCTGGGACTCGGGCTCTCGGCCGCGTTCACCGTCGCCTCCTATCGCGGCATCGAGCGGCCGATGTTGCGCTGGCGGCGGCTTGCGGGGGCGCATGTGGCAGAGGCAAGCGGCGCGGCGGCGACGGAGGCGGGCCGCCTCGGGCTGGTCGGCACACTGTGATCGCGCGGAATGAACGCCGGGATCATCCTGCGATGCAGGCATTCCGCGACACGTGGGTAAAACGCCGGCATCCGGGGCCGGGGTCTGCCGGTGGATGTGTGCTGCTCCTGTCTGGTTCGGCCCGCATCAACGCCATTTCATCAACGCCATATAAGAACATTGCCGTATAAAAACATTGCCGCAGAGGGAGCGCCGCATGAGCCCGCGTGAAGGTGAAATCCGCTATCTGCTTGCTGGCGCCTTCCATCGTCTGGCCTATACCGAATGGGGCGATCCGGCCGCGCCCGTCGTCCTCTGCGTGCACGGGCTGACCCGCACCGGGAGGGATTTCGATTCGCTCGCCGCGGCGCTGGCGCCGCGTTTCCGGGTCATCTGCCCGGATCTGCCGGGACGCGGCCGCTCCGATTGGCTGCCCGACCCCACCCTGTACCAGCCGCTGAGCTATGTGCAGGCGCTCGCGCATCTGTTGGCGGCGATCGGCGAGGAGGTGGCCTGGGTCGGCACTTCGCTCGGCGGCATTTGCGGCATGCTGGTCGCCGCCGCCTCGGGCACGCCGGTCACGCGTCTGGTGCTGAACGATATCGGCCCGCACATCCCGCGTGACGCGCTCGCCCGCATCCGGGCCTATCTCGGCACGCAGCTGGTGTTCCCCGATCTCGCCGCCCTGGAAGCGCATCTGCGCGTGATCCATGGACCGTTCGGCAAGCTGACCGACGTGCAATGGGCCCATGTGGCCCGCACTTCCGCCCGCACGCTGCCGGACGGGCAGATCGTCCTGCATTACGATCCGGGCATCGCCGTTCCGGTGCTGGCGAGCGAGCCGGCGGATACGGATATGTGGCCGGTCTGGCAGCGGATCACCGTTCCCATGCTGGCGATCAGAGGGGCGGAGAGCGACCTGCTGCTGCCGGAGACGTTCGCGCGCATGGCGCAGGGAGGGGCGCAAACCCTGGTGGTGCCGGAGACGGGACATGCCCCGGCGTTGATGGACGCGCCGACGATCCGGGCGGTGGAGCGGTTCCTGCTCGCCCCGGCGGACGCCGACCACCCGGGCGCGGAGTCGTGATAACGCGCGGACGGTCATCCCCCCTCATGACCCAGCCGAGAAGCGGAGCGGCGGTTCTGCCTCGCCTGACGCGGCCTTCAGATCCGTTGCGGTGCCGGAGGGACGTATGAACGAAGCGGTCGTGACCGATCCGGTGCGGGAAGCCGCGCAGTGCATCTGGACAGGCAAGACGGCTGCCATCGCGGACCTGCCGCGGATTGATCCCACCACCTGGGAGGGCGCGGTCCAGACGGATCTGATCGCGTTCGGCGCGCACGCGTCGCTGACCGCGCCGGCGGAAGCCGCCGCGCCCAATCCGCGGGTCGCCGTCGTCATGATGGCGAAGGACGAAGCCGATATCATCGGACGTAACCTCGGCTGGCTCTATTTCATCGGGGTGCGGCGCTTCGTCATCGCCGACAACGCCTCGACCGACGCCACGGCCGAGACGATCCGCGCCTTCCGCGCCCGCGCGCGGGATGCGGAACTCTATTTGGTCGATGATCCGGTGGTGCGGCACATTCAGGCGGAGAAGACGACCGGGCTCACGCGTTTCGCGATCTCGGCCTGGCCGGATCTCGCCTGGATCATTCCGGCGGATTCGGACGAGTTCCTGATCCCTATGGCGGGCCTCGCCAGGCTCGATGCAGTCGATCCGGCAATCGACGCGCTGACCATCCCGAAGGTCATCCATTTCCGGCACAGGGTCGCGCCCGCGGAGCACGACACGGTGATGGGGCGCATGGGCTACCGCAGTCCGCTGTTCTGCGTGCCGCCGAAAGTCGTGCTGCGGGCCGATCTCCGGCTCACGATCACGCAGGGCAATCATCACGTGGTGCGGCTCGATGGGGTGCGACCGCGCTACAGCGGCGGCCTGAGCTTCGGTTTCTGTTACCGCGAGTTCCCAAACCGTAGCGCGGATCACTATCTGCGCAAGATTCGCAATGGCGGTCGCGCGATCCTCGCCGCCAATGCCGCTCTCGGCCGTGGCGTCGGCGGTGATCACTGGCTCGCTGCTTATGAACGATTGCAGGCCGTGGGCGAGGATGAGTTCCGGCGGGAGTTCGAGCGCGACTGGGTGATCGGACCGCGGCCCGGCTATATCATCGATCCGTTCGAGGGAGCGCCGGCGGGGATGCCGATGACGGCGAAGCCCCGCCCCGCGACCGAGGCGCATGTCGTCGCCGTGTAGAGCGTGATTGCCTGAGATTGAAGCGCAGAGACTGGGGGCTTTGCCCCAAACCCAACTGGGGCCTTGAGGCCCCAGACCCCCGATATGTTATTACGACGAATGAAGTAATGGGGTCCGGGGCCGTACGGCCCCGGCGGGGTGCAGGGGCGGCGCCTCTGGCCTTCCTATACATCAACCTAAAACTATCATGCTCTAGAGATGAGATCCGGTTCGGGAGTTTCCATCCGAACCGGGGGAAGAGGCCCGCAAGACCAAAGAGCAAGGGCGGTGTCGCCGTGCGCCGGTCAGGCGCCGCGCAGCCGCCGCGCCGCCTCGACCGCGAAATAGGTCAGCACGCCATTGGCGCCGGCGCGCTTGAAGGCGAGCAGGCTCTCCATCATCGCCCGCTCATGGTCCAGCCAGCCATTGCGGATCGCCGCCATCAGCATCGCGTATTCGCCGGAAACCTGATAGGCGAAGGTCGGCACGGCGAAGCGGTCATGCACCCGGCGGATGATGTCGAGATACGGCATGCCGGGCTTGACCATGACCATGTCGGCGCCTTCCAGCAGGTCCATCTCGACCTCCCGCAGCGCCTCGTCCGAATTGGCCGGGTCCATCTGGTAGGTCTTCTTGTCGCCCTTGAGCGCGCCGCCGGAGCCGACCGCGTCACGGAACGGGCCATAGAAGGCGCTCGCGTATTTGGCGGCGTAGCTCATGATCCTTGTATGGATCAGCCCGGCCTCGTCGAGCGCCGCGCGAATGGCGCCGATCCGTCCGTCCATCATGTCGGAGGGCGCGATCACGTCGATGCCGGCCTCGGCCTGCACCACCGCCTGCCGCGTCAGCACCGCGAGCGTCTCGTCATTGGCGACGTAGCCGCCGCGCAGCACGCCGTCATGGCCATGCGTGGTGTAGGGGTCGAGCGCCACGTCGCCGATGAGGCCGATTTCCGGGAATTCCCGCTTCAGCAGCCGGGCGGCGCGGCACATCAGATTGTCGGGATTGCCGGCTTCCGTGCCCTCCGCGTCCTTCTTCTCAGGCGGGGTCGCCGGGAACAGGGCGATGGCCGGGATGCCGAGCCGGGAAGCCGGCTCCACATGCGCGGCGAGCCGGTCGAGCGTCACCCGCAGCACGCCTGGCATGGAGGCGACCTCCTGCATCTCGCCGCTGCCCTCGATGACGAAGATCGGCCAGATCAGGTCGTCCACCGAGAGCGTGGTTTCGGCGACGAGCCGCCGCGTCCAGGCATCGTGGCGGTTGCGGCGGAGGCGGGTGGTCGGGAAGCGGCCGACGGTCATTGGCGGTTATCCTCGAATGACGCCGGCGACGGTTTCCGGCGTTCCTGCATAGGATCGGCCGGGCCATGGCGCAAAGCTTGCCCCGCGATTCATGCCTGGGTTG
>DATJWY010000286.1:0-4392 GCA_035500775.1 Acetobacteraceae bacterium
GCGGCGCTGACCCGGCGCTTCGACGCCTGGCTCGCGCATTGATGCCGCCGGAGCCGCGCGATGGGCATGGTTGAGCCGGGGCCGCCCGCGTCGGTGGCGCCCGTCGCCCCGGTCCTCCACCCGGACCACGACGGCGGCCAAAGCCTGACCCTCACCGGCCGGCTGACGCTGGAGGAGGTCGCGCATCTCTGGTCGCCGGCAATCGCGGCGGCGAAGCAGGCGCGCGGCGAGCGGCTCGCGCTCGATCTCGGCGCCGTCTCCTTCTGCGACACCTCAGGCGCGGCGCTGATCCTGGCGATCGAGGCGGCGCATGGCGGCACGGTCGAGATCCGCGGCGCGCGCGAGAGCGTGGCCGCGCTGCTGGCCCGGGTGCGCGCCGCCCCGCGCCAGGCGCCGTCCCCGGCGACGGGGCCGACGCTGCGGCAGATCCTCGGCCATGTCGCCAGGCACATCACCGACGCCTTCGCCTTCACCGGCGAGATGCTCGTCGCGCTCATCCTCCTGCCGGTGCGCCGGCGTATGTTCCGCCTCTCCGACCTGCTGCGCCTGACGGATGAGGCCGGCACGCGGGCGCTGCCGCTCGCGACCCTGCTCGGCTTCCTGCTGGGACTGATCCTGGCCTTCCAGTCCGCCGTCCAGCTGCGCCGCTTCGGCGCGGAAATCTATGTGGTCAACCTCGTCACCATCGGCCTGCTGCGGGAGCTTGGCCCGCTGATGGCGGCGGTGATCCTTTCCGGGCGCACCGGCTCCGCCTTCGCCGCCGAGCTTGGCACGATGCGGGTGAACGAGGAGCTGGCGGCGCTTTCCGTCATGGGCATCGACCCGGCGACGATGCTCGTCCTGCCGCGCATGGCGGCGGTGATCCTGGCCATGCCGGCGCTGACGCTCGCGCTCGATGTTGCCGGCCTTGCCGGCATGGCGGTGGTGATGGGCACGCTCGGCTATCCGCTGGTCGCGGTGACGCACCAAGTGGCGCAGGCGGCGCGGATGGACGACCTGATCGGCGGGTTGTTCAAGGCGCTGTGCTTCGGCGTGACGATCGCCGGCATTGGCTGCCGCTCCGGCATGACGGCGGGTCACGGGCCGCGCGCCGTCGGGCAGGCGGCCACCGCCGCGGTGGTGGGCGGCATCGTCAGCACCATCATTCTGGATGGGGTGTTCGCCGTGCTGTTCAACCGGCTCGAACTGTGACCCAGGGCGCCCCCGTCATCTGCGTGCAGGGCGTCGCCCAGGCCTTCGATGGGCGGATGGTGTATCGCGATGTCAGTTTCGATGTCCTGGCCCGTGAGATTTTTGTGATCCTCGGCCGCTCCGGTTGCGGCAAATCAACCTTGATGAAGCAGATGATCGGTCTGCTGCCACCGACGGAAGGCTCGATCGATGTGCTGGGGCGCGATATCAGCAAGGGTGGTACGGCGGCCTTGCGCGGAGCCGGGGTGATGTTCCAGTCCGGCGCCCTGCTCGGCTCGATGACCTTGCTCGAAAACGTCATGCTGCCGCTGGAGATGCATACCGACCTGCCCCACCCGGCGCGGGAGGCGGTGGCGCGGGCGAAGCTCGGCCTGGTCGAGCTCGAGGACGCCGCCGGCCGGTTGCCGGCCGAGATCTCGGGCGGCATGGTCAAGCGCGCCGGCATCGCCCGGGCGCTCGCGCTCGATCCCGCCTTGCTGTTCCTCGACGAACCCTCGGCCGGGCTCGACCCCGTAACTTCGGCCGAGATTGATCAGTTGATCCTGTCGCTGCGCGACCTACTCGGCGCGACCTTCGTGGTCATCACGCATGAATTGCCGTCGATCATGGCGATCGCCGATCGCTGCCTGATGCTGGACCCGGAGGCCAGGACCCAGATCGCCCTCGGCGATCCGCGCCGGCTGCGCGACGAGAGCGAGGACCCGCGCGTGCGCGCCTTCTTCCGGCGGGAAGCGGCATGAGCCGCCGCGGCACCTATATCAGCGTCGGCTTGCTGGTGGTCGTCACCCTGGCGCTGCTGATCGGCTTGGTCTTCTTCATCGCCGGCAACCGCTTTGCCCATGGCGTCAAGTACGAGACCTACTTCAGCGAATCCGTACAGGGGCTCGACGTTGGGACGCCGGTCAAGTATCGCGGCGTCACCATTGGCCAGGTAACGGATATCGGCCTCGTCGCCGCCGACTACGGCAAGAACGAGCCGGGTCCGGGTAAGCCGCGCAACCCGATGTTCCACCTGGTGGTGGTGCGCTTCGTCGTCGATCCCACCCGCATCGGCTACGTGCCGGACGCGATAACGGCGACGCAGCAGGGGCTGCGCGTCAAGCTCGGCTCCCAGGGCCTGGCGACCGGGCTCAGCTACCTGGAGCTCGACTACGTGCCGCCGGAGCAATATCCGGCCCAGCCCGTGCCGTGGCAGCCGCGCGACATCTACATCCCCTCGATTCCGAGCACCATCGCCCAGGTGCAGAACGCGGCGCAGGATTTCCTGGCCAAGCTCAGGGATGTCGATGTCAACCGGCTGGCCGACAGCATCACCGGCCTCACCGAGGATCTGCGGCGGGAGTTGGCGGCAGGCGGCGACGTGCACGCCACCCTGACCGAAGCAACCGAAACCCTGCGCAGCGTGCGGCAGGAGGTGACGCGCGCCGACCTGCCGGGGGTGGCGACGGCGCTGCGCCACGCCGCCGGCTCGGTGGACGAGCTGGCGACCGGACGGCAGACGCGCACCTTGCTCGCCACGGCCAACACCGCGGCGGACCGTCTGTCGCGCGCGGCGGATCGTCTGCCGGCGCTGATCGCCACCCTGCAGGCGACGGCCGAACGGGCCGATCACGGCACGGCGGACGCCGAGGCCAATCTGGCGCCGCTGCTCTCGGATCTGCGCGGCGCCGCCGAGAATCTGCGCGACACCACTGAATTGCTGCGGCGCGATCCGTCCCAGGTGCTGCTCGGCGCGCCGCCACCCCGGCCAAAGCGATAACCATGACACGTTCCCCCCTGCCCCGACGCGCCCTGATGGGGTTGGCCCTGCCCGGCCTGCTCGGCATCGCCGCCTGCAGCGTGCTGCCGGAGCGGCCCTACCAGGAGCGCCGGGAATGGCCGCTGATGACGCGCCGCCCCGGCACGCGCGAGCCCCCCCAGGACGCCCCGACCCTGCTGATCCGCTCGCTCGCCGCCGCCCCCGGCCTGCGCGAGCGCGGCCTTCTGGTGCTGCAACCGGATGGCAGCGTGCAGGTGGGTTACTGGGACGAGTGGGCGGTTTTCCCGGCCGACGGCGTGGAGGACGGGCTGCGGCAATGGCTCACCGATAGCGGGCTGTTCAATGCCGTATTGGCGCCGGGCAGCCGGTCGCGGGCCGATCTGGTGCTGGAGGGCGAGCTGACCGATTTCGTCGCCGATCCACGGGCCGGCGTGGCGCGGGCGGCGCTCGCCATCGTGCTGCTGCGGCAATCGGGCGGCGGCGCCACGGTGCTGTTCGCCACCACCCTGCGCGCCACCGCGCCGCTCGCGGGGACCGCCACCGCGACGGTGGCGGCGGCGCAGTTGCAGGCGCTGGCCGGGGTGTATGCGCAGGTGGAACAACGGCTCGCGCCGGTCGCGCGCGGGAAAGGCCAGGGCTCCGCCCTGGACCCGCTGGGGCCTTGAGGCCCCAGACCCGCATGCATTTGAAATTCTTCATGAAAAGGGGTCTTGGGCCAATGGCCCCAGTGGGGTCCAGGGGCGGAGTGGCCCAAGGTTCCGCCGCTCCGCAGGAGCGGTGGAATGGCCACGGAGGGAAAGCCCCTGGCCTTACAAAATCAACGGCGCGACGCGACGAGCGCGAAGGTGACGCCTTGCGGATCGAGGCATTGGACAATCCAGCTTCCCCCCGGCACCTCAAGTGGACCGTTGGTGATCTGCCCTCCGCCAGACTGCACACGTGCCACGGCGGCATCGATCGCCTCGACAGTGAAGTAATAGAGCCAGAAGGGAGTCGGCACCGCGTCCGGCCTGGTCATCATGCCGCCGATCGTTTCGCCGCCTGACGCGAAGAGCTGGTAGACCCCCATGGGGCCCATATCGAGGGCCTCGGCTTTCGTCCATCCGAACAGCCTGGAATAGAAGGCGAACGCGGCCTCGCGATCGGTAGCCAATAATTCGCGCCACCCCGCATGGCCCGGCGCGCCAGGAGAGGGCGGTTGCCCGTGCATCTCCCTCGATCCCTTGAATAATCCCAGCACCGCACCTTGCGGATCGGCGACAACAGCGAAGCGGCCGACACCCGGGATGGTATCGGCGGCATGGTGGATGGTGCCGCCCGCCTGCGCCACGGCATTGGCGCTCTCATCGACATCGTCCACGGCGACATAGCCGATCCAGCCCGGTTTCGCGCCCGCGGCGCACGCCTCCCCCGAGAGGGCCATCAGGCCGGCCACAGGGGTC
>DATJWY010000287.1:0-5344 GCA_035500775.1 Acetobacteraceae bacterium
AGCCACAGGTTCAGGGGGACGTGGCTGGACTCGAACACGGTGTCAATCTTGACGGTAAACTGGCGCTTGCAGGGGCCGCAGCGATACAGGCCGATCCGACCGCCCTTAACCGTCGTAATCCGATCCTTCCCACCGCGACGCGGACAGACGGGGTCATACTTTAAGTAAAGCTCTGTTCGCAAATCATATACGCAACCCGCAGAGGCGTATTTAAATCAATGAGTTAGAAACGATAGCTTGACAAACAAGGCTCTGTCAGATTTCAGCACGCATAGCGTTTACGAATAGAGTCATAAGTGATGGATTCCAAAGGCTTCGCCTTTGGCGGGGTCGAGGGGCGGAGCCCCTCGCCTTAACTTGTCTCAGCGCGTATGTGGCTCCGCCCCTGGCCTTTCGCTGCCGAGGCAGGCGGCCACGAACTGGGCGAAGGCCCGCGCCCGGTGGCTGGTCGCGTGTTTCTGGGCCGGCGGCATCTCGCCATAGGTGTCCTGCTCGCCCTCCGGCACAAAGGCCGGATCGTAGCCGAAGCCCTGGCTGCCGCGCGGGGGCAGGGCCAGCGTGCCCTCCACACGGCCCTCGAAGATCTCGGTATGCCCGTCCGGCCAGGCGAGGCAGAGGACGCAGACGAAGGCGGCGCGCCGGTCAGGCGAGTCGCCCAGCTCACGCCGGATGCGCTCGATCGCGCCGGTGAAATCCTTGTTCGGGCCGGCCCACCGAGCCGAGAACACGCCCGGGGCGCCGCCGAGGCCAGCGACGCAGAAGCCGGAATCGTCGGCAAGGGCGGGGAGGCCGGAGCCGCGCGCCGCCGCCAGCGCCTTGATTCGCGCATTGCCGGCGAAATCCGGCGCATCCTCCGGCGGCTCGGGCAGGCCGAGCGCCCCGGCGGAGACCGCCGAGAGGCCGAGCGGGCGGAGCAGATCCGCGATCTCGGCGAGCTTGCCCGGATTATGCGTCGCGACGACCAGCCGCGTGCCGGGCGGGAGGCGCTGGCTCATGCCTCCAGCACCGCGCGTTGGGCGGTGAAGAGTTGGGCGGTGCCGAGCCGGGCGAGGCGCATCAGGTCGGCGAATTGCGCGTCGGAGAACGGGGCGCGCTCGGCGGTGCCCTGGATCTCGACGATGCCGCCGCCCTCGGTCAGCACGAAATTGGCGTCCGCCTCGGCGCCGCTATCCTCCTGGTAGTCGAGGTCGAGCACCGCCTGGCCCTCGACGAGGCCGCAGGACACGGCCGCGACCTGCCCGGTCAGCGGCACGGCGCCGAGTACCCGCATCTTCACCAGATGGCGGAAGGCGAGGGTGAGGGCGACATAGGCGCCGGTGATGGCGGCACAGCGCGTGCCGCCATCGGCGTTGAGCACGTCGCAATCCAGGGTGACGCTGATCTCGCCCATGGCGGTGCGGTCGGTGACGGCGCGGAGCGCGCGGCCGATCAGGCGCTGGATTTCCTGCGTGCGGCCGGATTGCTTGCCGCGCGCCGCCTCGCGGTCGCCGCGCGTATGGGTGGCGCGGGGGAGCATGCCGTATTCGGCCGTCACCCAGCCCTGGCCGGTGCCGCGCAGGAAGGGGGGCACCTTGCCTTCCACGCTGGCGGCGCAGAGCACCTCGGTGCCGCCCATGCGGATGAGGCAGGAGCCTTCGGCGTGGCGGGCGAAGCCGGGCTCGATGGAGAGGAAGCGCAACGCGTCTGCGGCGCGGCCGGATGGGCGCATGGGGCGGAATCCTGTGGGCAAGAGGGAACGGGACACGCTGTTTCCCGGATCATGGAGCGTTTTCGCGGCGACCCTGCACGGCGGAAACGCTCCATGGTCCGGGACCGGCGAGCAACTTCATCGGCCGGACCGGGGTACGGCGCGGCGGGGAGTGCTCTACCCCGGGAGCGGTCGCGCCGGAAGGGCGGCCGGCCGCGCCAGGGCGATGCAGGGGGATGGTGCATGGGGGCGCGATGGTGATCGGGGGGACCCCATGTCGCCAGCGTCACGATGGCGCCAACGTCACGATTTATCCTATGATCAGGGGGCTTTTGTCGCGCATTGTCGGCTCTGGGCGGCGTGCCGATATCTGGCCTTACTGTCGCCGATGTCTGGCCGCACTGTTCAGGCAATGGGGAGCACACTTTAGCAGGAACGTCGCTTGCTGGCCTGACACGTGCATGGCACGAATCCTGGGTTTGTAACCTGACCCGCTCGCCAAGGTGGGTCATCTACGCTCGAGTAAGGAATTTCACGTGATTAAGCCATTGCGCAAGGCCGTCCTTCCGGTCGCCGGCCTCGGTACACGGTTCCTTCCCGCGACCAAGGCAGCCGCCAAGGAGATGCTGCCGGTCGTTGACAAGCCCCTCATCCAGTATGCCGTGGACGAAGCGCGGGCCGCAGGAATCGAGCAGTTTTGCATGATTACCGGGCGCGGCAAGACCGCCCTGGTCGAGCATTTCGACGTCGCCTACGAGCTTGAGGCCACGCTGCGGCAGCGCGGCAAGGACGACGCCATCCGCATGCTGCGGGGAAGCCAGATGCCGCCCGGCGCCATCACCACGGTGCGGCAGCAGGAGCCGCTCGGCCTTGGCCACGCCATCTGGTGCGCCCGCGCCTTCATCGGCGACGATCCGTTCGCGATCCTGCTGCCGGATGACCTGATTTTGAGCGAGGTGTCCTGCACGAGGCAGCTTGCCGAGGCCTATGCGGAAACCGGCGGCAATGTCGTCGCCGTGACCGAGGTGCCGCACGAGCAGACCAACCGCTACGGCATCATCGACCCGGGCACGGATGACGGCCGGCTGGTCGAGGTGCAGGGCCTGGTCGAGAAGCCTGACCCGGACAAGGCGCCGTCCAACCTCTCGGTCATTGGCCGCTACGTGCTGCTGCCGGACGTGATCCCGTATCTCGCGAAGATGGAGCGCGGTGCCGGCAACGAGGTGCAGCTGACCGACGCGATGGCGCAGATGATCGGCAAGACGCCGTTCCATGGCCTGCGCTACGAGGGGCGGCGCTTCGATTGCGGCGACAAGGTCGGCTTCCTGGAAGCGCAGATCGCCTTCGCCCTGAAGCGGCCGGAACTCGCGCCGGCGGTGCGGAATTTCCTGAAGACGTATCAGGAGAAGTGAGAATGGCCGAACTGCAAACCCAGGGCGCCGGGTTTACCCATCACTTCGACCCGACCTCGCTGCGCGAGTACGATATTCGCGGCATCGTCGGCAAGACGCTGCACGAGGCGGATGCCTTCGCCATCGGCCGGGTGTTCGGCTCGATCGTCGCCGACCAGGGCGGCAGCAAGGTCGCGGTCGGCTATGACGGGCGGCTCTCCTCGCCCGCGCTGGAACAGGCGCTGGTGGACGGGCTGAAGGCGAGCGGCATGGAGGTGCTGCGCATCGGCCGCGGGCCGACGCCGATGCTCTATTATGCCGCCACCACCCAGGCGACCGACGGCGCAGTGATGGTGACCGGCAGCCACAACCCGCCGAACTATAACGGCTTCAAGATGATGCTCGGACGCAAGCCGTTCTTCGGCGAGCAGATCCGGGATCTCGGCGCGCGCGCCGCCGCCGGTCAGGTGGTGGCGGCAGAGGAGCCGGGCAGCGACCGTTCGCTCGACATCGTCGCCGACTACGTGTCGCGGCTGATCAGCGACTGGGATGGCGGCGACCGCATCCTCAAGGTGGTGTGGGACAATGGCAACGGCGCGGCGGGCGAGGTGCTGCAGCGCCTGGTCGGTTGCCTGCCGGGCGAGCATGTCGTGCTCAACGGCGAGATCGACGGGACCTTCCCGGCGCATCACCCGGACCCGACCGTGCCGAAGAACCTGGAGCAGCTGATCGAGACGGTGCGCGAGCGCGGCGCCGATGTCGGCATCGCCTTCGACGGCGACGCCGACCGCATCGGTGCGGTGGACGACAAGGGCAACATCCTGGCCGGCGACCAGCTGCTGGTCATCCTCGGGCGCGACGTGCTGCGCGCGCATCCGGGTGCCACCATCATCGCCGACGTCAAGGCGAGCCAGGTGCTGTTCGACGAGATCGCGCGCGCCGGGGGCAATCCGCTCATGTGGCGCACCGGGCATTCGCTGATCAAGGCGAAGATGGCCGAGACCGGCTCGCCGCTCGCCGGCGAGATGTCGGGGCACGTGTTCTTCGCCGATAAGTGGTACGGCTTCGACGACGCGCTCTACGCCGCCGTGCGCCTGCTCGGCATCGTGGCGCGGCTCGATGAGCCGCTCTCCGACGTGCATGACGCGCTGCCGCATGTGCTGAACACGCCGGAACTGCGCTTCGATTGCGATGACCGCCGCAAGTTCCAGGTCATCGAGGAAGTGGCGGCGCGGCTGAAGGAGCAGGGCGCCAAGGTCGCCGATATCGACGGTGTGCGGGTGCAGACCGCGGATGGCTGGTGGCTGCTGCGTGCCTCCAACACCCAGGCCGTGCTGGTGGCCCGGGCCGAGGCGACAACCGAGGAAGGGTTGGAACGGCTGAAGGCGGCGCTTTCCGCGCAGTTGCAGGCCTCCGGGCTGGAAGCGCCGGATTTCTCGGGCGCTAACGCCGGGCACTGAGGGGGCGCGAGCCTCGATGTAGGTAAGGCGAGGGGCTCCGCCCCTCGACCCCGCCAAAGGCTTGGCCTTTGGAATCCATTACTTGGGCTCTGTTTTCAGAGTCCGTGCACTATGCTTTTCAGGTCGGAAAATAAGGCCAGGGGGGCTTTGCCTCCCTGACCCCCGTCACACGAAGGCGTGCATGTGCACGACGGGGCCATTGGCTCCAGGCTCCGTTTCCGTTCGCCTTGGCTCACGGAAAACGCTCCAAACTTCGAAATCGTGGGATGGGGAAAAAAAGCCATGTTCACCTTCAGGAAAATCCTGTTCTCGCACCTTCTGTCGGCTGCGATCTTGGCGGGTGCCGGCGCGGCGCAAGCACAACAACCGCAGCCCCAACAGGGAATGATGGGCCCCGGTATGATGGGTTATGGGATGGGGCCCGGCATGATGGGGGGCGGCATGATGAGCCCCGGCATGATGGGTTACGGGATGGGCCCTGGCATGACGGGCATGATGTCTGGACCGATGGTCCAAGGGCGTCTCGCCTATCTCAAGGCCGAGCTTGGTATCACGGAGGCGCAATCGGAGCCCTGGAACGCGTACGTCAGCGCGGTCAATGCCCGGATGTCGAGCATGCTGAGTATGCACCAATCCATGATGCAGGCGATGCAGTCAGGCTCCGCGACGGCACGGATGGACGCTCACATCCAGGCAATGGAGGCGATGATCGAAACGCTGAAGGCTCTTAAGCCGGCTACGGATGCGCTTTATGCAGTGCTTACGCCCGCTCAGAAGCAGAAGGCCGATCTTCTGCTCGGCATGGG
>DATJWY010000288.1:0-6050 GCA_035500775.1 Acetobacteraceae bacterium
ACTCTCGATCCAGGGGCCGCAGTTGTACATTTGTCTGTGTAACGCCATCAGTGAATCGCAAATCGCCGAGGCCGCGGCCGGGGGAGCGTCCCGCCCGCGCGAGATTTACGCGGCCTGCGGCTGCAGGGCACAGTGCGGCACCTGCACCCGGACGATCATGGGCCTGCTGCGCAAGCTCCTGCCGGATGCGGAGAAGGGAGGGGGGATGGACCTCGGAGATATGGTTGCCAGCGAAGGATGAGGGGCGCATCGTTGGCGGTCGCCGCCACAGATCGAGGAGACCCCGACCGTGAAGGCCGACCCCAAGGTTATCGAGTACCTCAACACCCAGCTCACCAACGAGCTGACGGCGATTAATCAATACTTTCTCCACGCGCGCACGCTCCGGCACTGGGGCGTCACACGCCTCGGAAAGCACGAGTACGACGAATCGATCGAGGAGATGCGGCACGCGGACTGGCTGATCGAGCGCATCCTGTTCCTTGACGGGCTTCCGAACGTCCAGCGGCTCAATCAGGTCCTCGTCGGTCAATCCGTCGAGGAGATCCTCAAGGCCGACCTTACGCTTGAGGAGAAAGCCATGCAGGATCTGCGCGAAGGCATCGCCTACTGCGAGTCCGTGCGTGATTACATCTCGCGCGACCTTCTGCGCCGCATCCTGGACAACGAGGAAGAGCACATCGATTTCCTGGAACGGCAGTTCGACCTCATCCGGCAGATCGGCATCGAGCGCTACATCCACCTCAACGCCGCGCCGGCGCCTGATCAGGAATAATACAACCGCTCGCCTTACGCGCGGACCTGTTCGGAAGGCCAGGGCGCCCCCTCCGTGGTCATTCCGCCCCTGGCCCCCACCGGGACCTTGAGGCCAACTATTTGATTCCCCTAAAATAAGGGGGTCTGGGGCCGTACGGCCCCAGCGGGTCCAGGGCGGAGCCCTGGCCTTCCCTGTTTTCCTCTTTCCCTAAACGAGACACGACCAACATCAGCCAGGCCGGGCGCGGTCTGGCTGATTGCGTTTGCGGGCACGCCATCGCCTGAGCCGGTAGGCGTGGAAGTAACAATGCAAATGATTGGCAATTCTGTTCCGCATCCAGGGTGCGTTTGTTTGAACGTTATGCGTCTCGTTGCGTTAAGCGGATGAGAATTGATTGCAGTTACTATTATTCCCCTTGACGCTTGGCGGCGTTCCCTCAGATAGAGGCGCCCATGCGCAATTTCTCCGAACTCAACGAGCGTGAGATCCTGGCTCTCTCCATCGCCAACGAGGAAGAGGATGGCCGCATCTATGCCGACATCGCCGACGGCCTGACGGAGAATTATCCGGACACCGCCCGCATCTTCCTCGACATAGCGAAGGAGGAGGGCGAGCACCGGAAATGGCTGATCGACCTCTACGTCCAGAAATTCGGTCAGCACATCCCGCTGATCCGGCGCCAGGATGTGCGGGGCTTCATCCAGCATAAGCCGGTCTGGCAGTTGCGCCCGCTGCGCATCGAGGCGGTGCGCACCTTGGCCGAGGACATGGAGGCGGAAACCGCCCGCTTCTATCGCGCCGCCGCCGCCAGCAGCACCGATGCCGCCATCCGCAAGCTGCTCGGGACCCTCGCCGAAAAGGAAGTGCAGCATCGCCGCGAGGCGCAGAGCATCGAGCAGCAGCATCTGGCCGGCGGCAGGCGCGAGGCGGAGGATGAGCACGCGGCCCGCCGTTTCGTGCTGCAGGTGGTGCAGCCGGGTCTGGTCGGGCTGATGGATGGCTCGGTTTCAACCCTCGCGCCGGTCTTCGCCGCCGCCTTCGCCATGCATTCCTCCTGGAATGCGTTTGTGGTCGGGCTCGCGGCCTCGGTGGGCGCGGGCATCTCCATGGGCTTCGCCGAGGCGCTGTCGGATGACGGCAAGCTTTCCGGCCGCGGCACGCCGCTGCTGCGCGGCCTGATCTGCGGGCTGATGACCGTGCTCGGCGGCATTGGCCATACCCTGCCGTTCCTGATCGGCGATTTCTGGACGGCGACCTCGGTCGCCGCCGTCATCGTGGTGCTGGAGCTGGCGGCGATTACCTGGATCCGCGCGCGCTACATGGAGACCCCGGTGTTCTCGGCGGCGATGCAGGTGGCCTTCGGCGGTGCCCTGGTGTTCGCGACCGGGGTGCTGATCGGCAGTTCCTGAGCGTCAAGTAACGGGGGGCCGGGGCCTCAAGGCCCCGGCGGGTCCAGGGCGGAGTGGCCCAAGGTTCCATCGGCCGGAAAACGGCGGGTGGAATGGCCACGGAGGGAGCGCCCTGGCCTTGCTGAACCTACCGCACCCTTCCCAACGAAGCCCCAAAACTCCAGAGCGCATCCCCCGCGATCGACCCGGCGGCGAACACTTCCATATCCCCACGCCCCCGCTCTCCGGCGCGCCAGAGCCAGAGCGCCCGCCCGAGCAGCCCCGCCAGCACCGCCCATCCGGCGATCGGCGATTTCAGCAACAGCCCGGTCGCGAACAGCACCCCGAGCTGCCGCCGCGACCCGCCGAGCGCCTGCAACAGAGCGCCGGGGATGGCCCAGAGCAGCAACGACCGCGCCACCTCCGGGCTTGCCCCGGCGCGGATGGCGGCGACGAACACATGGTCCACCGGCGCCACCTGGCCGCGCGCGAAATAGACCGGGTGGGCGACCAGCACCACGAGCGCGGCGATGCCGAGGGCATAGAGCGCGGCGTAAAGCTGCTGCCGCCGGCCGTCGCGCTCGAAGGCGGGATCGGCGCCGTGGCCGCGCAGGATGAAGCCGGCCTTGAGGTCGCAGCCCATATCGGCGAAGGCGGGGCCGGTGGAGGCCGAGAACCCGACCAGCAGCGCCAGCGCCCCGGGCGGGAAGCCGGCGAGGATGCCGAGTACCAGCGTAACCACCGCCACCGCGAAGGCGGGGAACCAGCCGGAATGCATCCCGGCGAGGCCGACGATCAGCTCATGCAGCAGCGCGGCGAAGGCGGCATAGGCGATGAAGCCGAGCAGCGCGCCGGGGGACATCTCGGCCCATAACCCGCCGGCGGCGGCGATGATCGCCGCGATCAGCAGATAGAGCAGGGCGCCCGCCCCAAGCGTGCGGCGGAGCGCGCGCGGCGCGACCGTATCCACCTCGTTCCCGGGCGGCGCGGCGCGCAGCAGGCTCGCCACCACCTGCGCGAGCGCGGTCAGCCCCGCCCCGAGCATCATGCCTTGCGGGATATGGGTCTGGCCGAGATCGCCGCCCGGGATGAGCGCGGCGAGGGCCGGGTGATCGAGCAGCGGGACGGAATAGCCCCGCAGCAACAGCCCGGCGGCGAACATGCCGAGCGCCGCCGCGTTGCCGATGAAGGCGACGCCGAACCCCGCCATCGGCACTCCGGCGACCGAACCCGCCACCCCGGCGAGCAGCCCTGCACCCAGCACCGCCGCGCGGCGCCCGCCCTGGTCACCGGCGCGGATCGCCTCCGCCGCGGCGACGCCGGGCGGCCAGGCGCCCTCGGCCGGAAACACCGAGGAGCCGAACATGCGGTAGAGCAGCGTCGCGTCCAGCAGCATCGCGAGCGTCGCGCCGGCGAACATCGGCGCCACCAGATCGCCGCGCCCGAGCAGGAACGGGATGCCGATTGGCAGCAGCAGGCTGTTGGCCGCACCGAAGGTGGAAGCGGAGATCGCGCTCTGTGCCAGGTTCTGGACGTGGATCGAGCGATAGACGCGGAAGCGGGGGAGGGGTACCCGCCCGAGCGCCATGCCGGCGAGCGCGCCGATCAGCGCCGTGTTGGTGGTGATGCCGAGCCGGATCAGGATCTGCATGCCAACGATGGCGCCGAGCACGCAGAGCGGGGTGATCAGCAGCAGGTTGGCGGCGCTGAAGAAGCGCGGATGCGCGGACATTTTGTGCCGGGGTCCGGGGGGCGGCGCGCCCCCCGGCGGGGTTTGGGGCGGAGCCCCAAGGCTGGAACGATTTAAGGCCAGGGGCGCCGCCCCTGGACCCCGCCAAAGGCGTGGCCTTTGGAATCCTTACGCATTTTGCCTATCCTCAGCGGCCTTCCGCTCTGCGGCGAGGCGTTGCAGCGCCGCATCCACTCCCTGCGCGCCGACCGCCTCGCAGAGCAGGCGCAGTTGCCGCCGCGTGTCGTAGAGCTGATCGAGCAGGGAGAGCACCACCGGCATGGCGCTGTCGCTGATCTCCATCTCGCCGCGCAGGTCGAGGATCAGGCGGATGCGGGCGATGTCGATCTCCCGGAACACGGGCTCGCCGCCGCTCCGCTGCGGGCGCACCCAGTCCTGGGCGAGGAAATGCTCAAGATCGGCCCGGCCGAGGCCGGAGACGATCGTACAGACGCTTTCCAGGGTGATCATCGCTCTTCCACCATCGCGCGGCGGGGATCGGCGGGCTCGGCGGGCTCCCAGGTCTTGAGGAATTCCTCCAGCGCCGCGTCCGGCTTGCCGAGCACGACCTTGAGGGTGGCGAACATATCGCCCGCCGGGTGGTTGCCATGCGCCGGCACGCCGCGGCCGCGCAGGCGGAGGCGGGCGCCGGTATCCGAATGCGGCGGCACTGAGAGGTTCACCGTGCCGCCAGGCGTCGGCACGGCGATCTTGGCCCCGAGCACCGCTTCCTTGAGCGTTACCGGCACCTCGGCATGGATGTCGTCGCCCTCGCGGCGGAAGAAGGCGTGCTCGGCGACGCTGACCTCGATCAGCGCGTCCCCGGCCGGGCCGCCGCCATGGCCGGGGCTGCCCTTGCCGCGCAGGCGGAGCACCTGGCCGTCGCGCAGGCCGGGCGGGATGGTGACGTCGAGCGTGTGTCCGTCCGGCAGGGTCAGGCGCTTCTGCGCGCCGTTCACCGCATCGAGAAAGGAGACGGTGAGCTGATAATGCTGGTCGCGCCCGCGCGCCGGACCGCCACCACCGCCGCCTCGGGCGCGGAAGAAGCCGCCGAGGATGTCGCCGAGATCGTCATCGCTGAATCCGCCCTCACCGCCGCCGAAGCCATGCCCGGACTGGCGGGCGCCCTGATCGGCGTCGGCAAAGCCGCGATAGAAATGCCGATCCGGCCGTTCCTGGCCGGCGGCGTCGATCTCGCCGCGGTCGAAGCGGGCGCGCTTCTCGGGATCGGACAGGAAATCGTAGGCGGTGCCGATCGCCTTGAAGCGATCCTCCGCTTCCTTGTTACCCGGATTGAGGTCCGGGTGATGCTTCTTGGCCAGCGCCCGATAGGCGCGTCGGATTTCGTCGGCGCTGGCCGTCCGGCTGACACCGAGGAGTTCGTAGGGGTCGCTCTCCGCCATGGAGTGAGTGTCGCACGGGCGGGCGGGGGCTTCCAGAGGGGGGCGCCTGGGGGCGGTCGTGGCTTGAGCGGTATCGCGATCTGGGGTGTCGTCCGGAGAAAGGCATTATCGCGTCATTATCGTGTTTGACATTTTTCAGGATGCGCGAGCGCCGACACCGGCGGCATCGCGCAGGCGGCGGTGCATGCGCGGTCGGGCCCGGCCAGGCATTCGGCGGTGAGGGTCTCGGTGCCGGGATGGGGATTGGGGAGATTTCAGGAGGCGGTGCAGCGTATGTTGCCCTTGGGGGCAGGCACCGCTCATCGATACCGGCGCCACCACTTCCCTGCGCGCCGCTGGGCATCCAAGTCGCTCACGCGGTGATCGACGGTGTGACTCAGGGCGAATACGCGGCGATGCGGTTCCCGGACTTTGTCCGCGCCAAGGGAAGGATGGGCTGCTGAAGATGGACGCGATCGCGGATGCCTGCTGGGCGCTGCACCGGCAGTCGCGCAGCGCGCGGACGCAGGAACTCGATCTGCAGCCGTTTCGGATGTGGCCTAGATCTTTGTTTTCACGAGCGTATTTATAGGTTCAGATGATTCCATCTGAACCGATCGCGCTCTGGCGTCGTGATTTAAGCAACCTAAATAATCAAGATCTGAAATGATTAGAATAGTCAGATCGATGACCCCCTGTGCAATCTGAAAGGTCTTGTCGGCGAGTGTTCAGGCGAGATTTATTCATTTGAATTCATTCTCTCGCTTGCGGTGGTTGTGCTGCAATGCTTTTTT
>DATJWY010000289.1:0-14530 GCA_035500775.1 Acetobacteraceae bacterium
GGTCGTCAAGGTAGATGGGAGCTGGGGCGGTTCCGGTGTGAGCATCGTGCGCACCATGGCGGAAGCACGAAAGGCCGTGCAGCGGATGGCGCGCCCTATAAGCACGCTGAAGATGCTCGTCCAACTACTGGTCCGGTGTGATCCGTATCCGCTGCGTTCCTGGCTGCTCCGTACACGGCATCAGGTGACGATTCAGGATTTTGTGCAAGGTCGTCCAGCCAATACCATGATCACCTGCTGGCAAGGCGAATTACTGGCCGCGACCACGGTCGAAGTCCTTTCGACACAGCATCGCCTGGGCGCTTCCGCTGTCGTCCGCCTGATTGAGAATGCCGAGATTACCGCGGCGGCGCGGCGGCTTGCGCGAGAACTTCGTCTGTCCGGCTTCTACGGGCTCGATTTCATGCTGGAGGACATCACTGGCGCCGCATATCTGATCGAGATGAATCCACGCCCCACGCAACTCGGGCATTTGCGGCTCAGCGCTGGGCGCGATCTCGTCGGCGCCCTGTACGGATGCCTGGCCGGTTTGCCGCCTCCCTCCGCTCCGCCGGTCACGACGCACGATACCATCATCCTCTTCCCACAGGCCTGGCACTGCGACCGTCAAAGCCCATTCCTGGAGACCGGTTTTCTTGATGTACCCTGGCAGGAGCCGGAGCTGATGGTCGAGCTGTTGCGAAAACCCCGGCCGACCCGCGGCCTGCTTGCCCGGCTCCATGCTTGGTACATTCGTCGCGATCCGGCGCTGGCCACGATGAGCGCGACCGCGACGTCCCGAGGCAAGGCCGCCCTCCCCTTTCCGGGCTGACGCCAACGGCCTTCGCTATTGACCTGTTGGCGCGACATCGGCCCGGCCGGAATCGGTCTGGCCGATCCAGTCGCTTGCCCGGACAAAGGCCTGAGGCATTTTCACCGCGTGCGGTCCCGGTGAACAAAAACGCTCTGGAGCAGGGCCAGGGCATAAGAGCCCTGGCCCTTGACCGGTTAACGCGCCTGCTGAATAGCGGACAGCACCCAGCCGCCGCCGGGCGCGCGCAGAAAGGTCCAAAGCTCGGTCGCCGTCATGCGTTCCGTCGGGCTGCCATCCACCACCCGCCCGGCGGCGTCGTAGGTGGCATCCACCATCGAGAAACGCATCGCGACCGTCGCGTATTCGCGCCCGCCCTCCGACCACGCCTCGGCGAGATCACCGCGCTCCAGGCGCACATCCGTCACCGTGTTGCGCACGCCGCGACTCGCCTGCTCGGAGAGTTGCTCGGAGAAATAGCCGACCATCTCCGGAGTCGCGAGACGCCGGAGCGCGCCAAGGTCCTGCGCGCTCCAGGCGGCCTGCACATTGCGCAGGATCTGCTCGAATTGCTGGTAGTCGGCGCGGCCGACGGTGATCGGCGCACCGCCGGCCCCGCCGCCGAACCCGCCGGCGGCGGGGCGCGGCGGCACGGCGCCGGCCATATCCGGGCTGCTCGCGAAGCGTGACAGGCCGGAACCGAAGGTACGGAACAGGAAGCGGACGAGCAGCACGATCAGACCGATCTGCAGCAGCAGGCCGATGAAGCTGAACCCGCCATGCAGCCCCCCGAACAGACCATGGCCGAACAGCAAGCCGCCCAGCCCCGCCCCGATCAGCCCGCCGAGCAGGCCCGAGGTGAAGGCGGACCGCCGGCCATACGGGGCGGCGGCGCCATAACCCGGCTGCGCCGGCGCGTAGCCGGGGTAAGGCGCGTAGTTCGGCTGCGTACGCGGCGTGTCGCTGCGCTCCATCGGCGCGGCCGAGAACGGCGCGGTGCGCGTGGTGGGAGGCGACGACCAGGTATGGCTGCCACGGCTGCCCATGGAGGCGCCACCACCCGCGCGGGCATCCGCGAGACCCGGGGCCAGGGCGAGCATCCCCGCCAGCAGGGCGGCGAGGAAGGCGGAACTCCGTCGCATGATTCTGTCTCTGTCCTTATCCAATTCAATCCGGGGCAAGCGCTTGCGGCGACTCCCCCGGCGGGGCGAGCGCGGAGCGGCCCAGGGTCCATCGCTCCGCGGGAGCGGTGGACTTGGCCGCGGAGGGAGCGCCCTCGCCTTTGGATGCCCCCATTCTGGCGCTTATAGGGCAAAGCCCCCACCGGAGCGGAGGCTTCCGGGCTGGCTCAGGCGCCGGCCAACGTCATCCCGTCGATCCGCACCGTGGGCGCATCGGTGCCGCGCCGGAAGCGCAGATCATTCGCCGGCACCAGCCGCGCGAACATCTCCTGCAACGTGCCGGCGATGGTGATCTCGGCGACCGGCTCGGCCAGCACGCCGTCCCGGATCATGAATCCGGCCGCGCCGCGGCTGTAATCGCCGGTGACGCCGTTCACCCCCATGCCGATCAGTTCGGTGACGTAGAGGCCTTCCTTGATGTCGGCCATCAGTTCGGCCGGCGTCAGCGCGCCGGGCGCCAGATAGAGATTGGTCGGCGACGGGGATGGCGGTCCGCCGGTCCCGCGCGCCGCATGGCCGGTGGAGCGCAGACCGAGTTGGCGGGCGCTGCGGCTGTCGAGGAACCAGGTGGTCAGCACCCCGTCCTCGATGATGGCGCGCGCCAGGGTCGGCACGCCCTCGCCGTCAAACGGGCGGGAGCGCAGGCCGCGCCGCCGCGTCGGGTCGTCGAACACACTCACGCCAGGGGCGAAGACCGGCTTGCCGAGCCTGTCCTTGAGGAAGCTGGTGCCGCGCGCGACGGAGGCGCCGTTCACCGCGCCGGCGAGATGGCCGAGGAGGCCGCCGGCCACGCGCGGATCATAAACCACCGTCAGCCGCGCCGTGCGCGGCCGCATCGGGTTGAGCCGGGCCACCGCCCGTTCGCCCGCGCTGCGTCCAATCACCTCCGGCGCGTCGAGATCGGCGAGATGGGGCGTGCCGTGGTAATCATAGTCCCGCTGCATGGTCACGCCCTCGCCGGCGAGGGCGGTGGCGGAGACCGAATGGCCGGTGCGGACATAGGTGCCGGCGAAACCGGCGCTGGTGGCGAGGAACACCTCTGTGCGGCTGTAGCCCGCCTCCGCGCCCTCGGAATTGGTGACGCCGGGCACGGCGAGCGCCGCCGCCTCGGCCGCCGACGCGCGCTCGGTCAGCGCCGCGACATCCGGCTCGGCGGAATCGGCGAGGTCGAGCGGCGCGGCATCGGCGGGCGGCGCCGCGTCTTCCGCGAGGCCGCCATACGGATCTTCCGGCACCACCCGCGCCATCGCCACCGCCCGCTCGGCGAGCGCGGCGAACTGCGCCGGGTCGACGCTGGACGAGGAGACGATGGCGGCGCTGCGGCCGACGAAGACGCGCAGGCCGAGATCGCGCGCCTCCGACCGCTCCAGATGCTCGGTGCGGCCGAGCCGGCGCTGCACCGACACGGACGCGCCGCCGAACAGCACCGCGTCCGCCGCTTCCGCCCCGGCCGCGCGGGCGGCGCGGAGCAACTGGTCCAGCAGATCGAGGCTCATGATTCCAAGGGCCTTACGTTTTGATCTATCGAGAAAGGCCAGGGCTCCGCCCTGGACCCGCTGGGGCCTTGAGGCCCCAGACCCCCATGACTTGTGCGGGTCTGGGGGTGCCCGCCCCCAGTGGGGGTCCAGGGGGCAAAGCCCCCTGGCCTTCCAACTTCCGCCCTCATGCCGCGAGCTTCTCAGCGATGATGGGCAGAGCGGGCACGCGGCCGGCCGGGCCGAGCGCGGTGAGGGTCGGCCGCGACCGGAACAGGCGCGCGGCGGCGCGGCGGATATCGTCGGCCGTCACCGCGTCGATCTTCGCCACCGTCTCCTCGATCGGCACCACCCGGCCGAAAACCTGGATCTGCCGCGCGAGCTGCTCGCAGCGGCTGCCGGTGCTCTCCAGCGACATCAGCAGCGACGCCTTCACCTGCGCGCGGGCACGGGCGATCTCCCGCTCGTCCAGCGCGGCCTGCACCTTGCGCAATTCCTCCAGCGTCACCGGCACCAGCTCCTCGGCCTCGCGCTCGCCGGTGCCGGCATAGATGCCGAACAGGCCGCCATCGGTGTAGGGCGCGGTGAAGGAGTAGATGGAATAGACGAGGCCGCGCTTCTCGCGGATCTCCTGGAACAGCCGCGACGACATGCCGCCGCCGAGCAGGGTGGAGAGCAGCAGCACCGCGTAATAATCCGGGTCGGAATAGGCGACGCCGGGGAAGCCGAGCACGATGTGCACCTGGTCGAGATCCCGCTCCTCGCGGAACTCGCCGCCCTCATAGAGGCCGGGCAGTGGGTCGTAGGCCATCTCGGTCGGCAGGTCGTTGAAATGCGTGCGCACGAGATCGAGCACCTGCTCATGCGTCAGCGCCCCGGCCGCGGCGACGACGACATTGCTCGCCGCGTAATGCCGCCGCATGTATTGGCTGAGCGTATCGCGCGACAGGTCGCGGATCACCGCCTCGGTGCCGAGCACCGGGCGCCCCATCGGCTGGCCCGGGAAGGCCGTCTCCTGGAAGAAATCGAAGATGATATCGTCCGGCGTGTCATTCGCCTGGCCGATCTCCTGCAGGATCACGCCGCGCTCCCGCTCCATCTCCTCCGGGGCGAAGACGCTGTGGGTCAGGATGTCGCCGATGATGTCGGCGCCGAGGGCGAGGTCTTCCTTGAGCAGCTTGACGTAGTAAGCGGTCTGCTCGCGCGCCGTGTAGGCGTTGATGTGGCCGCCGACATTCTCGATCTCCTCGGCGATCTCGGCGGCGGTGCGGCGCTCGGTGCCCTTGAAGGCCATGTGCTCGAGGAAGTGCGAGACGCCGTTCTCGGCGCTCTCCTCGTTGCGCGTGCCCGTGGCCACGAAGGCGCCGAACGAAACCGTCTCGACACGCGGCATCTGCTCGCTGACGACGATGAGCCCCGATGGAAGCCGCGTGACCTGGATGACGTCGCTCATTCTCGTGCGGCCTCCCTGATGATGATCTTGATTCAGCAAAAAACGGCCCCGCTCATGCGATTACCCGGCAGGAAGGGTTGCCGGAGGGCTAAGCCCTCCGGCTTCGAGATGCATACAAGCCCCCCGCCGCGACCGGCGCGGGACGCGTCATTACCAGCTGATCGCGGCGCGAGACGCGCCGACGCCTCAGGCGGCATGCCTCACGGCGGCTTTCCGGACGGCCGCCTGCACGGCGGCAAGATCGTTCGGCACGGTTTCATAGCGCTCCTCCCGCTCATATAGGTCGGCGAGGCGCTGCGGCAGGGGGGGACGCTTGCCGGTCGCGCGCTCCATCGCGTCCGGGAACTTGGCCGGATGCGCCGTCGCCATGGCGATGGTCGGCACATGCGCGAGCGGCAGGGCGCGGGCGGCGGCGATGCCGATGGCGGTATGCGGGTCGGCGAGGTAGGCGTATTCGGCGTCGAGGCGCCGGATCTCCGCCTCGGTGCCGGCATCGTCCAGGCAGAAGCCGCGGAACAGCGCGGTCGCCCGCTCCCAGGCCGGGTGCGGCACGTCCATGCGGCCGGTGGCGCGGAAATCGCGCATGGTGGCGGCGGTGCGGGCGGCGTCACGGTCCAGCAGCTCGAACAGCAGGCGCTCGAAATTGGAGCTGACCTGGATGTCCATGCTCGGCGACAGGCTCGGCTCCACCCCGCGCACCGACATGTCGTTCTTCGCCAGGAAGCGGGCGAGGATGTCGTTGCGGTTGCTCGCCACGATCAGCCGGGAGATCGGCAGCCCCATGCGCCGCGCCGCCCAGGCGGCGAGCACGTTGCCGAAATTGCCGGTGGGCACGCTGTACGCCACCTCGCGGTCCGGCGCGCCAAGGGCGAGGGCGGAGGCGACGTAATACGGGATCTGCGCCGCCACTCGCGCCCAGTTGATCGAGTTCACCGCCGAGAGCCGCATCTCCTTGCGAAACGACGCATCGGCGAACATCGCCTTCACCAGATCCTGGCAATCGTCGAACGTGCCCTCGACCGCGACGTTGGTGACGTTGGGCGAGAGGACGGTCGTCATCTGCCGCCGCTGCACCTCGCTGGTGCGACCGTGCGGATGCAGGATGACGACGTTGATGTGGCTGCGGTCGCGGCAGGCCTCGATGGCGGCCGAGCCGGTATCGCCCGAGGTCGCGCCGACGATGGTGACGCTCTCACCGCGGCTGCCGAGCACATGGTCGAACAGCCGCCCGAGCAGTTGCATCGCCATGTCCTTGAAGGCCAGGGTCGGGCCGTGGAACAGCTCCTGCGACCAGAGCCCGGTCTCCAGCTGCACCAGCGGCGCCACCGCCGGGCGGTCGAAACCGGCATAGGCCTCGCGGCACAGGCGGAGCAGCGTCTCCGGCGGGATCGAATCGCCGATGAAGGGCCGCATCACCCGGACGGCGAGATCCGGATAAGGCAGGCCGCGCAGCGCGCGCCAGTCGGCGGGGGAGAAACGCGGCCAGGCCTCGGGCACGTAGAGGCCGCCATCCTCGGCGAGGCCGGCGAGCAGGGCGCCCGGGAAATCGAGTACGGGCGCCAGCCCGCGGGTGGAAATGTAGCGCATGCGGGCACAATAGGCGGGGTTCGGGGGTCTGATCCAGGGGCGCCGGCGCCGGGCCGCGCTCCGGCGGACGACGGCCCCGGATCAGGGCGGCGCGCGCCGCCGGCGGGCGGCCGTCCCGGGGCCAATCCGGCGCAATCTCAGAGCCCGATGACATCCACCATGGAGTAGAGGCCGGGCGCGCGCCCCTGCGTCCAGAGCGCCGCTCGCACCGCGCCGGTCGCGAAGATGCGGCGGTCGAACGCCTTGTGGGTCAGCGCGATGTGCTCGGTTCCGCCGGCGAACAGCAGGGTGTGGTCGCCGACCACCTGGCCGCCGCGCAGCGTGGCGAAGCCGATGGCGCCGGTCTTGCGCGGGCCGGTATGGCCATGGCGACCACTTTCCATCACCAGCGCGAGATCCACCCCCCGCCCGCGCGCCACCGCGCGGCCGAGGCCGATCGCCGTGCCGGAGGGCGCGTCCACCTTCTGCCGATGGTGCATCTCGACGATCTCGGCATCATAGGCTTCGGCCGGCAGCGCCGCCGCCATGCGCTCGGCGAGCGCCAGCACCAGCGTGACGCCGGGAGAGAAATTGGGGGCATAGATGACGGGGATGCGGCGCGCCGCCTCATGCACCGCCGCCTCGTCCGCCTCCGAGAGGCCGGAGGTGCCGAGCACCCAGGCGGTGCCGGCCTTGGCCAGCGCCGCGGCATGGCCGGGGACGGTGCTCGCATGGGTGAAATCGATGACCACGTCCGCGGCCCGGGCAAGCGCGCCGATGCCGTCGAGGACGGGCACGCCCTCGGACGCCGCCGCATCCGATCCCGGCCGGATCGTGCCGCCCGCCAGCGTGGCGCCGGCCTGCGTCACTTCCTCGGCCAGCAACCGCCCCATCCGCCCGGCAATGCCGGCAATTCCCATCCGCATGATCGTGGTCTCCCCGTGAGGCCGGGAGTTCTGACAAAAAGGCGCGGGCGGCGGAAGGCGCGGGAATGCGAGCCGGACGGAGAGGCGGACGGAGAGGCGGCGCGGCCGTTACGCCGCGCCGCCAACACCAGGGCGCGATACCGGAGGGGGGATTCGGCACCGCTTATCCGTGGCGGCCATCAACGTAGGCGCGCGTGATGTAAAAGCAACTGTCAAGCACGCGAATTTATGCGCCGGGGCAAACCGCTCGAGCGACACACCACCCGGCGCGCATGCATTCCACAAAAACAGGGCTTGCATCCGGTTTTCCGAGAGTCTAGGTAGCCCGGACTTCCCCGGCGCTGCTGTAGCTCAGTGGTAGAGCACACCCTTGGTAAGGGTGAGGCCGTGAGTTCAATCCTCACCAGCAGCACCACTTTAAATTATTGATCCGGCTGGGAATCCCGAGACATCAAAGACCTAGAGACGCTCTCCTTGTCCAAAGGGGGTGTCCGATGGCTCGCCCGATCAAGCTCCCCAACAGCCGCTTCCCGTATGCCCGCAAAGTGGTCCAGAAAGACCTCCGGGCGATCCTTGGCCGCACCGAGTTCAAGCGTCCGCTCCGTGGTGGCACGCTGGAAGAGCGGAACCGCGAGCACCGCGCCGCTCTGGATGAATGGGAGGCGCAGATCGCCGCCGCTGACCTTCGCCGACCTGCGCGACGCCTGGGCCGCCGAGCGTCAGCCAAGTCCGGCGACGTTGAAGCGATACCAGATCGCCTGTGATCATCTTGTCCGGGCGCTCGGGTTCGACGACGTGCGGCGGATCACGGTCGCGAACGTCCGGACGCGACGCTGGAAGAGCTTCGGAAGGCGCCCTCCCCGCTCGATCTCGTCCGGGCTGTGGCAGCGTGAGGCGATGCCGACCCGGTCCTGGCTGATTTCGCGCGGATTGCCCCCTTGACCGGATCGCGGATCGAGGCCACCGCCCAGTTCCGTGTCGGGAACTGCTCAGGCGGAGCGTTCAACATTTGCAAGGATAAAACCAAGACAGGGACGCGGCGCATTCCGATCCACTCTGGCCTGATAGCCTTGGTTGAACGGCGCTGCGCGAAGAAGTCGCCCACCGACTGGCTGTTCCCGGAGCGCTCCCAGCGGGACACCGGGGAACGCTCGATGGCGGTCTCCAAGCGGTTCGGAACCTACCGCGTCCGCCTTGGCGTGGATGATCGCCGGGGGCAGGAGCCATGACCTAGCGATCTGAGTTAGAAGTCCACACACACACAATTCAAAAATAGTGAAATTGGCCGGAGTCACCGGTCTGGCCGTTTCGATTTGAGAATATAACCATCTGCAAATTTCTAATTCATATCACTAGGACGTTATATCCAGTTCGCTTGCCAAACGTTATCAGGCTGATACATACAGAGGTCTGTTCACCTTGGGATTCCGCATATGCGAAGCCTATCGAGAACGGTCCTCCTCCTCGCTGCCCTCACTTCCCTGGCCGGATGCGTAGGGGAACCTACGGCATACCCGGCGCCATTCAGTCTCGTCAGGCAGAATCAGGAAGCTCAAGCGATACGCGATTTCAATGCTGCCGTTGCCGTGTGCGGGCAGCAATACCCAGCGCAGATGGGGACCATGAGCGCCAGGGAGCAATGCATCGACAATGCCGAAGATTACTATGGTAGTCGGTTCTTCCAGTTCCCGGACATCGTCGCCCGGAAGCACGCTCGATACGAAGCCGTCGCGGCACGTGTTGATAAAGGGGAACTCAGCGTGCAGGACGCTAAGCGTCAGTTAGCCCAGGACTTTGCGGCTTTGAGCCGGGAGGCCGCAGAGCGTCACGCAATCGCCGCCCACGAGCAGCACGCGCAAGCCGCCTCATCAGCCCAAATGATGGGTGCCACCGCAATGATGCTCCAGGCCAGCCAGCCCCAGCCGATGTATCAGCCCGAGCCGATAATCATGTATCAGCCTGCGCCGGTAATCAACACGAACTGCTCTGAAATGGGCGCGCTCACTGACTGCACCAACGACTGAGACCACCCAACTCCGCTTTGGTGGCCTGCCAGCACGAGACGGCGGTCTGCGCGGCGCCTCATCAAGGCCGCAGACCACCCCGGCGGAGGACTGAGCCGCAGCCGCCCCCTCGCCGCGCGATCCCACGCCATTCCTGACGACTGGCCGGTACGGACCCACCCGGCGCGAGGCCTGGACGGGGCTCCAGCGGCGACGGGTAAGCGGCCGTGAAGGTGGGCTGTGCCTTGAAGCGCCGGCACGGGACGGTCACCTCGCCATTATGGGCCCGGAACGGGATAGTAATAGACGCCATTTGCACCGTAGGCTGGGGCAAGCCACAGTCCGCCGCAGTCGTATTTGTGACGCAGCGGCCGATAGGCGCATCCCGCCGGCAAGGCCGCATACGCCGTTGGTGCCGGCGCCGCCGCGGCGCTGGCAACAGCCGCCCCGGCCGCCACGCCGGCAATGGCACCAGCCGCTGCCGCGCATCCGTTGCACCCTGACGCCGAATAGTACGGCACCGCTACCGGCGGGTGATAGGCGGAATATCCCGCATAGCCTGCAGAGCCGGGCGGGTGATAGGCCGTCGCACCGGACGAGTATGTATGGGTGGCGCCTTGCCCATAGGCGCCAGACGTACTGCCGCCATAGGCATTCGTGTGCTCGGTGCCGCCGCCATACGCGTGTTCGGTGCTGCCGCCGTATGTGTTCGTATGTTCCGTGCCTTGGCCGTACGAATGGCTGGAACTGCCGCCGTAGGCATTGGTGTGGCTGGTTTGCCCCGCGCTATGGCTCGTACTCCCGCCATACCGGTTGGCCGAAGCCCAAGCCAACGCCGGGTCGTGCCATAGGAGGCCTGCGAATAGGGCGCCGACCGTAACGACGAAAGCTTTCATGACATCCACCCTCCTTACGGTGTCTTCGCTGCGGGCTGCGTGGGCGTTGCCTTCGACGGCCTGGTCATCCCGATCGGCTTCATGCCCGCCGGGGCCGCGTTTGCAGGCCGGGCGAATTTCATCGGCTCGGCGCTCCTGGCCTTTTCCGAGGTGAACGTGTCCGCAGGCAGCACCGGATCGAGTTGCCAGTTCGAGATGTCCAACTGGTGGCGCATGTTCAGCGGGTCGGCGCTGTAGACCGCCCGCACCCGCCGCGGCAGCTTGTCGTCGGCGCCGATCCAGATCTGCAGGAACACATCCGGGTTGGCCCACGCCAGCATTTCGGTCTTCACGCCGCCAACCTCGCCCGACGGGCCAATATAGAATGCGAGGATCGCGCCATTGGTCATCGCGACATAGGGATCGGCGACGAGCAGATCCGTGAACGGGTAGAAGATGTCTGCATTCACGAACGCCGCCTTCAGCGCCGCGTCGATCGTTGGCGGGGCGTCGGCGACGGCGACAAGATTTTCGGCCGGCGCATAGGCCATCATCGTCTTGCCGTCGTAATAGAACTCGGACACCGGTCCGTCGCCGGGAATGACCACCCGCAGCTTGTCCGGCCGTTGCATGGCAACGTCGTAACGAACGGTGTAGAGAATTGGTGGACCGAGCTGGCTGGGGAACTCATAGCTGGCAACAGCGGTGAAGGTCATGGATTTCGCTGCGGCCAGCCGCTCGCTGGTGGCTTTGAGAAGGTCCATCGCCTTCGATTCGAGCACCATTTTCGTTGGCGCAGCGGGACGGTTTTTGGCTGCCGCCGGCGCGGGTGGTTTCGCATTCTTTGCGTTCTGTGGCTGCGCCTGCGCGGCAACCGTCGCGCTGAACACCAGCAACAGGCAGGCCGTCGGGACCTGCCAAGCATGTAACACGCTGCGCAATTTCGCGATCTGCATGTTGGGCTGCTTCCTGGTTTGGGTTCGGGTTCCTGGTATGGGGCCCCAAATGGTCACAGACTGCATCCGGGCGCATTGATCGAGACCAAAATGCGCCGCCCGAAGATGGCTTCTAAACCTGGACGTCAAACTGACAGATAATGCGTTCTTCAGAGATTTTCCCGTCACAATAGGGTCATGGACGCATGACGGAGAACGCATCAGAAGTACAGATCGGACCCATCTGATACGCTCCTGGCTTGGTTGCGTTACGTATCACCAGGGCAAGGTTCATTGTGACGGCGGAGGCGGTCCCGCAGAAATTCTGTGGGAGTTGGTCCCTGAGATCATCTCAGGGAGGCGGCCGGCGGCGAATCCCCTCCGCCTGACGGAGGGAACCCAGCCAGCGCCGCCCCCGCCCCCAGCCCCCCGCCTCCACCATCCCCCGGCAACCTGCTCTCGACACCGTCGAGGTCGCGGTCCGCACCGGTCGCGCTGCCTGCCCTTGTGCGTGCCGCTCTGCCTGCGCCAGCACCCGGCTCCGCCGCTCAAGTCAGCGGCTCGGCTCGACGAGACAAGGCTGGCAGTCTGTGGGGGGGGTTCCAGACGGTTTCAGAAAGACGGTTAAAGGTCGGTGTTGTTGTTCCACCCTGGGACTGGCCAGGGATTCTCTGGACGCCTCCCGACCTCCCTCCCGGTGGGCAGCACCGGCCAAGATCGAGGAGACGCACTGAGATTCCCCGGGGCCGACCCTGGTCCAAAGGACTTGTCCAAAGCCCACCGACCTCGGCTCAGAACGCTCTTGACAACCCACTGAAAGTAGCGGCAATTTCCGCCGCGATTGAGCGTCCTAACGGCCTTTCAATCCTTGCCAGCACCACCACCCGGCCCCAAGGGCCGGAGCGGATCCCTCCCCGGCGCCAGCGCGCATGGACCAGCCAGACCAACCCCCTCGCCCCAACCTGACACCCCGCGCCCTCGCCGACAAAGCCGAGCGCGAAGCCCGCCAGGCCGCCGCCCTGCGCGAGAATCTGCGCCGGCGGAAGGAACAGACCCGCGCCCGCACCACCCCGCCCGCGCCCCCACCGGCGGAGGACTGAGCCGCGCCCCGCCCCACCGCCGCGCGATCACGCGGCATTTTAGGCTTCGGCCAGGGGCTGCAATAGGCTACTCCTCCCGCCCGGCACGACGCCGCGCCATATCCAACCCTTCCCGCCCACGCTGACCTGGAGCCCCGCCGATGTCCGTGATGCCCGACCATTGGATCCGTCGGATGGCGCAGGAGCACGGCATGATCGAGCCCTTCGTCGAAACCCAGAAGCGCGAGGGCGTCATCAGCTACGGCCTCTCCAGCTACGGCTATGACGCGCGGGTCGCCGACGAATTCAAGATCTTCACCAATGTGGACAGCGCCGTCGTGGACCCGAAGGCGTTCAGCGCGGAGAGCTTCGTCACCCGCACCGCCCCGGTCTGCATCATCCCGCCGAACAGCTTCGCCCTCGCCCACACGGTCGAGTATTTCCGCATCCCGCGTGACGTGCTGGTGATCTGCCTCGGGAAATCGACCTATGCCCGCTGCGGCATCATCGTGAACGTCACGCCGCTGGAGCCGGAATGGGAGGGGCAGGTGACGATCGAGATCAGCAACACCACTCCCCTCCCCGCCAAGATCTATGCCGGGGAAGGCATCTGCCAGTTCCTGTTCCTGCAGGGCGCCAGCCCGTGCGAGACGAGCTACGCCGACAAGGCCGGCAAATACATGCGCCAGCGCGGGGTCGCGCTGCCCCGGCTCTGAGGCCGCGCCCCCGGCCCGCAGCACCGGCGGCCTGCCGCTTGCAACGCAACGCCCACAGACGCAAAAACGTTTGACAGCCAGGGGTTGCCCATCAACCCTGAAGCCGTGTCGCAACCCGTAAAGCTGCCGCAGTCAAGGAGTTGAGTTCGATGGACCGGATCCGCATCCGCGGCGGGCGGCCGCTTGCCGGGGAGATCGTCATCGGCGGCGCCAAGAACGCGGCGCTGCCGCTGATGGCCGCGGGGCTCCTGACCGATGAGCGCCTCGTGCTCTCCAACGTGCCGCGCCTCGCCGATATCGAGACGATGGCCGAGTTGCTCGCGCAGCACGGCGTCGCCACGGACCCGGGCCCCACCCGCACCCTCTCGATCGGCGGCGCCATCACCAACACCGAGGCGCCGTACGACATCGTCAGCAAGATGCGCGCCTCGATCCTCGTGCTCGGCCCGGTGCTCGCGCGCTGCGGCGAGGCGCGGGTGTCGCTCCCCGGCGGCTGCGCCATCGGCACCCGCCCGGTCGATCTGCACCTCAAGGGGCTGGAGGCGATGGGGGCCGAGATCCGGCTGGACAATGGCTACGTCAACGCCGCCGCTCCCTCGGGCCTGCGCGGGGCGGATATCGTCCTGCCCTTCGCCTCGGTGGGCGCCACCGAGAACCTGCTGATGGCGGCGAGCCTCGCGCGCGGCCGCAGCGTCATCGCCAATGCCGCCCGCGAGCCGGAAATCGACGACCTCGTCGAATGCCTGGTCGCCATGGGCGCCCGCATCGAGGGCGCCGGCACCGGCACGCTGACCATCGAGGGCCAGCCGCGCCTGCATGGCGCGCATCACCCGATCGTCCCGGACCGGATCGAGACCGGCACCTATGCCTGCGCCGCCGCCATCACCGGCGGCACGCTCCGCCTGCGCGGCGGCCGGCTCGCGCATCTCGGCGCGGTGGCGCGCGCACTCGGCGAGGCTGGGGTGGAGATGCTTGAGGACGGCGACACGCTGCTGGTGCGCCGGCGGAACGGGCTGCACGGCGTCGATGTGATGACCGAGCCCTATCCCGGCTTCCCCACCGACATGCAGGCGCAATACCTGGCGCTGATGTCGGTCGCCGAGGGGGCTGCGATGGTGACGGAAACCATCTTCGAGAACCGGTTCATGCACGTGCCGGAGCTGATCCGCATGGGTGCGCGCATCGCCGTGCACGGGTCTTCCGCCATCGTGCGCGGCGTGCCGAGGCTCAAGGGCGCGCCTGTGCGGGCGACCGATCTGCGCGCTTCGGTTTCCCTGGTTCTCGCCGGTCTCGCCGCCGAGGGCGAAACGCTGATCGACCAGGTGTACCACCTGGATCGCGGCTATGAGGCGCTGGAGGAAAAACTCGCCGCCTGCGGCGCCGATATCGAGCGGATATCGGCGTAACATACCAACCAGCCAATTGATTGACCCACCTGAAAGGCCAGGGGCCTTGCCCCTGGACCCAGGGGAATCGCGTGACTCACACTATGCGTGACCTTTCATAACCTTTTCGAGATAGTCGGTGCTCA
>DATJWY010000290.1:0-15173 GCA_035500775.1 Acetobacteraceae bacterium
CCGGCCCGCGCCATGTGCCGGGCGAGCGGCAACGCGGCCTCCACCCGGTCGGCCCGCTTGAAGCCGAGGATCAGGTCACGCGCCCGCCCCTCATAGAGCATGGCGGCGACGGCGCGGTCCCAGGGCGGCGGATGCGCGACGCAGCGCGGGCAGAGGCCATCGCCGCCGGCGAAGGCGGCGCTCGCGAAGGGCAGGCCGCAGCTTCGGCAGGCCGGCGCGCCGATGAAGCCGACCGCGCCGAAACAGCGGGCGCAAAACTGCCCCGCGCCAGAGACCGGCGCGTCGCAGGTCAGGCAATGCGCCGGCAGCACCAGGTCGAACGTCGCCCGCGCGAGGCGGAGGGCGCCGCGGCCGAGCCGGCCGAGCGCGGCGCCGGTCACGCCGCCGGACGCGGCGTCGTCACCGGACGCGGCCTCGCTCATGCCCCGCCCCCGGCCGTGCGACCGAAACCCCGGATGAGGGGGCGCGTTGCCCGCCTGGATTCAGCAGGAAGGAGCCAAGCCATGCACAGGGCCGGACCGGGCGTTCTCGGAGCCGCCGCGATACTGGCCCTGCCGCTCACGCTGCCGCCGCGCCGGGCGGAGGCGCAAGGCCCACCCGCATACCGAATCGAGACGACGCGCGACCTCGTGGCTGCCTGCTCGGTGCCGGCCAATGATCCCTCCCAAGCCGCCGCGCTCGGCCTCTGCGCCGGCTATAGCGGCGGCGTGGTGGATTTCTACCGCGCCAATGCCCTCGCGGAAAACCAGCCGCTCAAGGTCTGCCTGCCCAATCCGACCCCGACCCGGGCGCAGGCGATCACCCGCTTCGTCGCCTGGGCGGCGAATAACGGCCAGTACCTGGACGAACCGGCGGTCTACGGAATGATGCGCTTCCTGATGACGACCTATCCCTGCTCCGGCCCGCGCTGACCTGGAGCGGGATAGTTTTAGGTTGACCCGCAGGAAGGCCAGGGGCGCCGCCCCTGGACCCCGCCAAAGGCCAAGCCTTTGGGATCCGTCACTTAAATGATTCGGGGGTCTAGGGCCTCAAGGCCCCGTCGTGCAAATGCACGCCTTCGCGTGACGGGGTTTGGGGCAAAGCCCCAAGTCCCTGCGCTTCAATCTCAGGCAATCATGATCTGGCGCCGGGCCGCCCGTATCAGGGCGCGGAGGCGGCCGACGCGGCGGCATGCCCCGCCGGCGGCGGGTTCTTCATCATCGTCCCGGTCATCGGGATGAAGAACACGCCGACATCCTTGCGCGAATGGATCTTTCCCTTCGCATCCTTGGTGTAGATGTAGAGGAACTGGCCGCGCTTGAACGGCTGGCCGATCGGGATCACCAGCCGCCCGCCCGGCTTGAGCTGCCGGAACAGCTCGGGCGGCGCGTATTGCGCGGCGCAGGTGACGATGATGATGTCGAACCCGCCCGTCACCTCCGGCCAGCCGTAATAACCATCGCCCACCTTGGTATGGACGTTGGTGTAGCCCAGCGGCGCGAAGATGCGGCTCACCGCGCGGCCGAGCGGCTCGATGATCTCGATCGAATAGGCCTCGGCGACGATGCGCGAGAGCAGCGCGCTCTGGAAGCCGCTGCCGGTGCCGATCTCCAGCGTCACCTCGCCCGGCGCCGGGCGGCAGACCTGGGTCATGTAGGCCTGGCCAAGATAGTCCGAGAGCGCGGAGCCGAAGCCGAGCGCCCAGGGCTTGGCATTGGCCTCGTAGGCATTGCCGGGGGAGGCAAGGCGCTCGGCGTAGTTGTAGTGGAAATAATCGCGCGGCACGGTGGCGAAGGCGCGCAGCACGGCGGGGTCCGCGCCGCCGAGGCGTTCGCGCAGATATTGCTCGATGCGCGCCAGATAGGCGGGCCGCCGCGCCTGGATGGCGTCGAACTCCGCTTCCGTCTGCGCGACCGGCCGGCCGGAGCGGCGCATCGCCTGCAGGAAGGCCGCATGCGTCCACCCCGGCGGGGCATCGCTCGTCGCCGCGATGGCGCGGCCGGCGAAGGGCAAAGCGAGGCCGGCGGCCAGGACGGCGCGGCGGGAGATCACCGCCTGCGCCGCGCCGCGCGTATCCAGGGGGAGGGAAGAACCGGCCACGACAGGGCCTTTCGGCTGTAGGGTGAAGCGAGGAAACCCAGCAGATACATTAGCCCGGCCGCGACCATAACCCGGCTATAGCCGGATTGCATCGAAACCAGGCTGGCGAGTGGCGTCGCCACCACGGAGAACGCGCCGTTCACCGCCCAGGCCCAAGGCAGGAAGCCGCTGCCTCCCGCCTCGCTGTTCCCCGCCCGCCCCTCCCCCGCCTCGCCCGCGCGCGAGGCCCAGGCGAGGCCGAGCGGAAACGGCAGGCCGAGCGCGACCGAGACCGGGGCGAGCAGCAGCAGCAGGATCGCTGCCCGCAGCGCGAGGGGCTGGCCGAGCGTCGCCAGCAGCAGCGGCGTCAGCCCGGCCAGCATCGCCGCGACCCAGGCGAGGACGACCGCGACCGCGACCGCGAGCGCCCGGCCGGACGCCTCCGGCTTCACGCGATCGGCGATCAGGCTGCCGAGGCCGGAGAAGCCGAGCATGCCGGTCAGCACCAGGGCGAAGCCGAGCGTGTAGTCGTTGAGGTAGAAGCCGGCCTTGCCGATCAACGTCATCTCGATGAACAGGAAGCCGAGCCCGAGCGCGCCGAAATAGACCGCCGGCCGTGCGAGGCCCCCCGGCGCCCGCACCCGCCCACCAGCGGCCAGCGGCGAGACCAGCACCAGCAACGCGATCGCCGCCGCCTGCGCGAGCACGGCGAGGTTGACCAGCGGCCCCAGCTCCGCCTGCGGCAGGATCTCCAGACGGGCGAGCACGCCCCCGATCCGGTCCAGCCGCAGAACGTTGGTGAGGAAGGGCCGGTCGAGCGTGACCGGCGAGAGAGTGAACGACGCCTCGGACGGCACCGTCTCGCCGCGCAGCACCGGCCCGGCCTCGTCGGCGACCGCGTCATGCGGGCCGCCGCCCTCGGCGACGGTGCCGGTGTCGAAGGAAACCGCCGGCAGGTCGTTATAGATGCTCGCCCGCGCCGCCACCGGGTCCATGCCGGGCATGAAGGAGATGTCGAAGGAACGGTCGTCGCAGAAGCGGCGGACCACAGCGAGGCGGGCATCGGTCCAGGGCGCGGCGCCGACCAGGATGCGGGCGTTCCAGGCCGAGCGATACACCACAACATGGCGCTCCGGCGTGGCGATGCCGGCGAGACGCAGCGCCTCGCGCACGGTCGCGAGCACGCGCACGGCATAGACCGGCAGTTCGCGGATCGAGACCGGGATGGAGACGAGGCCCCCCGGCGCCAGGGCGCGCAGATCGGCGGCAAGCGCCTCGGCGGCGAAGGCGTTGGCGTTGCTCTCGTCCTCGTCGAGGAAGTCGGCGGAGATGTCGATCAGGTCGTAGCCGGCGCCGATGCGCGTGGCATGCATCGGGCCGCCGGCCCGCAGACGCACGCGCGCATCCGCGGGAAAGGGCGGCACGGTGGCGAGGCCGGCGCGCAAGGTGCGCAGCACCACCGGATCAGGCTCCAGCGCCTCCACCGAAGCGGCGCCGAGGGTCAGCGCCTCGCGGATGCGGAACCCGCCGGAACTGCCGGCGAGCAGCACGCGCGGATGGGCGAGAAGCTGATACGGCAAGGCATCGAGCGACGCCGTGGCATAGGCGGTGGCGCCGCCATCCGGCCCCGGCAGCGCGGCGACGCGGTTGCCGTCGCGATACAGGCCGAGGGCGCGCGGCGGGCCGGGCAGGTTCAGCATGCCGGCGTCGTTGGAGACGTCGGTATCCACCCGCTCGGTGAAATCGTCGAGCAGGGCGTAGAGGCCGCGCGGCGAGCGGATCTCGGCCAGCACCCGGCTGCCGGGGACGTTCAGCGGCGCGTAGATGGACTTGAACTGGTCGTAGGCGGCGTCACGGTCGGTCAGCACCACGGCCTCGGCGGCGAGGAAGGCGGCGAGCGCCGCGACCCGCACGCGCCAGCCGCCCGGGCCGAGCGCCGCCGCGAGGGCGAGCGGCACCAGCAGGGCGGCGATCAGGTGGAACGGATGCAGCACCCGCATCAACACCATGATGGCGAGCGCCCCGGCCCCCGCCCCGGTAAGGTCGAAGCCATAAGCGCGGCCGACGCGGGCGCCGCTCAGCACGAAGACGAGGCTGATATAGAGCCCGGTGAGGAAGAAGAACGGCAACAGCGCCGCGTAATAGAGAGCGATGTTCCCGAGTTCCGGCGCGAGGGTGGCCGGGTTCTGCAATTGCAGCGGATTGAACGGGTTGGCCGTGGTCAGCCGGTAGCCGATGGCGGCGGCGGGTAACAGCAGCAGCGGCAGGAGGGCGAGCAGGGCGCGAGCATGCCGCTCGGCGAAGCCCCGCGCCAGCGCCATGGCGACGCCGCTCAGCGCCAGGCCCACCATCACGATCGAAATCACCCAGTAGCCGTATTCCGACCATTTCGCGACGGCGAAATACCGGGTCAGCGCCGTCTCGAAGCCGAGAGAGGCGGCGGAGACGAGGAAGAGCGGCAGCAGACCGGGGCGAGACATGGGCGCGGGTGTAGCACGACGGGGCCGGGCGCGGGACGGGGGAAAGTAAGGCCAGGGCGCTGCCCTGGACCCGCTGGGGCCGTCGGCCCCAGGCCCCATTCCATGAAGAATTTCAAATGCGTGCGGGTCTGGAGGGCGGAGTGGCCCAAGGTTCCATCGGCCGGAACGGCCGATGGAATGGCCACGGAGGGGCTGCCCCCAGCGGGGTGCGGGGCAGCGCCCCGCTACTTTCCCGCATAGGTCAATCATTTTGGTCGCTGGTATAAGGCCGCTGATATGACGCGCCTCTCGACCAGCTTGCCGATCCCATCACTTTCGTCGCCCACGCTGGCGCCTACGATCAGGATCGGGTCTACGAGGCGGTTGCCGAGCGTCACCTGGATCTGGCCACCGCATCAAAAATTCCGCACGGCGCTCGTGTTGCCGCAAAGGCCAGTGAGCGCGGCCAGACGATGCTCCAGGCGCGCGATGTCGTCTGGTGGCAGCCGGCCCTGACAGCCTTCGACGACGCGCATACCTCGCTCGACGATGTGGCGGCGAAGCGCGTCGTCCTCGACAGTAACAGCAACGTCATGCAGGAGTCGCAGTATCCGTAGGCTGACCGCGGCATCGTTCGTGGCATAGGCGCGGATCTGCTCGATGGCGGTGTTCAGCAATCCCTCCAGGTCGATCCATGGCAATACGACGCGCAGAACGTGCGGCGGGCTGAACAGCAAAGACTCCGGCGGGAAACGGTCGAGCCAACGGATCAGGATCCGGGTGAGCTGGTCAATGCAACTGATGGCCGTGCTGGGGTCGTTGATCGCCGGCGAGATGGCGCGAAGAGCAATGTCGACGATCTGAATGATGCCAAACTCAACGTCCTGCTGCAGCGTCCGCGTTGGACCGATGTCAAAAGCCCCCGTCAATTCCACCGCACGCTCACGGCCCAACTGGCTGCGCCGGGAAACCATGAGCAATGGGACACCGGCCGGCACGAAGTGGCCCACCCGACGGGTGACGCGCACCCGCAAATGGTGCATTCGAGCGAAGTCCGTGAGCCGCCTTGTGTCGATGAAGCGGATGTAGCCCGACACCTCGTTCAGAATAGGGAACTCCGGATGATCCGGCACGGGGATCATCGGCTCTGGACGATAATGCCTGGCGCGGGGACGCGGCATCAGTTCATCGATCACCAACTCGGTCTCGCGCGCGATACGATCCACGATGTGGTTGACGCTTATTTCTCTGGAGATGTGGTGGATGAAAAACAGCAGCCACCCGACGCAGATCAACGCCAGCAACATTCCGCCGAGGACAGTGATCACCGGCGCGAATGGATGCGGCATCGAACGGGCGGCGGGGAGTGCCGCCACGCAGTAGGAGAAAGTGCCCAGGAAGACCCCGAGCGTCCATTGCGTGACACGGTCGCGCACAAAGCTGACCAGGATGCGCGGCGAAAACTGCATCGAGGCAAGCGTGAGGGTCATCAGCAAGATGGCGAAGACGATCGATACGACCGTCATGATCGACGTGGCGATGACGCTGAAGATGACCTGGGCGACCTGCGCGTCCTGGTGCGAAGGGAACAAAGTAGTGGGAACCCAGGCTGCGATTCCAGGAGAAGACTCTTCCACCGAGGATAGCACGGCCCCGCACAGTCCGAGCGCAACGGCGATCACCAGCGGCCGGACAAGGAAGCCGCCGCGTAGAGCATAGGCGGCCGATCGCAGCTGTAACGGCAGTCGTTTCAACACCGGGGATCCCCTTGGTTTCCCTGCGGAGTGTGTGAGTCCCGGCAAGGAAGCCGCTCTTAAATAATGGATTTTAAAGGCTTGGCCTTTGGCAAGGCGACGGGCGGAGCCCCTTGTATCATCCATGTGTTGGCGCTGCGTCTTGGTGAAAGCGGTGCTGCGTGGGGTCCGGTGGCCACCGGACCCCAAACTTGCTCAGGGCCAGCTCCTGCAAGCTCCAGCCGATCGTGCTCCTCGCGATGCCGGTGGTCCGCGACACCGTGGTAACGCCGCCATACGCCACGGCACGCGCAGGACTCGCCGCGCCCGAAACGTATCGGAGTCGATCCGATTCCGCTATTCGCTGACGCCCCCAAAACGAACAGAGCCCTAAGTAATGGGGGCCTGGGGCCTCAAGGCCCCAGCGGGTCCAGGGCGGAGCCCTGGCCTCAACGCCCGCCGGAAACCGACGCGACCGCCCCGCCCCCCACCGGCCAGACCCGCCGCTCGATGAAGTCGCGCAGCATCGCGTCGAATCGCTCGGCATCATCCACGAACAGCGCGTGCCCGGCATCGGCGAACACCGCTGTCTCCGCCAGCGGATCATGGGCGGCGAGGTTCTCCGCCTGCCCGGCGAGGCGCGGCGTGACCACGTAGAGCAGCGGCTTGCCGACCGAATACACCGCCTCCCGCCAATAGCTGCGCGGCACCGGATAGGCGCGCAGCGCGGCGGCGAATGCGGGCGGGGTGCGCAGGGCGTCGCTGGTCAGCCGGTCGAGGAAGGCCGCGCCGGGCGGGCGGTGGAACATAGCCTCGACGAAGTGGCGTATCCGGAGCGGGCGCGGCAAAGGGAGCGTGCTCCGGGGGGCGGCCTCGGGCCGGGGCGGCGGGTTCTCGCCCACCGAATTGTCGAGCAGCACGAGGCCGGCGAGGCGCCCGTCCCCGGCTTCATGGACATAGGCGAGACTGTCCAGCACCCCGAGCGACCAGCCGACCAGCACCACCTTCCGCCCGCCGAGCGCCGCGATCAGGTCGCCGATATCGGCGCCGCGCCGGCCCGGCTCGTAGCCGCCGCCCGGGATCTCGCTCTCGCCCTGGCCGCGCGGGTCCAGGGCAACGACGTGGTAGCGGCTGGAGAAGGCCTCGATCTGCCGCTGCCAGATCCAGGCCGGCATGGTCCAGCCGGGAACGAAGACCAGGGTGCCCGCGGTTGGGGGGCCGGCTTCGAGATAATGCAGGCGAACGCCGTCGCTGGTGGTGAAGAACCGGTCGCCGGCGGCGCGCGCGGCAAGCGGGGCGCCGCAGAACGACGCCACGTAAGCGACCGCAACCATGCGGAAACACAACTGACGCATAATCAGGGTGAGTGGCGCGGCGCGGGGGTTCATGTCAACAAGAGCGTGGCGCCCATCCTATCGCATTGCAGCGAGCCGGCGGGCGGCATCGGCGGAACCCGCGCACCCCGCGGCGCGCCGGGGCCAGGGCGCCGGTCCCTCGCCGCGCCATTGGCGGGACACGATCCGGACAACGACACCGGATCATCACTTGACCGCGAGCGAGGGCGCGCGGCCGAACATCCTCGGGCGATGCTACGGCGCATCGGCCGGGAGCTTCAGAATGGGCCAGGTTTCGGAATGACGGGATCGGAAGAGGGGCGGACCATGCGGGTGCTGGATATCGACCGGGCGCATGCCGCCCGCCGCCTGCTGGAACACCCGACGCTCGTGCCGCTGCTGCCCGGGCTCACGCTCTCCCTCGGCCAGACCGGCGTGGCCACTGGCTTCGTCGTGCCGGCGCCGGGGGAACTCGTGCTGTCGCCGGCGCTGCCGCCCGGCGCGGCCTCGCTGGTGGTGCTGCGGCACGGGCTGGAGCTCGCCTGGCTGCGCACCCTCCCTGCCCTGCCCGGCCCGGTCGCCGGCCTGCTCGCGGCCCGGGCCGCCGGCCACTTCCTGCTCGGGCTGCGCGCGGCGGAGCGCGAGGAGGCGGCCTCCGACCCGGCCTGCCTTGTGCCGCTCGACCTTGTGGGCGTGCTGCCGCCCTTTGCCGCCCTGGCGCGGGCCGCCGAGGCGCTGCGGCCGCACCGTCCGGGGGACGACATGGCGGACTTCACCCCGGACATGGCGGCGATGCTGGCGGCGGCCTGGGACCTCGCCGCCCCCACCGAGGTGCTGCTGACCCTGCACGGCGACCACCGCCTCGAACGCGATCCCGTCACCGGGCTGAACAAATACGGCTGCATGCCGCATCCGCGCCGCGAGGCGATCGTCTTTTCCTCATGCACCGCCTCCTCCCCCTCGGAGCGCGGCTTCGCCGCGGCCGAGGCGGCGCGCCGCTTCCTGCTGGCCTCGGCGCCGGGCGACGGCGCGGCGGCGGCGCGGGACCGGCTGGCCGCCGAGATCCGCGCCGCCATCCTCCGCCATTATGACGCCGCCGACCTGGCCGAGCCGGTGCTCGCGCCCTCCGGCACCGACGCCACGCTGTTCGCCATGGGGCTGATCGCCGCCGGCCTGCCGGAACAGCACCTCACCAGCATCCTGCCGAGCCCGGCGGAAACCGGCAGCGGCGTGCCGCTCGCGGCGCTCGGCCGGCATTTCGCGCCCAATACCGCCGAAGGCGCGCTGGTCGGGCAAGGCACCCGCATCGACGGCTTCCCCCGGGCGATGGAAGTGCGCACCGTGGCGCTGCGCCGGCCGGACGGCACCACGCGCGGCGCCGCGGAGGTGGACGCCGCCTGCGCCGCGGCGGTGGAGGCGGCGGTGCCGCACAGCATCGCCGTGCTGCATGTGATCGACGGCTCCAAGACCGGGCTGGTCGCGCCCAGCCTGGAAACCTGCCTGCGGCTCCAGCGCCGGCACGGGGAAAGGCTGCGCATCCTGGTTGATGCCTGTCAGGCGCGGCTGGAGCCGGAGCGGCTGCGGCGCTATCTGCGCCATGGCTGGCCGGTCCTGCTCACCGGCTCGAAATTCTTCGGCGCGCCGGGGTTCTGCGGCGTGGTTCTGGTGCCGCGCGGCGGGCTGCCGCGACCGGACCATCCTGTGCCACCCGGCCTCGCCGCCTACATCGCCCGGCTGCCGGACGATCCGGCAACGGCGGCGCCGGGGCCGGGCGTGCTGCTGCGCTGGGCGGCGGCGCTCGCCGAGATGCGCCGCTTCGCCGCCCAGCCCCGGGACGAAACCGTGGAGCGGCTGCGGCGCCTCGGCGACACGGTGCGCGCCGCGCTGGCACGCGATCCCCGCTTCAACCTGGCCGAGCCCCCGGCCTCCGGGCCGGGCGGCTGCCCCACCATCTTCACCTTCGCGCTGCGCGATCCGGCGGGCGACAGGTTCCTCTCCGCCGATGCGCTGCGCGACGTGTATCACTGGCTGAACCAGGCGCAGCCGGACGCCGCCTCTTCCGGCGACGGCACGCCCTGCCATATCGGCCAGCCGGTCATACTCGGCGGCGCGACCGGCGACCTGATGGGCGGCCTGCGCATCGCCCTCAGCGCGCAGCAGGCGGTGGACGGGGCGGAGAGCGCGGCGCTGGAGACGGTGGTGACGCGACTCGGCGCCATGCTGGATCACCTGCCGCGCCTGGAGCGAAACCGGGCCCTGGCCTGACTCCCCGTGGTCTGCCCGTGTGGCCTGAACCCCGCGTGGCCTGACCCTGGGCTGGACCGGCGCGGGGCGCGGGCGGCGAAACGGCGCGGTTGAAGCGGAATTCACTTGCACCGCCCGCCCCGCGCACCCGACTACCGTGCCAAGACAACCGCCAGAAAACTCAGGCCGGTAGGAAGGAACGCATGAATTTCGTCGATGTCATGGTGCTCGCGCTGGTCGGCGTCTCGGCCCTGCTCGGCTTCTCGCGCGGGCTGGTGCGGGAGGCGCTCGGCATCGGCGCCTGGGTCGGCGCCGCCTGGGGCGCGATCGAGCTCTACCCGGTGGCGCAGCCCTATGCGCGCCGGATGATCGGCAACCCGGACATCGCGGACCCGGCGGCCTATGTAGCGGGGTTCGTCGCCCTGCTGATCGTGCTGTCGCTGGTCGCCAACCTGGCCGGGCGGCTGATCCGCGTTTCCGTCCTCGGCGGGCTGGATCGCACGCTGGGCATCCTGTTCGGCCTCGCGCGCGGGGCGGCGCTGGTGATCGCGGCCTATATCGTGGGCGGGCTGGTGCTGCCGCCGGAGAACTGGCCGGAGGCGGTGCAGCACGCGCAGGCGCTGCCCATCGTCTATGAGGGCGCGGGCTGGGCCACCAGCATCCTGCCCGCCACTTACCGCCCGCGCGTGGCGGAACCGCCGGCGGCGCGGGAAACCGCGGCCGAGGACCTGTTGCAGGCCAACCCCTCGGGCCGCGCGACCGGCGCGCGGCCCACCGATTTCGGGTCGCATTTCAAGGATGAGAACGCGGTGCGCCCCGGCGAGACCAGCCAGAACGGCATCCTGCATTGACGCCGCATCGGTTCGGGTGAAGCTTTCTGGATCGATAGGGCTGTTCACAAAGGTATAAGGCCAGGGGCTCCGCCCCAGGACCCCGCCAAAGGCGCAGCCTTTGGAATCCATTCCAAGTAATGGGGGTCTGGGGCCTCAAGGCCCCAGCGGGTCCAGGGCGGCGCCCTGGCCTTTCACCCCGCCGCCGCCCGCCCGGACGCCGCGTAGCGCCGCGCGAGCCAGGCGCAGACCATCAGCTGGATCTGATGGAACAGCATCACCGGCAGCACGATCAGCCCCACCTGCGCCGGCGGAAACAGCACGCTCGCCATTGGCAGGCCGCTCGCCAGGCTCTTTTTCGAGCCGCAGAACACGATGGTGATCTCGTCCTCACGCGAGAAGCCGAGCGCGCGGCTGGCCAGCGTCGTCGCCACCAGCACGATGCCGAGCAGCAGGCCGATCACGCCGAGCATCTTGGCGAGACTTGCCGCGTCCACCCGGTGCCAGACGCCGCTGACCACGCCCTCGCTGAACGCGGAATAGACCACGAGCAGGATCGAGCCGCGATCGACGCGGGTCAGCAGCGTGCGGTGCCGCGATGTCCAGGCGCCGATCCAGGGCCGCGCCACCTGCCCGGCGAAGAACGGCACCAGCAATTGCAGCACGATGTCGCCGACCGCGCTGGCGGAGAAGCCGGTGCCATGCGCGTTCAGCAGCAGGCCGGTGAGCAGCGGGGTCAGCAGGATGCCGATCAGGTTGGAGGCGGAGGCGCTGCACAGCGCCGCCGGAACGTTGCCGCCAGCGATCGAGGTGAAGGCGATGGAGGACTGCACCGTCGAGGGCAGCGCGGTGAGATAGAGCACGCCGAGATAGAGCGCCGGCGTCAGCGCCCACGGCACCAGCATGCGCGCGGCGATGCCGAGCAGCGGGAACAGCACGAAGGTGCTGACGAACACCGTCAGGTGCAGCCGCCAGTGGCGCAGCCCGGCCAGCGCCGCCTGCGGCGAGAGGCGCGCGCCATAGAGGAAAAACAGCAGCCCGATCGCGAGCGTGACCGCGACCTTGGTGACCGAGGCGGCCTCGCCCCGCGCCGGCAGGACCGAGGCAAGCCCCACCATGGAGACGATCAGCAACATATAAGGGTCGATCGGCAGGCGCAGACGCGGCCGGAAGGGCAGAAGACTGGGGCGGGACACGGCGGGTCTCAACTTCTGATGGACACGCCCTTCTATGGTCCTTGCCGGCGCGGTCTGGAAGCCAGCGCCGGCCCGGCTCGTCGAGGGGCCGCCAGGCCCGGCCCCTCCGCCCCGCCGCATGCTCTGGCTACATCGTGCCTGGCTGGGTGGCGTGATGATGCGCACCGTGGTGGACATGCCCGCTCTGGAGCCCCTGCGCCATCGTCAGGTGCGACTGGATCACCGGAATCGTCTGCTGGGCGAAGTTCTTGAGGTCCGCGTCCTGCCCGTTCTGCACCTCGGACTGGAACGTATCGAGCATCGCCTGATGCCCGGTGACCTGGCCGGCGATGTAGTCGTGGTTGAACTGCTTCCCGGTCTCGCCCTGCAGCTTGGTCATCTCCTGCTGATGCGCGTCATCCAGGGCGGAGGGCGGCGTCACCCCCTTCTGCTTCGCCAGTTGGGCGAGTTGCTGATTGTTCGCCGTATAGTCCTGGACCATCTGCGTCGCGAAGTGGCGGACCCCCGCGCTGTGCGTTTTCTGCAGAGCCAACTGGCCGAGCTGCACCTCGGCCATCCCGCCGATCGAGGCGGTCTGGATGAAGCTCTGGTCAGCGGCGGAAAGAGGGGGTGGCTGCGGGACAACCGGTGCCGGCGGCGTGACGGCGCGCTCGCTCCCGGCGCAGGCGGCCAGGGGCAGCAGGGCCAGAATGACCGCATAGCGCGTGGATCGGTGCATCGGCATCTCCTCGGGTTGTAGCGGAACGCGGGCGGCGGCCCTGGACGGGCGCACGGCGCGGCCGGGGCGCGCGAGCAACGCGGTACTGGCCGGTTTCGTTGCCGCGGGAACCGGATGCCACAGGCTGGAGAAGCGGAAAACCGGGGCCGGAGGCCGCGCCGCCCGGCGCTCAGAGCGGGGCGCGGAACCGCTCGACGGCGGCGACCAGGGTCCGGCGCACGCCCGGCTCCAGCGCCGAATGACCGGCATCGGGGATGACGGTGAGCCGCGCCGTGGGCCAGCGCGCCGCCAGCTCGAAGGCGGATTGCGCCGGGCAGACCATGTCGTAGCGCCCCTGCACGATCTCCGCCGGCAAATGCGCGATGCGGTCCATCCGCCCGAGCAGGCCCTCCGGCGGCAGGAACAGGTCGTTGGCGAAGTAATGCGCCTCGATGCGCGCGAGCCCGAGGGCGGAACGGTCCTGAGCGAAGGACCGCACCATCTCCAGGCTCGGCAGCAGCGTGCTGCACGATCCCTCGAAGAGCGACCAGGAACGGGCCGCCGGCAGGTGCACGGCGGGATCGGGGTCGGTCAGGCGGCGCAGATAGGCGCCGAGCAGGTCGGCGCGCTCCGCCTCCGGCAGGAAGGCGGCGAAGGCGGCGTGCGCGTCCGGGAACACGGCGGCGACGCCGTGCAGGAACCAGTCCACCTCATGCTGCCGGCCGAGGAATACGCCGCGCAGCACGAGGCCGGAGACGCGATCGGGATGGGCTTGCGCGTAGGCCAGCGCCAGGGTGGAGCCCCAGGAGCCGCCGAACAACAGCCAACGCTCCACCGCGAGATGCTCGCGCAGGCGCTCGATGTCGTCCACGAGATGCGGCGTGGTGTTGGCGACCAGGCTGCCGAGCGGACGGGAGCGGCCGGCGCCGCGCTGGTCGAAGATCGTCACCCGCCAATGGCCCGGGTCGAAGAAACGGCGATGCACCGCCCCCGCCCCCGCACCCGGCCCGCCATGCAGGAACAGCACCGGCTGGCCGCACGGGTTGCCCACCTGCTCCCAGTACATGACGTGACCGTCGGTCAGGGGCAGGTAACCGGTCTCGAACGGACCGATATCGGGGAAGAGGTCGCCGCGGGGCATGCGCGTCATTGTGCCACAAACCGCGCCGCCGCAAAGCGTTCGTATCCATGGCGAGACGGACGCGGCCAGGGCCGGGCGGGATGTTTCCATCCGGGGCGCGGGTGCTCTACGCTGCCGCGCATGCAACGACTCTGGATCGGTCTCGGTGCCCTCGCCGGCCTCACCGCGGTGATGATGGCGGCGCTCGCCGCGCATGCCCTGCCGCAACGGCTGGACGCGGAACGCCTGCGCCTGATCGACAGCGCCTTGCGCATGCAGGGGTGGCACGCGCTGGCCCTGGTGGGCATCGGCCTCTGGGCCGGGCGTGCCAGCGGGGCCTGGGCGACGGGCTGCGCCAATGCCGCCGGAGCCGCCACCACGCTCGGGCTGCTGCTGTTCTGCGGCGCGGTGTATACGCTGGCACTGACCGGGCTGCGGTTCGGTCCCATCGCCCCTGTCGGCGGCACGCTGCTAATGCTCGGCTGGGCGCTGCTCGGCCTCTCCGTGCTGCGCGCCGGCTGATTTCCCCCTGGAGACACACCCCCTGATCGCCAGCGCCTATCTCGCCGCCGAGGGCTTCGAGGCCCCGCTCGCCGAGGAACTCGCCCGCTCCGGCCGCCGCATCGAGTCCTGGCATGGGCGGCTCGCCCTCTCGCCCGACCCGCCCGGCCCCAGCGCCTGGGCGCTCGATGTCTGGACCGCGCCGCGCGAGATCCCGGTTCCCTCGGTGCGCGCGGCGGCGGACGCGCTGCGGGCGATCCAGCGCAACTGGAGCCTCTACGCCGTCGATTATCACCGCCGCTCGGCGCTGATCGCCGAACGCCTGCCGCCCGTGAAGGCGCGGCGGCTGCGCTTCCCGGAGCCGGCGCCCACCGGGCATCTCGGCGCCTGGACGCTGCTCGCGCCGGACCGGATGCTCGCCAGCCCGACCAAGACCAGCCCGTTCGTCAATGGCGAATGCCTGTTCGAGGAGGACCGCGAGGGGCCGCCGAGCCGCGCCTATCTCAAGCTGTGGGAAGCCTGCACCCGCATCGGCGCCTGGCCGCAACCGGGGCAGACCTGCCTCGATCTCGGCGCCTCACCCGGCGGCTGGACCTGGGTGATCGCGCAACTCGGCGCGCAGGTGACGGCGATCGACAAGGCGCCGCTCGCCCCGGAGGTCGCGGCGATGCCGGGGGTGCGTTTCCGGCAGGAAAGCGCCTTCGCGCTGGAGCCGGAGCGGGAGGCGGCGGTGGACTGGCTGTGCAGCGACGTGATCGCCTACCCGGAGCGGCTGCTCACGCTGGTGAAGCGCTGGATCGACGCCGGGAAGGTGGGGCGGATTGTGTGCACCCTGAAATTCCAGGGCGCCACCGACCACGACGCCGCCGACGCCTTCGCCGCCATTCCGGGCGGGCGGGTGATGCATCTGTTCCATAACAAGCACGAACTCACGTTTGCCTGGGATGGGGCGGCGGCGGCAGCGCGGGAGTAAGGCGAGGGGCGCTGCCCCTCGACCCCGG
>DATJWY010000291.1:0-44641 GCA_035500775.1 Acetobacteraceae bacterium
GGTCGAGCACGCCCTGCACCAGCCCATCCATATGCGCCGCGATCTGCCGGACCGGGCCGCTGATGCCGCGGGCGATCAGCCAGCCGAGCGCGGAGGCGGCCAGGATCAGCGCCACGATATACCCGCCGACGCGTCGGACGAACGATGCGAAATCCCGATTCATATCATCGAGATAGACGCCGGTGCCGATCATCATGTCCCAGGGTGCGAAGCGTCGCACATAGGAGAGCTTGCGGGACGCCGTGCCCTGGCCCGGGCGGTTGAAGCTGTAGGTCACCATGGCCTCGTCCCGGCCAAGCAGGCCGTCCCGCAACAGGCGGATGACCGGCACCCCGTTCACCAGCCGGTCCAGGCAATTCGTGCCGATGAGCGCCGGGTCGGGGGTGGAGAGCGCCACGCCGTCCATGCCGTAGACGAAGATATAGCCATTGCCATGGTCGTAGGTGAGCTTGCCGACGACCTCCAGGAAGCGCCGCCGCGCCTCGTCCCGGCTCAGGCGTCCCTCTTGCTCACTGGCTTCCAGGTCGGCGGCCAGCGAATAGGCGCTTTCCGTCGTCACCCGCAATTGCCGCAGCCGGTCGTCGAACATCTGGCCGCGCATATCCTCTCCGGTGACGATCGCCATGATGAGCAAGCCCAGCAGCATCGCCCCGACCAGGACGAGGAGTTTGCCGCCAAGCGGTAAATTCCGAAACATCCGCATACTCACGCGCCTTTTTGTTTGGCTTGGGACCATTGGGGGATCGGTCGGGAGCTCATGCTGACGCAGGGGCGTTAACCGCTCCTTGCCGGCCACGCGGATGACGGACGGCATCAGCGCGCGGGATCTTTCCGCCGCGCTGTTCCGCGGCTTGGCGGCGGGACTCTCATGCAATCGGGGGCAAGGTCGCGGCAGGGCCGGTCCGTCGGACTCCGGTGTCCGGGCGGCGGTCCCGGCGCCAACGCGGGAATCGGCGTCGTGCCGAACAGGCCGCCGGGGCCGGGACGGCTTGCGCCCCATGCCGCGCGCAGGGCAGAACCCCGGCATGGCCCCCCCTCTCCTGCTGCTCCAGGATATCCACCTCACCCTCGGCACCGCGCCACTGCTCGATGGCGCGGAGTTCGCCGTCGGCGCGGGCGAACGCATCTGCCTCGTCGGCCGCAACGGCTCGGGCAAATCCACCTTGCTTCGCATCGCCGCCGGCCTGCTCACGCCCGATGGCGGCACGCGCTTCCTCCAGCCCGGCGCCACCATCCGCTATTTGCCGCAGGAGCCGGATTTCGCCGGCTTCGCGACCACGCTGGACTATGCCGAGGCCGGGCTCGGCCCGGGCGACGACCCGCACCGGGCCCGCTATCTGCTGGAGGCGCTCGGCCTGACCGGGGCGGAGGATCCGCGCCATCTCTCCGGCGGCGAGGCGCGCCGCGCCGCCCTCGCCCGCGTCCTCGCGCCCTCGCCGGACCTGCTGCTGCTCGACGAGCCGACCAACCATCTCGACCTGCCGGCCATCGAATGGCTGGAGCAGGAACTCACCGGGCTGCGCGCCGGCATCGTGCTGATCAGCCATGACAGGCGGCTGCTCGAAACCCTCTCCCGCACCATCGTCTGGCTGGACCAGGGCCACACCCGCCGGCTCGATCGCGGCTTCGCGCATTTCGAGGCCTGGCGCGATGAGGTGGCGGAGCAGGAGGAGCGCGAGCGGCACAAGCTCGGGCGGCAGATCGCGCGCGAGGAAGACTGGATGCGTTACGGCGTCACCGCGCGGCGCAAGCGCAATGTGCGCCGGGTCGCCGAACTCGCGGCGCTGCGGCAGACGCGGCGCGAGCAGGTGCGCCCCTCCGGCGGGCTGCGCCTCGTCGCCGCCGAATCGTCGGATGTCTCCGGCAAGCTCGTGATCACCGCCGAGGCGATCTCGAAATCCTATGACGGCCGGCCGGTGGTGCGGGATTTCTCCACCCGCATCCTGCGCGGCGACCGCGTCGGCATTGTCGGCCCCAACGGTGCCGGCAAGACCACGCTGCTGCATTTGCTGACCGGGCGGCTCGCGCCTGATTCCGGCGAGGTGAAGCTCGGCACCAATCTCGACATCGTCACGCTCGATCAGCTCCGCGGCAGCCTGGACCCGAACGCGACGCTGGCCGACACGCTGACCGGCGGCGGCGGCGACCAGGTGGTGGTCGCCGGGCAGAAGCGGCACGTGATCGGCTATATGAAGGACTTCCTGTTCCGCCCCGAGCAGGCGCGCACCCCGGTCGGCGTGCTCTCCGGCGGGGAGCGCGGCCGGCTGATGCTCGCCCGCGCCCTCGCCCAGCCCTCCAACCTGATGATCTTGGACGAGCCGACCAACGATCTCGACATCGAGACGCTGGATCTGTTGCAGGAAATGCTCGCCGATTACGCCGGCACGGTCCTGCTGGTCAGCCATGACCGCGACTTCCTCGACCGGGTCGTCACCTCGGTGATCGCGGCCGAGGGAGATGGGCGTTGGCAGGAATATGCCGGCGGCTATAGCGACATGCTCGCCCAGCGTGGCGCGCCCCCCGCCGCCGGCAAGGCGCGCGCCACGCCCCAAGGCAACGGCGGGAGCGGCGGCGGCAGGACGGCGCCCACGGCGGACTCGTCGGCCGCGCCGCGCCGCAAGCTGTCATTCAAGGACAAGCACGCGCTCGAAACCCTGCCCGGCCAGATGGAGGGGTTGCAGGCCGAGATCGCCCGGCATCAGGCCGTGCTGGCCGATTCCGCGCTCTACACGCGCGATCCGGCGCGCTTCACCAAGACCACGGAGGCACTCGCCAAGGCGGAAGCGGCGCTCGCCGAGGCGGAGGAACGCTGGCTCACGCTGGAGATGCTGCGCGAGACGCTGGAAGGGTAAGTTCCACCACCAGCGGCTGATCGCCGGCATCCAGCGACCCGGAACAGGGGGGAATGGACGACAACCATTCCCTTTTTGGCATTAGACTTTTCCTGTTTCGGCATCAAACTGCGGCTTCCACGTTTCTGCCTGGTGCGCCAAAAGCCTCTCTCCGGTGAGGCCGGGCTGTTTGGAGGAGCTAACCATGGATCGTGTGAATGCTGGCGGAGTCTCTGTGGCGCAGGAGCTGCATGATTTCGTCAATACCGAGGCGCTCCCCGGCTCGGGTCTCGCTCCGGAGCAATTCTGGACGGGCTTCGCCGCGCTGGTGCGCGATCTGGCGCCGCGCGACCGCGCCTTGCTGGCGAAGCGCGACGACCTCCAGGCCCGGATCGACGCCTGGCACACGGCGCATCGCGGCCAACCGCACGATCAGGCGGCGTACGAGGGCTTCCTGCGCGAGATCGGCTATCTGCTGCCGGAGCCGGCGCCGTTCCAGGTGAGCACGGCCAATGTCGATGACGAGATCGCGCATATCGCCGGGCCGCAGCTCGTCGTCCCGGTGAACAATGCGCGCTACGCGTTGAACGCCGCGAATGCCCGCTGGGGCAGCCTGTACGACGCGCTCTATGGCACCGACGCCATCCCGGAGGATGACGGCGCCACCCGCGGCGGCGGCTACAATCCGGTGCGCGGCGCCCGCGTCGTCGCCCGTGGCCGCGCGCTGCTGGATGAGGCGGCCCCGCTCGCGCAGGGTTCGCACGCGGATGCGACCTCCTACACGGTCGCGAACGGCGCGCTCGTCATCGGCCTCAAGAACGGCTCCACGACCGGCCTCGCCCGGCCGGAGCAGTTCGTCGGTTACACCGGCGAGGCCGCGTCCCCGACCGCCGTGCTGCTGCGTCAGCACGGCCTGCATATCGAGGTGCGGATCGACCGCGCCAACCTGATCGGCAAGGACGACCCGGCCGGCATCGCCGATCTCGTGCTCGAATCCGCCGTCACCACGATCATGGATTGCGAGGACAGCGTCGCCGCGGTCGATGCCGAGGACAAGGTCACCGTCTATCGCAACTGGCTCGGGCTAATGAAGGGCACGCTCTCCGCCGCCTTCCCGAAGGGCGGGCACACGGTGGAGCGGCACCTCAACTCCGATCGCGTCTACACGACCCCGGCCGGTGGCAGCCTGACCCTGCCCGGCCGCTCGCTGATGCTGGTGCGCAATGTCGGCCACCACATGTTCACCGACGCGGTGCTGGACAGCGACGGCCAGGAGGTCCCCGAGACCATCCTCGACGCCGCCGTGACCTCGCTGATCGCGCTGCACGACATCCGCGGCTTCCCCAAGCTGCGCAACAGCCGCACCGGCTCGATCTATATCGTGAAGCCGAAGATGCACGGGCCGGAGGAAGTCGCGTTCGCGGTCGAGTTGTTCAGCCGTGTCGAGGACCTGCTCTCCCTGCCGCGCAACACGCTCAAGATGGGCATCATGGACGAGGAGCGCCGCACCAGCGCCAATCTCGCCGCCTGCATCGAGGCCGCGCGTGAGCGGATCGTGTTTATCAACACCGGCTTCCTCGACCGTACCGGCGACGAGATCCACACCTCGATGGAGGCGGGTCCGGTCGTTCGCAAGAACGACATGAAGAACCAGCCCTGGATTGCCGCCTACGAGAACCAGAACGTCGATATCGGCCTCGCCTGCGGCCTGCGCGGCCGGGCGCAGATCGGCAAGGGCATGTGGGCGGCGCCGGACCGGATGGCGGACATGCTGGCGCAGAAGATCGTGCATCCGCGCGCCGGCGCGAACACCGCCTGGGTGCCCTCGCCCACGGCCGCGACGCTGCACGCGCAGCACTACCACGCGGTCGATGTCGCCGCGCGGCAGGCCGAGATCGCCCATCGCGAGCGGGCGAAGCTCTCCGACCTGCTGACCATCCCGGTGGTCGATCGCGCCAACTGGGCGCCGGAAGACGTGCAGCAGGAGCTGGACAACAACGCCCAGGGCATCCTCGGCTACGTGGTGCGCTGGATCGACCAGGGCGTCGGCTGCTCCAAGGTGCCGGATATCCATGATGTCGGGCTGATGGAGGACCGGGCGACCCTGCGCATCTCCAGCCAGCACATCGCCAACTGGCTGCACCACGGCATCGCCACCGAGGAGCAGGTGATGGCGACGATGCGGCGGATGGCCGAGGTGGTGGACCGCCAGAACGCGGGCGACCCGGCCTACACGCCGATGGCGCCGAACTTCGACGGGGCGGCCTTCAAGGCGGCGTGCGACCTCGTGTTCAAAGGGCGGGCGCAGCCGAACGGCTATACCGAGTTCGTGCTGCATGCCCGCCGACGCGAGGCGAAGGGAGCCTGATCAGTCGCGGAAGGAAGTATAAGGCCAGGGGCTCTGCCCCTGGACCCCGCCAAAGGCTTAGCCTTTGGAATCCTTTACTTGGGGCACTGTTCGTTCGCCTTGGCTTGCGGACAATGCCCTGAATACTTCGCTTGACGAGCAATAATATCGGGGGTCTGGGGCCTCAAGGCCCCAGTGGGGTCGAGGGGCAAAGCCCCTCGCCTGCCTTTTCTCCGCGCCCTACCCGACCTCGAACACCATCCCATCATAAGCCGCCTCGACGCCGTCCGGCAGCCTGCGTTGCAGCCAGGCCCAGTCGAGATCCGGCCCCATATGGGTCAGGATCGTCCGCCGTACCTTGAGGCGCCGTGCCCATTCCAGCACGAGATCCACATGGGCGTGCGTCACATGCGGCTGGCGCTGGAAGCAGCCGATCATCCAGGTATCCACGCCCTCCAGGGTCGCGAACGCGTCCTCGTCGAAAGCGACCACGTCGGTGGAATAGGCGAAGTCGCCGACCCGCAGGCCGAGCGTGCGGATCACCTTGTGATCCTGGTCGAACACCCGCACGTCCATACCGGCGGTATGGACGGTATCGCCCGGCTCGACCGGACGCGGCACCATCACCGGGCGGAAGAATCCCGGCGGCCGCCACGGGCGGAAGGCGTATTCGAACCGGTGCGCGATCTCGTCCAGCGTGGCGCGCGTGCCGAATGCCTCGATCGGCCGGTCGGCGATGCGGTTGAGGATGCGCACGTCATCCAGGCCGGTGATGTGATCGGCATGGGCATGGGTGTAGAGGATCGCGTCGATGCGCGGCACGCCGCAGGCCAGGAGTTGCGTCCGCAAATCCGGCGAGGTGTCCACCAGCAGCCGTTCCCCGGTGCCGGACTGGATGACGATGCTGGAGCGGGTGCGCTGGTTGCGCGGTTCCGCCGGGTCGCAGGCGCCCCAATCCCCGTGCCCATCCGCGCCACCCACACTCGGCACGCCCGCCGAGCCACCGCACCCGAGAACCACAACGCGCATGAACTACACCGACTGCCTTTCAGCAGGACAATTCCGATTTCGGTCGGACAACGCGCCCACACCGAAACCCAATGAATTCAAAAAATCAAAACGATTGGGGGTCTGGGTCCTCAAGGCCCCGTCCTGCGCAGGCACGCCTTCGCGTGACGGGGGTCCAGCGGGCAAAGCTCCCTGGCCTTGAACCGATCAAGAGCTAATACCAACCCGCGGAAAGGCTGACCCTCTCCAGTCGGGCCAAGCCTTGCGGGCTGGGAGCCAGCACGGTCGGGATGGGTCAATGTCTTCGCGGGTTGGTATAAGGCTGCTGCCACAACCATCAGAAAACGCCCTAAACTGCCTTCCTAAACAACCGGCGGAAATTCGCCGTCGTCAGCGCGGCCAGTTCATCCGGCGTCATCCCGCGCGTCTCGGCGAGCACGGCGGCGGTGTGCACCATATAGGCCGGCTCGTTGCGCTTGCCGCGGAACGGCGCCGGCGCGAGGTAGGGCGCATCCGTCTCCACCAGCAGCCGATCGGCCGGCAGGTCGCGGGCGATCTCGCGCAATTCAGTGGATTTCGGGAAGGTGAGGATGCCCGAGAAGCTGATATAGCCACCCATCGCCACCGCAGCCTCGGCGAGCGCCCGGCCGGAGCTGAAGCAATGCAGCAGGAAGTCGAACGGCCCGCCCGCTTCCCGCTCCTCGGCGAGGATCGCCGCCATGTCGGCATCGGCGTCCCGGGTGTGGATGCAGAGCGGCACGCCGGCGAGCCGGGCCGCCCGGATATGGGCGCGGAAGCTGGCCTGCTGCGTCCCGGGCGCGATCGTATCGTAAAAATAATCAAGCCCGGTCTCACCGATGCCGATGACCTTCGGATGCCGGGCGAGCGCCGCGATCTCCTCCGGCCTGGGCAGGCCTTCCTCCCCGGCATGGTTCGGATGCACCCCGACCGTGCACCACAGCGCCGGATGCGCCTCGGCGAGCGCGGTGAGCGGCGCCGCCTGCGACAGCCGGACGCTGATCGTCACCATCCGCCCAACCCCGGCCGCCTCGGCGCGCGCGATCAGCGCCGGGATTTCCTCCGGCGTCCAGTAGTCCAGATGGCAGTGTGAATCGATCAACATCAGGTGGTTACGCGGTCTTTTCGACAAACCGTGGGAATACACCGGCCGGCGCCGGCAGCACCGTCCCGGCCGGCAGCTTCATCCGCAGCGCGGCGAAATGGCGCTCCGTCTCCGGCACGCCGAGCTGGTCGAGCATCTTCGCCATGCTGTCCGGCATGAAGGGCTGCAACACCGTGGCGACGACGCGCAACGCATCGGCGAGCACGCGCAGCACCGAGGCCATGCGCGCCTGATCGGTCTTGGCGAGAGTCCAGGGCGCCTGCTTGTCGATATAGGCGTTACCGGCCCGGATCACTTTCCAGACCTCTTCCAGCGCCTCGTGCAGCGCCTGCCGGTCGATCTGCGCGCGCAGCCGCTCCGGCAGCGCGTCGGCGGCGGCAAGCATCGCCACGTCCTCCGGCGTCGTCTCCTCGCCCGGCGCCGGCAACCGCCCCTGCAAATGCCGGGCGATCAGGGAGAGCGAGCGCTGCGCCAGATTGCCGAGATCGTTCGCCAGCTCGACATTCATGCGGGTGACGAGCGAGCGCCGGCTGAAATCGCCGTCATTGCCGAACGGCACCTCGCGCAGCAGGAAGAAGCGCACCGGGTCGAGGCCGTACGTTTCGACCAGCTCGCGCGGGTCGATCACGTTGCCGACCGACTTGCTCATCTTCTCGCCCTCGACCGTCCACCAGCCGTGCGAGAAGACGCGCCTGGGCACCGGCAGCCCGGCCGCCATCAGGAAGGCCGGCCAATAAACGGCATGGAAGCGGGCGATTTCCTTGCCGACGATGTGCAGGTCGGCCGGCCAGTAATGCCAGCGCGGATTGGTTTCGTCCGGATAGCCGACCGCGCTGATGTAGTTGGCGAGGGCGTCCAGCCAGACATACATCACATGGCCGGGGTCATCCGGCACGGGCACGCCCCAGTTGAAGCTGGTGCGGCTGATGGAAAGATCGTTGAGGCCGCCGCGCACGAAATTGATGATCTCGTTGCGCCGCGCCGGCGGGCCGATGAATTCCGGGTTCTCTTCGTAGAGCTGCAGCAGCCGGTCCTGCCAAGCGGAGAGGCGGAACAGGTAGTTCGGCTCGGTGACCCACTCCACCGGCGCGCCGGTGGGCGCGACGCGGGTGCCGTCCGGCCGGGTGACCAGCTCGTCCTCGTTATAGAAATCCTCGTCGCGGACGGCGTACCAGCCATCGTAGCTGCCGAGATAGATCTGGTCGGCCGCGCACAGCTTCCGCCACAGCACCTCGCAGCAGCGTTTATGCTGCTCCGAGGTGGTGCGGATGAAATCGTCATTGGAGACGCCCATCCGCGCCGCCATGTCGCGGAACTCGCCGGAAACGCGGTCGGTGAACTCCTGCGTGGTCAGCCCCGCGTCGTGCGCCGCCTTCTGGACCTTCTGCCCGTGCTCGTCGGTGCCGGTCAGGAAAAAGACGTCATACCCGTCCAGCCGCTTGAAGCGGGCGATCACGTCGGCGGCAACCGAGGTGTAGGCGTGGCCGATATGCGGCGAGCCGTTCACGTAATAGATCGGCGTGGAGATGTAGAACTTGCTCATCGTCCGCTCAGCAGCGCGAGGCCCGAAAGCACCGCCTGTTTCTTGTCGAGGTTGAACCGCTCGGTTTCGTCCTGGAGTCGGGTCAGCGCGTGCCACACGTCGCCCCAGGCATCAAGGGGGCGCAGGGAGACAAGCCGGGCCTGCCCCGCATCGGCCTCCCCCCGCAGCACGGCCCGCACCGCGGAAGCGATGGCGCCGCGCAACAAGGTCATGAAGGTCTCGAACGCATCCTCGCCGCGCCCGAGCTTGTCCGCCACCGCATAACCGCGCAAGGGCGGCATGTCCGGCAGCGCATCGACCACCTCGCCGACCAGCGCCGCGAGCGCCAGCCCGTCGCCCGCCGCCAAGGTGAGCGCCCGGCCAGGCGCGCCCTCTGCCAGGGCGGCGAGACGCTCCCGCTCCGCCATCCCGGTCTCCGGCAGATAGAGCGCGAGCAGGCGCGCCATGTCGGCTTGCGTCAGGGCGGAGAGGCGGAGTTGCCGGCAGCGGCTGCGGATGGTGGCCGGCAGGCGGCCGGGGGCGGAGCAGGCGAGCAGCAGCATCGCGCGCGGCGGCGGCTCCTCCAGCACCTTCAGCAGCGCATTGGCGGAATGGATGTTGAGGTCCTCGGCGCCATCGACGACGACGACCCGCCAGCCGCCTTCCGCCGGGGTCAGATGCAGGAAGTCCGGAATGGCGCGCACATCCTCGGCGGCGATCGCCTTGCGCATCCGCTTCTTCTTCTCGTCCCACTCGCGCTCGACCGTCAGCAGGTCGGCATGGGTGCCGGCGGCGACACGGCGGAACACCGGATCAGCGGGGTCGAGGGCCAGCGTCTCGCTCGGACCGGGCGTACCCGCGAGCAGGCGGCGGGCGAAGCGATAGGCGAGCGTCGCCTTGCCGACGCCCTCGGGCCCGGTGATCAGCCAGGCATGATGCATGCGGCCGCCGCGCAGCGCGTCCAGCATTTGCCGCTCGGCCTCGTCATGGCCGATCAGCAGCGGGTTCTCGCGCGGTGCGGGCGGCGATTCGCTCATGCCGCGGCCGCTGGCCCGGCGAGGGCGCGCACCCGCGCGAGGATGCGGGCCGTGACCTCCGCCTCGCTGCCGCCGGCCGGGATCAGGGCGCAGCGTTCCGGGTTGGCGGCCGCGATCTCCCGGAATCCGGCGGCGACCCGGGCATGGAAATCGCTGCCCAGGCGCTCGTAGCGATCCGGTCCGCCGCCGCGCGCGGCGAGCCGGGGGAGCGCGGTCGCCTCGTCCACGTCGAGCACGAGGGTCAGGTCCGGCTCCAGGCCGATCACCCCGCGCAGGGTCGCGATCACCGCGCGGTCCGCGCCCTGGCCGTAGCCCTGATAGGCCAGGGTCGAATCGCTGTAGCGGTCGCAGATGACCCAGGCGCCGACCTCCAGCGCCGGGCGGATCACCCGCTCGACATGCTCGGCGCGGGCGGCGAAATGCAGCAGGGTCTCGGCTTTCGCATGCCAGTCATGCCGTCCGGAGAGGAGCAATTCGCGCAGCACCTCGGCGCCGGGCGAGCCGCCCGGCTCCCGGGTGGTCAGCACCCGGATGCCCTCTTCCTCCAGAACCGCCGCCAGACGCCGCGCCTGGGTGGTCTTCCCGGCCCCCTCGCCGCCCTCGAAGGTAATGAACCGGCCGCGCGGCATCAGGTGCCGCTGATGTAATGGGAGAGCACCGCGATCGCCCGCCCGGGCAGGCTGAGCCGCGGCACATCCGCGCCGGCCAGCAGCGGCACCTCCATGGCGGGCACACCCTGGCCGCTGACCGAGAGCTTGCCCACCACATCCCCCTTGTTGATCGGGGCCGGGATCGGCGCCTGGTAATCCACGGCGACCCGCGCATGCTGCCGCCAGTTGCGCGGCAGGGTCAGCGCCAGATCCTTGCCGCCGACCAGCGGCACGCTCGGACGGTCGCCGAGCCAGACCGGCGCATTCTCGACCGTGTCGCCGGCGGCGAACAGCGTCACGTTCTCGAAGCTGTTGAACGCCCAGTTCATCAGCCGCTGGCTCTCCTCCACGCGGGCCTTGGAGGTCGGCATGCCGTTCAGCACCATGATCACGCGGCGGCTGCCATGCTCGGCGCTCCCCACCACGCCGTAGCCACCGGCATCGGTATGGCCGGTCTTGAGGCCGTCCGCGAGGCCGCGCTGCACCAGCGGGTTGCGGTTGTACTGTTCGATGCCGTTATATTTGTAGTCCTTCTCCGAATCGTAGTGATAATATTCGGGGAAGTCGCGGATGATATGCGTCGCGAGGGTCGCGATATCCCGGCAGGACATATGATGTTCCGGATCGGGCCAGCCGGTGCAATTGCGGAAGACGGTGTTGGTCATGCCCAACTCGCGCGCCTTCTGGTTCATCAGCTCGACGAATTGTTCCTCAGAGCCGGCGATGCCTTCGGCCAGCACGATGCAGGCGTCATTGCCGGACTGAATGATCATGCCGCGGATCAGGTCCTCGACGAGCACCTGCCCGCCAAGCGGCACGAACATCTTCGAGCCCTGCATGCGCCAGGCCTTCTCGCTCACCGGCAGGGTCTGGTCGAGCCGGAGCGCGCCGGACTTCAGCTTGCCGTAAACGATGTAGGCGGTCATCAGCTTGGTCATCGACGAGGGCGGCATGATCGCGTCCGCTTGCTTGTCGAGCAGCGTCGCCCCGGTATTGAAATCGACGATGAAGGCCCATTGCGCGACCGTGTCCATCGGCCCGAGCGGGGTTTCCGCCGGGGTGCCGCTGACGGCGGGGCCGCCGCCGCCCTCCTCATCGTCCCCGGCGTTCGGGGCCGCGACAGGGGCGTGACGCTGCGGCTCGATATGCGCCTTGCGGGCACGCGCCCAGGCGGAGCCGCCGGCCAGGGAGGAAGCGCCGGCAAGCAGCAAGAAACGACGGGTGAACACGACTTCTGACCCTCTATTCGACCACGATCCGTGCATCGGTTACTCCCCTGCTCAGGGCCTGGTCCAGGGCCGCATCCGCAGCTTGGATATCTGTGAACGGTCCGGCTTCCACGGTGTAGCTTTCCGACCGCCCCATCCGCACCCGCCGGACACGAGGGGAAAGGCCGGTCAGCCGCGCCGCCAGCCGGTTCGCGTATTCGAACCGGCCGAACGTGCCGGCGACGATCCAAAGCGAGCCCGGATCGGCCGGCACTTGTTCGACCCGCTCCGGCAGCCGGTCCGGCACGGGTTCCGCCGCGTCGGCCGTGCCTGTTTCACCGATAACGGTGGGGCGGGAGGACACGCCGCCGGCGCCGGGCGGCGGCAGCGCCTCGGCCTGCACGATATCGCGCGGCGCGCTCGCGATCGCGAGCTTGTCCCCGCCCCCGAGTTGTTCGGCGAGTCGGTGGCTGAGCGCGGCATCTTCCTGCACCCGGACCCGGGCGACTCCGTCCGGAGCGATGCCGAGCAGCGCCGCGGCGCGCTCGGTGAGGCCGATGAGCCGCGCCGGCGAGGCCGGGCCGCGATCATTCACGCGCACCAGGATGCGCCGGCCGTTCTCCAGATTGGTGACCTGGACGATCGCCGGCAATTGCAGGGTCTGGTGTTGCGCCGCCAGGGCGGACGGGTCGAAATCCTCCCCGTCCGCCGTCTCCGGCGGATGCTCGCCGATGACGGCCGCGATCCCGGTCGCCGCGTAGGCGAAATCCTCCGCCGGATAATACCAGACGTCGTCCGCCTGCCAGGCGGAGCCGACCGTGTAGCGGGCCGTGGCCGGAGCGGGTGGCGTGGGCGGATGGTGGTGCAACAGGGTGCAGCCGGCGAGAGAGAGGCTGCTTGTCAGTAAGGCCAGGGGCGCCGCCCCTGGACCAAGCTGGGGCCTTGAAGCCCCAGACCCCCGATACTTAAGCAATTGATTCCAAAGGCTTGGCCTTTGGCGGGGTCCAGGGGCAGCGCCCCTGGCCTTACGCATAACGGCCTTGCTCACGCTGCGGCGTTGCCGAGCAGACCGACCGCCAGGGCGTAGAAATCCGAAGGATTGTAGCGGCGGATCGCCTTGAAATTGGCATAGACCATGTAGGCCTCGCCGCCCGGGCCGTCGGGCAGGAGGACAGACCCCGGCACGTCGCTGCGCGAGAAGGGGGAGCCGTTGGCGCGGCGCACCCCGAGACGCATCCATTCGCCAAGGGGGCGCGTGGTGTCGCGGCCGGCGAGCGCGCCGTCGAAACCGGGGGGAATGGCGATCGGCTGCCCCCATGGCTCGCCGCCGCGCCAGCCGCTGCGCGCCAGGTAATTGCCGACCGAGCCCAGCACATCCGGCACGCTGCGCCAGATATCGCGCCGGCCGTCACCGTCGAAATCGACCGCGTAATGCAGGTAGGAACTCGGCATGAATTGCGGCTGGCCCATCGCGCCCGCCCAGCTCCCCGTCATGCCCGCCGGGGTGACGTCGCCCTGGTCGAGAATGCGGAGCGCGTTGATCAGTTCGCCGCGGAAATAGCTGGCGCGCCTGCCGTCCCAGGCGAGGGTCGCCAGCGCCCCGACGATGCCGAAATTGCCGGTGCGCCCGCCGAAATTCGATTCGAGCCCCCAGATGCCGATGATCACGCCCGGATTGACGCGGAAATGCTGCCAGACCGAGTCGAACCAGGACCGCTGCTGGAGATAGGCGTCGTGCGCGGCGGCGAGGCGCTGTGCCGGCAGCACGCGGGCCTTGTATTGCGCCCAGGTCAGGGTGAATTCCGGCTGGTGCCGGTCAAGCTCAAGCACGCGCTGAATCGGCGCAACGCCGCGCAGCGCCGCCTCCAGCGTCCCCGGCGAGATGCCGTCCCGGCGCGCTTCCTCGCGTAAGCCATCGATGAAGGCGGGAAAGGAGGATTGCGCCCGGGCGGAGACCGCAGGCAGGGCAATGGCGGCGGAGGCCGCGATCAGGCTTCGGCGCGTGAGCATGGGTAAGCTGTGCCACAACCGCGAGTATGGCCGCAATCGCCTCCCGCCATGGCCGCCGCTCCGGGCGGCGGGAACAGGGACCGTTCCCGTTCGGGCGGAGTCACCCGAACAGGGACGGCCGGGCAGCCTCAGAACTTGGTCGAGAGGGTGAGCGAGCCGAAATTGAACAGGCCGCCCTTCTGGCCGTCGAATTCCTGGGTCTGCCAGGTCTGGGTGTAGCTGATGCGGCAGCCGTAGAGCATGACGGCGATACCGGCCTCTATCTCACCGACATCCCAGACGCGGTGGACGCTCGGGGTATTGCGGCGGAAGGTGCTGCCGTCCAGGGTCACGTCATAGCCGACGGCCTGGCCGTCGACGCCGCCGAACACGTACCAGGCGAAAGGCCGGGTCGCGACATAGGCATCCGAGCCGTTCAGGCCCGGCTCGATCCGGGACGTGCCGAAATCGCTGTTCAGCCCCTGGCCGATGCGGAAGATCGCGCCGACTTGTATGTAGTCGCGCAGGTCACCGAGGCCGATCGCCGCCGAGGGCAGCGTATCCGTTTCCAGCCCGTAGGCTTGCGCGATCGGCAGCCGCCAGGTGCGCTGCTCAAGCACCTCGATCGCGGGCTGGTCCTGGATCTGGTAATGCCAGCCTTTGTTTTGCGTGTCGCCGATGATGCTGTGGAAACCGTTCTGCACCTGGCGCGCGAGTGAGCTGGGGCCGACCGTGCCGACGGTCAGGTCCAAGAGATCGCGGGTGGTGTCGGTGTCCTGGATCAGCCCGCCGGTCAGCACCAATTCGCCAGCATAGGGGCGGTCATGTGGATTGGGGATCTCGAGCTGCGTGTCGCGCGGCGTGAATATGGACTGGCGCAGATCAATGCTGACGCGCTGCACGCCATCGCCCCAGAGGAAATGCCCGGCATCGGCAAGCGGAGTCGGGAGGGCGTCGGTCGGCGAGGTCCAGCCGATGCGCAGGCCGCTCGTATAATATTGGTCCGATGTCCCCTTCAGTGTCGAGGCGGCATCGTTTTCGACCTGAAAGGTCCAGATGCTGTTCGGGTCCTGCCGTGGCTCCGCCCGCGCGACCCCTCCGGCGGCGGGAACGGCGACCAGAACCAGGGCGAGCATCCTGTTCCGCATGGCAGGGATATTTCCTTTCGTTACACGAGGCGTTGTACAGGCTCCCATCAGGACGTGAAACCCGCACTGACTCGGAGGAACCACGCACGCGGATGGCTTGTTCGCGCACGGCGGTAAGGCTAGCGTGCCGGCCCTGATCCTGGGATGGGTGGCCGAGTGGTTTAAGGCAGCGGTCTTGAAAACCGCCGTAGGTGCAAGCCTACCGTGGGTTCGAATCCCACCCCATCCGCCAGGCAATTTAATAAAATCAAACAATTATGAGAATATTCCGCTGTCGTCTCATTCGCGGCCCGTGGCAGGCTCGACACACTATCAGGCTCCCCCTGCCCCTGGTTAACGTCCAGGCATGAGCACGCATGATCACGATGACGACGAGGACGGGCCGGAAGCCCGTTCGCTGCCGCCGGCAATCCGCCACTACCTGACCCCAGAGGGCTTCGCCCGCATGCAAGCGGAACTCCGCACGCTGCTGCGGGAGGAGCGGCCGAAAATCGTCGAAATCGTCTCCTGGGCGGCGGGCAATGGCGACCGCTCGGAGAACGGCGACTATCTCTACGGCAAGAAGCGCCTGCGGGAGATCGACCGCCGCGTGCGGTTCCTCACCAAGCGACTGGACAAGGCGCGCGTGGTCGATCCCGCGACCCAGCCGCGCCGCGACCAGGTGTTCTTCGGCGCCACCGTGACCTTCGTGAATGAGCGCGACGAGGAACGCACCGTCACCATTATCGGCGTGGACGAGGCCGATCTCGCCCGCGGTCAGGTGAGCCTCGCCGCCCCCGTCGCCCGGGCCCTGCTGGGCGCGCGACTCGGCGACGAGGTGCGGCTGCATGCGCCGCAAGGCGTGGAACTGATCGAGGTGACGGACATCCGCTACCCGGAGCCGGATCGGGCCTGATCCGGCTTCAGGGCCGGAGACGCGGCGGCCGCGCCGCGTCCGGCGCCGGACAGACATTACCGCGTCGTTAATTGGCGGCGCCGCCGTGTCGTCTGGTAACAAAGTCTTTTTTCACAATGACTTAATCGGTTTATCTGAGATTTCGCATGGTTCTGTTACACCCCATCGCGACGGCCATGCCGCCCGGTGTGATCCAGAGGCTAAAAGAGAATTACCTTGGGCAGCATGATCCGTGCGCGCAGCCGTGTTCGCTCTGATGGCGACTGGCGAGGTCGACAGATCTCGCCACGGGATTGCGAGATCCTCGCGAATATCGTCGCCTCCTGGCCAGGCGAATGGACCGCCGAATTCGAGCAGGACTACACGGGCGATACCTCCGCCGTGCTGTTGCCCGAGCATGACGACGAGCCAAGCTTCCTGCTGTATCGCGAGGGGGCCGTCATCCGCGTCAGCGCGTGCTTCGAGGATACGCCGACCCAGCTCGGCGCCTTCGTGACGCTGGCCGCGGCGGTGGACTGCATCCGCGCCAGCACCCGATTCGGCATCCGCCGGGCGCTGTGCAACTGAGAGTGCCGGGGCGGCTCAGGGCGGCGGCGCGCAAAGCCAAAACCCCGCACCGATGGCCCGTCGATACGGGGCGCTCAAGGCTGCCGGGCGATGGCTCGCCGGCGGTGCCGGTCGGTTGCCCAATCCGTTACGGTAGAATTACTATCAGACCTCTCGCGCCTAAAGAGAGGAGCGCCCATGAGCATCGCCCGGATTCGCAGCTTTGCCTTTTCTGGAATCGAGACGGTGCCGGTGGAGGTGCAGGTGCAGATCTCAGGCGGCTTGCCGGCCTTCCTGGTCGTCGGCCTGCCGGATAAGGCGGTTGGCGAGGCCCGCGAACGGGTGCGGGCGGCGTTGACAGCCATGGGCCTGTCGCTACCCCCGAAGCGCGTATTGATTAATCTGGCTCCCGCCGATCTGGCCAAGGAAGGCAGCCATTTCGACCTGCCGATCGCGCTCGGCGTGCTGTCGGCGATGGACATCCTGCCGCGCGAGGAGATCGGGCATTACGCGGCGCTCGGGGAATTGTCGCTGGATGGCGGGCTGAACCCGGTTGCCGGCGTGCTGCCGGCGGCGATCGGCGCCTCGGCGGCGGAACTCGGCCTGATCTGCCCGGCGGCACAAGGCGGCGAGGCAGCCTGGGCCGGCCGGATCGAGATCCTCGCCGCACCCGACCTCCTCTCGCTGATCAACCATTTCAAGGGCACGCAGGTGCTGACCCCGCCGGCGCCCGCCGGGGCCGCCGCCGCCCCCAGGCCGCCCGACCTCGCCGACATACGCGGCCTGGAAACGGCCCGGCGCGCGCTGGAGATCGCCGCCGCCGGCGCGCACAATCTGATGCTGATCGGCCCGCCCGGCACCGGCAAATCCATGCTGGCGGCCCGCCTGCCCGGCCTGCTGCCCGATCTGAGCCCGGCGGAGGCGCTGGAAGTCAGCATGATCCATAGCGTCGCCGGGCTGCTGGATGGCGGCCGGCTGGTGATGCGCCCGCCTTTCCGCGAGCCGCATCATTCCGCCACCCAGGCGGCGCTGACCGGCGGCGGCCAGCGGGCGCGCCCGGGCGAGGCCAGCCTGGCGCATCGCGGCGTGCTGTTCCTCGATGAGCTGCCCGAGTTCCAGAAAACCGCCCTGGAAACCCTGCGCACCCCGCTGGAGACCGGACGCGCCGCAATCGCACGGGCCAACGCCCACATCACCTACCCGGCCCGCTTCCAGCTCGTCGCGGCGATGAATCCGTGCCGCTGCGGTTATCTCGGCGAGGCCGGGCGAGAGTGCAGCCGGGCGCCGCGCTGCGGCGAGGATTATCTCGGCCGGATCAGCGGCCCGTGGCTCGACCGCATCGACATGGTCGTGCACATGCCGCACAGCTCGCCCGCCGAGCTGGCGCGCGCCCCCGCCGGGGAAAGCTCCGAGCAGGTCGCGGCCCGGGTGCGCGCGGCGCGCATGCGGCAATGGGAGCGTGCCGGCGAAGCTGGCCCCCGTACCAATGCCGAGGCCGATGAAACCTCGATCGTCCTCGCCGCGGATGCGCACACCCTGCTCGACCAGGCGACGGAGCGGTTTCGGCTGTCGCACCGGGGCTACGGCCGGGTGAAGCGGGTCGCCCGTACCATCGCCGATCTTGGCCGCTCGCCGGTGGTGCGGCAGCAGGACGTGGCGGAGGCGCTTGCCTATCGCCTGCGGTCGCCTGGGCGCGCCGTGTAGGGCCATGGGCTCCGCCCCTGGACCCCGCCAAAGGCAAGCCTTTGGAATCCTTTACTTAACTCAGGGCCCCGTCATGCGCAGGCACGCCTACGCGTGACGGGGGCCAGGGACAAAGCCCCTGGCGCTTCACACGTGCAATAACGCGAGAAAGTCGGACGGCACGTGCCCATGCGTCTCGCCGGCGGTCGTGTGCATATGCATGGCTCCCCCCGCGATCGTCACGGCGAAGGGATCGACCGCGACGGCATGGCGCGCATCGGTCGCCACGATCTCCAGCCCGATAACCCCGTGCGCCGTCGCCGGGACGTTGCCAAAAAGCTCGTCGGCGGCCGGATTGAAATGCAGCCACGATGTCGCATCCGGACCACTGACCTGATAGGCGGCGAAGGTCATCTTCAGGCCCAGGGCGTCGCTGAAGACATGCGGCGGCACAACGAAACTTTCCTCGGACCCGGCTGTCCAGGTCTGGTTCGCGATCGGGGCGGTGACGGCGATCTTGGGCACGGTGCCTGGCCGCGCGCTGACGCGCGGCGCCGCCACGACATTGGCCGTGAAACTCTCGGAGGCCGATAGCCCGCTTGTGTCCGTCGCCGTCACCTTGATCGACACGCTTTGCGCCGCGGATGGCGCGGTGCCGCTGAATGTCTCGGTCGCCGGGTTGAACGTCAGCCAACTGGGCAGCGCATGGCCATTGGACTGGGTCGCCGCGTAGCGGAGGGTCTCACCCTGCGGATCGGTGAAGGTGTTCGAGGCCATGGCGAAGCTGATTCGCTGGCCTTGCTGCCAGGTCTGGGCCGCGGTCTGGGCGGTCACGGTCGGCGGCTTGGGCGTGACGGCGAATATGTCAGCCGTCAGGCTCTGCCAGTCGCCCCAGTAACTGCCGTTATAGGCGCGCGCTTCGAGTGTGTCGGTGCCCGCCGTGCTTCCGGTCAGCAATGCCACGTTCGCCAGCGAGCCAACCGTGACCGCACCGCCTGCCGTGTGAGCCGCGGCATTCACGTTGCCGCCCACGGCGATGGCGTCGGAGATGTTGGTGTTGTAGATTTGCCATTCAGTGACAGGCTGGCTGGCCACCGGATTGGTCGCGGTGAACAGGGATGCCAGCGACTGGCTCACGTCCTCGCCGATCCTCACGCTGGCGACGGTGTTATGCACCACCGGCGTATCGAGTTCATACACGACGACCGCGCGCGGGTCGACGCCGGTGAACTCCTGCGTGGCCGCATGCGGAGCAGACACGATGATGTCGCTCGACGAGCCGTCATTGGCGGGGTTGACGATGGCGCCGCTCGCGTTGACGTAGACGATGTTGTCAACCAGCATCGCCGAAGTGCCGGAGCCGGAGACGACGGTGGTGATGTGGCCACCCCCGCTCGTGGTCTCGAACACGACCATCTCGCCGGCCGTCAATTGTTGTTCCCAATTGCTGCTGGCACTGACCGGCCCGTTATAGGCGACGATCCATTCGCCATTGGCCACGCCGGGGATGCCGACCAGGGTGGTGGTCGCCGGCAGTGAGGCGCCGGCCTCGGCGGAGATGTTGGAGGCCAGCACCCAGCAGCCATTCTCGTTCCAGGCATCGCCGACGAACGACATCGCCGCCGAGCAGACCGAGTTCGGCGTGGCCTGGCTCGGCGTGGTGCCCGCGACCGATGGCTGGGTGACGATGCTGACGCTGCCCGCGTCAGTGAAATAGGCCGGGTTCTCAGCCAGCACATAAGGGTTGGTTACATACGCATTGGCGAGGCTGGCATTATTGGTGGTGTAGAGGGAGAAGCTGACATTGTCGTTAGTATTGGAGGATGTCGTGAACGTCAGTTGATTGAAATAACCATATGTCGCGTTGTAGTAGAGACCTGTGGACGGCTGATAGGTAAACACCACGCCGACCGACCATCCGTCCCCATAAAAGTCATTGAAATGCTGGGTGACACCGTTGCCGGAAAGCATACCCATGTCGGCGGCATTATAACCGACCGTGTATTCGTCGCGGTCGAGGCCAGTCAGGATCAAGTAAGTCGGGTTGCTTGCGGAGGCGGTTATTGAAAACAGGGATGCGAGGCTCACCTGCTTCTTGGGATCGGCCACCACAGAGCCAGCCTTGAGGTTAATGGACATGTCATTCGCCCTCCTCGGATGCCACTACGTCGCACCCAATAAAGAGCGAATAAAAGTAAAGAAATATTGATCCGGCTTCGCAACACGCACGGCGATGGTCCGCCGGACATGCCCCCGCAGGGCTAAAGCGCGATCGTTTGAGGCTGACAGTCTGAAAGCGTGAGTTGCGCTTTTAAAACAAGGCGTTAGATCATGGACCTTGTGGTCAACCTGATCCGATCATGGCCTGGAGAATGATTGTCTGAGGTCGAAGCGTGGAGACTTGGGGCTTTGCCCCAAACCCCACTGGGGCCTTGAGGCCCCAGACCCCCAATATTTATGTAATTGCAATGGATTGGGGGCCGGGGGCGTACGGCCCCGGCGGGGTCCAGGGGCGGAACCCCTGGCCTTCATGTGTTTGACCCGTTTTCCGCCCTAACTCGACGCCCGTTCGTCCGAGTTCACCCCGAGTTGCTTGAGCTTGCGGTGCAGGGCGCTCCGCTCCATGCCCACGAACCCGGCCGTCCGGCTGATATTCCCGCCGAAGCGCAGCAATTGCGCCTGGAGGTACTGCGTCTCGAACAGATCACGGGCCTCGCGCAAAGGCAGCGCCATGATATCGGCCGTCGGGTCGAAATTCAGCAGCGCCGGTGCCCCCTGCCCGATCTCGGGCGGCAGCATCTCGGCGCGGATCGGCTCGTTCGGGCCGCCCGGGGCCATGATCAGCAGCCAGTCCATCAGGTTGCGCAACTGCCGCACATTGCCCGGCCAGTCATAGGATTGCAGCGCGGTCAGCGCGTCCGCCGACAATTCGCGGCCTGCGATGCCGGAGCTTTCCGCCGAGCGGGCGAGGAAGCTGCGCGCCAGCGCCGGGATATCGTCCCGCCGCTCCTTCAACGCCGGGATGCGCAGCGGCACCACGGCCAGCCGGTAATACAGATCCTCCCGGAACCGCCCGGCGGCGATCTCGGCCTGCAAGTCGCGGTTGCTCGTCGCCAGCACCCGCACATCCACCTTGACGCGGGCGGACCCGCCGATGCGCTCGAAGGTCTGGTCCTGCAGCGCCCGGACGATCTTGCCCTGGGTCTCGAGCGGCATGTCCGAGACTTCGTCGAGCAGCAGCGTGCCGCCATGCGCGCGCTCCAGCACGCCGGCGCGGCGCGGCGCCTGCGCCGGATCATTGCCCGCCTCGATGCCGAACAATTCCTCCTCGAACCGCGCCGGGTTCAGCGTGGCACAGTTGAGGACGACGAACGGTCCCTCGGAGCGGCGGGAGCGGGCATGGATCATCCGCGCCGCCACCTCCTTGCCGGTGCCGGCCGCGCCGCTCAGCAGCACACGTGAGCCGGTGGGCGCCACCCGGTCGATCTGCGAGCGCACCTGGCTGATCGCGTGGCTCTCGCCGGTCAGTTCGGATTCGGAGCCGGCGCGGAGTCTGAGCTCGGCATTCTCGGCGGCGAGCCGGGCCGCCTCCAGCGCCCGCCGCATGACGAGCAGCAGCCGGTCCGACTTGAACGGCTTCTCGATGAAGTCATAGGCGCCGTGCTGAATGGCGGCGACCGCGGTCTCGATCGTGCCATGCCCGGAGATCATCACCGCCGGGACGCGCGGCTCCTCCCGCTGCAACGCCTGCAGGATGCCGAGCCCGTCCAGCCGGGAGCCTTGCAGCCAGACATCGAGAATGACGAGCGAGGGGCGACGGGACCTGAAGGCGGCGATGGCGGTATCGGAATCCGCCGCCTGACGCGTCTCGTAGCCTTCGTCGCGCAGGATACCGTCGATCAGCAGCCGGATATCGGGCTCGTCATCGACGATCAGGATCTCATGCGCCATTAGTTTCCTTCGCGGGCAAAACTAGAGTCGCCACGGCGCCGGGGCCGTCGGAACGGTCGTCCAGGGCAACCGAGCCTCCGTGGTCCTCCATGATCTTCTTCACGATAGCAAGCCCCAGGCCGGTACCCTTGGGCTTGTGGGTCACATACGGTTCCGTGAGGCGGGCGCGATCCGCCTCCGGTAGGCCGGTTCCGTCATCCATCACCTCGATTCGAACCTCGCTTCCCTTGCGGTGCACGGCAAGCCGGATTTCTCCGGCCCCCGGCCGCGCCGCGACCGCGTCCGCCGCGTTCTGCAGCAGATTCGTGAGCGCCTGGCCGAGCAGCCGCCGGTCACAGGGTGCGATCGGCCCCTGATCCGGGATCGCGGTGCACCAGGTAATCTCCGGTCGCGCATTCCTCTGCAAAATCAAAGCTTCGCGCGCCACCCGCCCGACATCCTCCGGCTTGATCACCGGCTGCGGCATGCGGGCGAAGGCGGAGAATTCATCGACCATGCGGCCGATATCGCCAACATGCCGGACGATGGTGTCGGCGCACTGGCTGAATGTCTCGGGGTCGGAGGTGATCTCCCGCAGAAAGCGGCGCTTCAGCCGCTCGGCCGAAAGCTGGATCGGCGTCAACGGGTTCTTGATCTCATGCGCGATTCGGCGGGCGACATCCGCCCAGGCCGCCTTGCGCTGAGCGGATTGCAGCTCGGTGATATCGTCGAAGGTGACGACGAAGCCGTCCGCCCGGCCCGCCTTCATCTCCGGGCCGATCTGCACGAGCAGCGTCCGGCGGCGATTGGGCGGCCCGATCTGCACCTCGGCCATGCGAGGCCGCTCCGGCGCCTCCAGCGTCTCGCGCATCAGAGGCGCGAATTCCGGGACCGTCGCCGCCAGTTCCTGCCCGGTCGCGGCCAGCAAATCGGCCGCCAGCAACTCGTCGGCGGCGCGATTCGGCAATTCGATGCGCCCGTCGCTGTCGAGGCCGATCACCCCGGCGGAGACGCCGGACAGCACGGTCTCCGTGAAGCGCCGCCGCTCGTCGATCTGGCTGTAGGCGTCCATCAGCTCCGCGCGCTGGGCGGCGAGCTGGCCGGTCATGCGGTTGAAGGCGCGGGAAAGCCCGGCCACCTCGTCCCCGGTCTCCAGCTCCGGCACCTGCACGCTGAGATCGCCGGCCCGCACCCGCTCGGCGGCGAGGATCAACTGGCCGACCGGCCGCGCGATCTGGTTCGCGAGCACAAGCCCGATCAGCACCGCGGCGGAGAGCACCAGCAACGCGACAAGGGCGAAGATCAACGCGAAGGTGACCTGCAGCTGCGAACGGTTCAGGTCCAGCCGCTGGTATTCGGCGACCGCCGCCTCGGTGCGGTTCATGTGGTCGAGGATGCGCGGATCGACCGGGCGGGAGATCCGCAGCATCAGCAGCGGGGCGGCATTGAGCTGCACCACGGCGCGCACCTCGGTATCCGCGTCGTTGCCGAGCACGGGAACCTCGCCATTCTCCGCCGCCCGCGTCGCCGCCTCGGGGATGTTGCCCGGCCCGAGCCCGGCCAGCAGCCCGGCCGAGGCGATCACCTGTCCGGTCGCTGGCTCGTAGATCACCGCCTCGTCCAGGCCGCGCAACGAGGTCTGGGCGGTCAGGATCTGGTCGAACGCATCCGGATCGTCGGTGAGCATGCGGCTGGCGCGGGCGAGGTCGTTCGCCATGCCGAGCGCGTCGGCGCGGATATTGTTGCGGTGTTCCTCCAGATAGCCCTGCGCCGCCTGCTGGCTCTCGTCGAGCGCCGTGCGCACTTGGTCGTTGAACCAGACCTGGATGCCGAGATGGAAGAAGGCGGTGGCGAACAGCCCGACCACGATGGTCGGCGTCACCGCGACCACGCTGAACAGGACCACGAGCCGCACATGCAGGCGCGACCCCGCGGAGCCGCGCCGCCGGTCCACCCAGACCCGGGTCAGCCGCCCGGCGAGCGAGGCGCCGAGCAGCAGCAGCACGAACAGATTGGAGAGGACGAGGCCGAAGACCAGATTCGGCTGCTTCGACAGCGGCGCGCCGCCCGAGAGCACGACGAAGGTGCCGACGCCGAGGGCGAGCGCGAGCGCCGCGAGCAGCAGGGTCGCGAACTTGCCGAGCAGGATGTCGGCGATCTGGCGCGCGCGGCGCGCCGGCGCCGGGGTCATGGATGAGGCAGGCGAGCTAGCTGTCACGCCGTCGGACTTTCCTGGTTCGCGGAACGCGGCTTCGCCTGGCGCCCTTTCCAGCCGCGGACGGAGCCGGGCGGAGGATGGCCGCCCTCCGCCACGCCCGGAACGGGACGGTCGCTCGCCTTAGACCATGATCGGATCAGGTTGACTGATTCGGTCATGGTCTGGCGCCTTGTTTCGAGAGCGCGATTCACGCTTTCCGACTGTCAGCCTCAAGCGATAGCGCTCTAGCCGATGCCGCGCACAACCGGGATTTCCAGGTCCCTGATCTTCTTGCGCAACGTATTGCGGTTCAGCCCGAGCATGGCCGCCGCCTTGATCTGGTTGCCCCGGGTCGCCGAGAGGGTCATCTGGATCAGCGGCCGCTCCACCTCGGCGATCACCTGATCGTAGATGTCGCGCATCGGCATGCCGTCCCGGCTCGCCGCCAGGAACTGGCGGATATGCCGCTCCACCGCCTGGGCAAGCCCCTCCTGGCCGCCGCTCTCCGGCGCCTCCGACTCCGGGGCGGCATGGTCGGCGAGTTCGGCCTCGATCACCTCCTCGGTGATCATCTCCTGCGGGCAGAGCGCGGCGAGGCGCCGCATCAGGTTCTCCAGCTCGCGGACATTGCCGGGCCAGCGATGCGCGCGCAGCGCATCGATCGCGCCCTGGCTCAGCACCTTGGCCGGTAGGCCGGAATCCCGGGCCCGGTCCAGGAAGTGGCGGGCGAGCAGCGGGATGTCCTCGGTCCGCTCGCGCAGCGGCGGCAGACGGATCGGCACCACGTTCAGCCGGTAGAACAGGTCCTCGCGGAACTGCCCGGCGCGGATCGCCTGACGCAGATCGCGATGAGTGGCGGCGACGATGCGGACATTGGCCTTGATCGCCTGCCGCCCGCCGACGCTGGTGAACTCGCCCTCCTGCAGCACGCGCAGCAGGCGGGTCTGCGCCTCGGCCGGCATGTCGCCGATCTCGTCGAGGAACAGCGTGCCGCCATTCGCCTGCTCGAAGCGTCCCGGGCTGCGGTTATGCGCGCCGGTGAAGGCGCCGCGCTCATGGCCGAACAGCTCGCTCTCGATCAGTTCGCGCGGGATCGCCGCCATGTTGATGGCGACGAACGGCCCGCTGCGACGGCGGCCGTAATCATGCAGCGCCCGCGCCACCAGCTCCTTGCCGGTGCCGGATTCGCCGTTGATCATGACCGTGAGATCCGCGGTCGTGAGCCGGGCGATGGTGCGGTAGATCTCCTGCATCGCCGGGCTGCGGCCGATCAGCGGCAGGCGCTCATCGGCGTCCGGCGTCTCCGGCGGATGCTCGGGCAGCGGCGCCGGCGCCGCCAAAGCGCGCCCGACCACGCCGAGCAATTCCTTCAAATCGAAGGGCTTGGGCAGATATTCGAAGGCGCCGCGCTGGGTCGCCTTCACCGCCGTCATCAGCGTCGATTGCGCGCTCATGACAATGATACGCAGTTCCGGCCGGATGCGCTTGATGCGGGGGATGAGGTCGAGGCCATTTTCATCCGGCATCATCACGTCGGTGATGACCAGATCCCCCTCCCCGTCTTCCACCCAGCGCCACAGCGTCGCGGCATTGCCGGTGGAGCGCACCTGATAACCCGACCGGCCGAGCGCCTGGGTCAGAACGGTGCGAATGGAGCGGTCGTCGTCGGCGACCAGAACGGTAGGCAGTGTGCTCATATCCCTCAAACCGGCTCCGTATCCGTGGCGTCCTCGGTCAGTACCGGCAGATGGATCCGGAACTCCGTGCGGCCTGGCCGGCTGTCCACCTCGATCAGCCCGCCATGGTCGCCGATGATCTTCGCGACCAACGCAAGACCCAGGCCGCTGCCGGTGGGCTTGGTGGTCACAAACGGGTCAAACAGGTTCTCGCGCACGTCTTCCGGTATGCCGGGACCGTTGTCCCGCACCGTGACGACGAGTGGCAGATGCACCCGCCGCTTCGCGCCCGGCACCGCGAGGTGCATGCCGTGCTGATAGGCCGTGATGAGGGTGATCTCCCCCGTGCCGCCGCCATCGTTAATGGCCTCGGCGGCGTTCTTCACCAGGTTGAGCATGACCTGCACGAGCTGGTCACGATTGCCCCAGACCGGGGGCAGCGAGGGATCGTACAGCTCCGTCATCCGCAGATGCGCGGCGAAGCCGGTCTCCGCCAGGCGGCGGACATGCTCCAGCACGCGATGGATGTTGACGGCCCGCCGCTCCACAGGCTTCTCGCCGAACATCTCCATGCGATCGACCAGGGCGCGGATGCGGTCGGCCTCGTCGCGGATCAGCTCGGCGAGTTCCCGGTCCTGCGGCGAGACCGTGTTCTCCAGCAATTGCGCCGCCCCGCGTATGCCGGAGAGCGGGTTCTTCACCTCATGCGCGAGGATCGCCGCCATGCCGGAAACCGAGCGGGCGGCGCTGCGGAAGGTCATCTGCCGGTCGAGCGCGCGGGCGGCGGAGGTGTCCTGGAAGCACAGCAGCACCGAGCCCGGCTCCTCCGGCACGGTGGTGCCCTGGACGGTGATGCCGCGCTTGGAGAGACGCGGGCTTTCCAGCGTCAGGTCGTATTCCGAGATGGTGACATCGTGCGCCCGCGCCTGCTCGATCAGCAGGAAGACAGGGTTATCCGCCGGCACCAGATCGGTCAGCGCCAGCGCGCGGAGCTGCGACAGGGAGATCCCGAAGAACTGCTCCGCCGCCGGGTTGGCGGCGCGGAAACGATTGTCGTGGTCGAGCAGCACGGTCGGGACCGGCAGCGCGGAGAGCGTCGCCGCCGCGTCGGGTGGCGGCTTTTCCGGGTTGCGCGCCACGATGGCGAGCCGGCTCAGGGCAAAGGGCCTCTTCATGCGGCGGCTGCCTCCGGCTCGGGCGTGCAGATGGTGCGGGTGACGCCGCGTTCGATCAGCGGGTCATAGAAACTGTCGATCAGGCGCTCGACCGCCTCCGGCTCGTCCAGCCGGTTGACGGTGGCGCGGAATTCCGCGGAGCCATGCAGGCCGCGCGAGTACCAGGAGACATGCTTGCGGGCGAGGCGCAGACCGGGGATGCGGCCGAAATGGCTCAGCATGGCGCGGTAATGGTCGAGCAGGATGACCTTCTGCTCCCCGAGGGACGGCTCCGGCAGGCGGGTGCCGGTGCGCAGAAAATGGGCAACCATGCCCGGGAACCAGGGGCGGCCATAGCAGCCGCGGCCGATCATCACCCCGTCCGCGCCCGAGCGGCGACGCGCCTCGGCGGCGTCGTCCTCGGTCAGGATGTCGCCGTTGACGATCACCGGGATGCCGACCGCCTGCTTCACCTCGGCGACGAAATCCCAGTTGGCCGTGCCGGTATAGAATTGCTGGCGCGTCCGGCCATGCACGGTGACGAGCCGGATGCCGCAGGATTCCGCGATCCGGGCGAGGCGCGGCGCGTTCAGGCTGGCATGGTCCCAGCCCATGCGCATCTTCAGCGTGACCGGCACGTTCACGGCCTGCACCGTCGCTTCCAGGATGCGCGCCGCGGCCGCCTCGTCCCGCATCAGCGCCGAGCCGGCCTGCTGGCCGACCGCCACTTTCTTCACCGGGCAGCCGAAATTGATATCGACCACGGTCGCGCCGCGATCCACCGCGATCCGGGCCGCTTCCGCCATCGCCGCGGGCTCGCAGCCGGCGAGCTGGATTGCCTTCGGGCCGTCGCCCTCGGTCATCTCCGCCATGCGCAGCGTGGCCCGGTTCTCGCGCACCATCGCCCAGGAGGCGATCATCTCCGACACCACCATGCCGGTGCCGAGCCGGTTCGCCAGCCGGCGGAACGGCAGATCCGTTACCCCGGACATGGGCGCCAGGATAACCGGCGTGTCGATGACAACTCCCGTACCCAGCGTAACTGGCGGAAGTGCCCCGGAATCGATTGTATTGCCCATGATTTGGGCAGACTAAACGGTCCGACGCAACGGTGCAATCCCGTTCACCGCCCGTTTCCCCGTCTCTGGCATGATTCTTTCTGTCCATACCGGAGATCTCCGTGCCAGCGGGCCGCACGCCTTCTGGTTGAGACACGCGCGCACGGGCGCATGACGGGTCACGCGCGCATTGACGCGCGACCGCCGCTGACGCATTCCACCGCCCATGCGAACAGCCGCCATCCTCCTCGCCGGCGAGCCTGCCCCGGGCGCCCGCCAGATCCGCCCGCCCACCCCCGACGCCTTCCTGCCGGTGGCCGGCCTGCCCGCGCTGCGCCTGGCGGCCGCTTCGCTGGCGCCGAGCGTCAGCTGGCTGCTGCCGGTCGGCGACGTCGCCGCCATCGAGGCCGCGCTCTCCGGCATCGGCCATCTGCCGCCGGTGGCCGAGGCCGGCTCGCCACTCGCCACCCTGCGCGCCGCCGCCGAGGCGCTGGCGGCGGAACAGCCGGAACTCGTGCTGATCCATGACGCGGCGCGACCGCTGATCCCGGCCGGCACGGTGCCCACCCTGCTGGAGGCGCTCCGCTCCTACCGGGCCGCCGCCCCTGCCCTCGCCGTCACCGATCCCGTGCGCCGCGTGCGGCCGGATGGCGGCGGCGCCTCGGTCACCGAGCGCGGGCTCTATCGCCTGCAAACGCCGCAGGGCTTCCATTTCCCGACCCTGCTCGCCCTGCTCCGCGCCGCGCCGGATGAGGCGGATCTGCTCGATCTGTTCGAGCAAGCCGGACATGCCGTGGCCCTGCTGCCCGGTTCGGAAGACAATATCCGCCCAGGAACGGAGGAAGATCTGGTGCGCCTCGACCGCATGCTGACCGCTTCCCTGCTGCCGCGCTCCGGGACCGGATACGATGTCCATGTGCTGACGGAAGGCCGGCCACTGATCCTCTGCGGCGTCACCGTGCCGCATGAGCGCGGACTCGCCGGGCATTCCGACGCCGATGTCGGCATCCATGCGCTGTGCGACGCGATCTATGGCGCGCTGGCCGAGGGCGATATTGGCCGGCACTTCCCGCCGAGCGAGGCGACCTGGAAGGACGCGGACAGTGCCCGCTTCCTGCGCCACGCGGCGGAGCGCATCGCCGCGCGCGGTGGCGTGCTTTCCAATGCCGATGTCACGCTGATCTGTGAGCGCCCGAAGATCGCGCCGCATGCCGAGGCGATGCGGGCGCGGCTCGCCGATCTGCTGAACGTCCCGGTCGGGCGGATCTCGGTGAAGGCCACCACGACGGAGCGGCTCGGCTTCACCGGACGCGGCGAAGGCATCGCCGCGCTCGCCACCGTCACGGTACTGGTGCCGCCGGTCTGAGTCATTGCCGGCGCGCCGAGCGGCGCCTGGGTATTGGGGGTCGCTGGCGCCCCTGCTCGCCACCGGGCACGGCAGCGCGGTAGAGTATGATAGCTTTAGGTTGATCCAGAGGAAGGCCAAGGGCGCGGTCCCTGTGCCCCGTCACGCGAAGGCGTGCTTGCGCACGACGGGCCGTACGGCCCCGGACCCCCATTACTTCATTCGCCCATTACTTCATTCGTTGTAAAAACATATCGGGGTCTGGGGCCTCAAGGCCCCAGTGGGGTTTGGGGCGGAGTGGCCCAAGGTTCCGCCGCTCCGCAGGAGCGGTGGAATGGCCACGGAGGGAAAGCCCCAAGTCTCTGCGCTTCAATATCAGGCAATCATGGTCTAATCCGCGCCTGCATGCGGCGGATCGACGTGGCGTACGGCCAGCAGGCCCCGGCGGAACGATCGCAGGCATCGCCACGCCGGATCGGCAATGTAAGCCCTGGATATTGCGCTAAATTCAACCAACATTGATATGATATCGTTCCGTACGAATCTGAAGTTTTGCTTTGCAACATTGGTGCTAATTCGTAATGATATGCCGACTACATCTGCCGCGTCACCAAGTTGTGCTTTGGTCAGACTGACCATGATGCGCCATGTCAGCCTTGGTGAACCGTTACGCTCGCCCAAGAGCCTAAAACGGCCCCGATTTTCGTGAACAAGAACAGCCAGCGAGGCAAGCCGAGATGCGCATTCCTGAATTGCGCTCAGGCCCACGCGCCACGATGCCGTTCTTCGGGTCGGCGTCGCCGAGAGAGGCCGCATCGCGGTTGGTGAAGGGCACGGCGCTGCTTGAACATGTCAGCGGCCTGTATCGCCGAAAACGCAGCTACTCCCAGTTCGGGGAGGATGTGCACATCCTGTCCTACTATGACCGCCTTGCGTCGGAGCGAAACATATCCGTTGACGCAGGCTGCATCGTGGACATCGGAGCGTTCCGGCCGATCACTTTCTCCAACAGCTATCTGTTCTACAAGAAAGGCTGGCACGGGATAAATATCGACCCGCCCCCCGGCTCCAAGCGCATCTTCGACAAAGTAAGACCGCGCGACACGAATCTGGAACTCGCCATCTCACCCGTGGACGGGGCCAGTACGTTCTTCCTGTTCGGCACCCCCTCGGTCTGGAACACGCTTGATGCCGAAGCCGCGGCATACGCGGCCAAACAGACAGGCATCACGCCGCGCGAGGTTCCCGTGACCCTGTCCCGCCTCGATACGGTGCTGGACCTGTACCTGCAGGGGCATCCGTTCGAGATTCTCTCGATCGATGCCGAAGGGCTCGACATAGAGATCATCAACGCCAACGATTTTTCCAGGCACAGACCGAGGGTGGTGCTCGTTGAGGTCATGGATGCGACCAGTGGCACGCTCGCCGAGAATCAGGTCGTGAAGAGTCTCAATGAGCTGGGTTACGCATTGTATTCCTGGATCAACCCCAACCTGATGTTCGTGCGGAAAGACTCCTTGCTTTCGCATTAGGCGAGCCGGAATGAGCGGAATGCCGCGGACGCTCATTCCGGCGAGACAGCCTATCGGGAGGTGTCACTGGCCGGAGCCTCCAGGGATGATCCGGCCTGGCGTGTTCGCTATGGCCGGGTGTCATGCCAGCATTTCACGGCGGCTTAACCCACCCCGACCCGCACCCACCATCCAACCTCCCACGACTTCCCGGGTGCGACCAGCATAACCCCTGGCTTGTCGGTGAATTCCCCGTCGAAGCCGACGGGATCGGCCATCCCGTACCAAGGCTCGATGCACAGGAACGCGCCGCCTGCGCGCGACCACAATCCGAGCTGCGTGAAGCCTTCCCAACCCAGTTCAAGCTCCACCGCTCCCGGTGCGACGTAGCGCAGCGAACGGCTCGCAGGCCGATCCAGGATCAGCGCATCCGTTGCGAAGAGCGCGGGCTCCAGCGGCAACACCCGTCCCCTGATCGGCGTCGGCTCCGGGTCTGGCCGGAGCAGCCCTTCCTGTAGCCGCCGTACTGACGCCGGCTCGTCGACGGCAAATTCCAGCCAGTGCTTCTCGGGCGCCACTCCCGGCGCCAGCGGCCAGCAGAAGGCGGGATGCGCCCCGAGCGAGGCCGGCAGCGCGGTATCGCCTGTGTTGACCACGCGGTACCCCACGCGGAGCATGCCCCCCGCCACCGCGTAGCGTAGCTCCAACCGGAATGCGAAGGGGAAGACCGAGCGCGTCGCCGCGTCGTCCTCCAGCACCAGCCGGCAGGAGGTGCCGTCCCGTTCCTCCCAGGCAAACAGCCGATCGCGGGCAAAGCCATGCTGCGTCAGGCGGTAGCTGCGCCCGTTATGCCGGAGGGTGTCGTCCCTGAGGCGCCCGACGATCGGAAACAGCACCGGCGCATGCCGCGGCCAAGCGGGGCCCGCTTGCCAGAGCAACTCGCCCGCCTGCGCGTCGCGCAGCGAGCAAAGCTCGCCGCCCTGCGCCTGCACCGTGACGCTGATGTGCCCATCGGTCATCTCGTGCCGCATGTTCTCCACCATGCTTATTCTCCTCGGCCACGTAAGATCGGGGCAGATTACGCGACGCGTTATTCCATTTGTTTTTCAGGAGCGCTGTCCTACCCATGGAATCCAGGGCTTGCATGCGCTGATGGGTGGGGAAGCCGTCTTTTGGTTCGGCACCGTTCGGTTCTGTCGGGGCCAATGGTGAAGCTCCGACGAAACCCGAAGGCCGCACCAAGCGGACAGAATGCGCGCCAACCCTCTGAAATTCCATGGTGAGCCCGGTGGGATTCGAACCCACGACCCCATGATTAAAAGTCACGTGCTCTACCGACTGAGCTACGGGCTCACAAGTCCACAAGGGATCAGAAGGGGCATGAACGCCAAGCTGCCTCCAAGGTCAAGCCGGGAATGCAACCTGGCGTAAGATTATGGCGGAGCGGCCCAATGCACGGGCCGCTCCGCCGGTCAAAATCAGCCCTTCACATCCGCGGCAACGCGCATGTGCACGATCCGGTCCGGGTTCTGCACCATGCCGTTCGCGCCATCACCGCGCTTGATGTGGTCGACGAATTCCATACCGCTCACCACCTGGCCCCAGATCGTGTACTGCCCGTCCAGGCTCGGCGCCGGCGCGAACATGATGAAGAACTGGGAGTTGGCGCTGTTCGGGTCGGAGGTGCGGGCGGCGCCGACCGTGCCGCGCACGAAGCGGGCGTCATTGGTGAACTCGGCCGGCAGATCCGGCAGCTTGCTGCCGCCGGAGCCGGTCCCGGTCGGGTCGCCGCCCTGCGCCATGAAGCCCTCGATCACGCGATGGAACGGCGTCCCGTCATAGAAGCCCTGGCGGCAAAGCACCTTGACCCGCTCCACATGCTTCGGCGCGAGATCCGGACGCAGCTGGATGACCACCCGCCCGTCCTTCAGATCCATGTAGATGGTGTTTTCCGGGTCGGCCGGCGCGGACTGCGCGGAAGCGGTCTGGGACATCGGAACTCCAATCGCCAAAAGGGCCAGGGTTGCAAACAGAAAACGTCGTTTCATGACTTCGGCTCCATTCCCCGGGGAAGGAAGAACGGCCGGACGCTGAGATGGCCCGCCCCCGGGTCAAGTGAAAGGTGAAAAAGGGGCGTCACCCCGCCGCTCGGGCCGGCCTGGTTCGCCCGCCCGCCATCAGCCGAGACCGGTCATCCGGGCGCGGCCCGGTATGCGGCCCCTATGTGCGGTCCTTGGGCGAAAACCGTGATCGGCCTCCTACTCCTGCTCCTCTCTGACCCGGGCCAAGGTGCGCTCCAGGGTCAGCGGCGGCACGAAAGAGGAAATATCGCCGCCGAGACGAGCGATCTCCTTGACGAACCGGGAGGAGATGAACTGATGGCGCTCGCTCGCCATCAGGAACACCGTCTCGATATGCGAGTCGAGGCGGTAATTCATTCCCGCCATCTGGAACTCGTAGTCGAAATCGGAGACGGCGCGCAAACCGCGGATGACCACGCTCGCCCCCACGCTGTGGGCGAAGTCGACCAGCAGCGAGCTGAAGCAGCGCACCTCGATCAGCGTGCCGGTGCGGGCGGCCACGGCCTCGCATTCCGCCTGAACCAGTTCCACCCGCTCCTCCAGCGGGAAGATCGGTCCCTTGCCGATATTGGTCGCGACCCCGATCACCAGCCGGTCCACGAGGCGGGTGGCACGGCCGATGATGTCGAGATGCCCATTGGTGACCGGATCGAACGTGCCGGGGTAAAGACCGGTACGGCAGCGCGGCGCCGGGGTGGGTTCAGCCATCCTGGAGTTCCTCGTTCGCGATCGGGTCGTCTTCAAGCACCGGGAACACGCTGGTCACATGTTCCCCCTCGCCGAGGCGGAACAGCGTCACGCCCATGGTCTGCCGGGCCGTGATGCGTACCTGGTCCGCCGGGACACGGATCAGCCGTCCAGCATCCGTCACGAGCATGACGTCGTCACCTCGCCGCACCGGCAGGGTCGCGACGACCTCGGTGCCGTTGCGTGGCGCGAGCACGATATTGGTGATCCCCTGCCCGCCGCGCCCGGTCACCCGGTAGTCATAGGCCGAGGACCGCTTGCCGAACCCGCCATTGGTGACGGTCAGCAGGATCTCCTCAGCCGTCTCCAACTCGGTCACGCGCTCCGGGCTCAGCGACACCTCCGCCGCCTCCTCGTCGCCTTCCGCCGCGACCTCGACCGCCTCGTCCTCGTAGCCACCATTGCGCCGGCGCGCGGCGGCATGGCGCAGATAGGCGACCCGCTCCTCGGTGCCGGCATCGACATGGCGGAGCACGGAGAGGCTGTTCACCTCGTCCCCGGCGGCGAGCCGGATGCCGCGCACGCCGGCGCTTTCCCGCCCGGCGAAGACGCGCAACGTCTCGTCGCTGATCTGAAAGCGCAGGCAACGCCCGAGCCGGGTCGAGAGCAGCACGTCATCGCCGTCGCGGCAGGTGGCGACGCCGATCAGCCGGTCGCCCTCTTCCAGCTTCATGGCAATGAGGCCGGAGGAGCGCACGTTGCGGAAATCGGAGAGCTTGTTCCGCCGCACATTGCCGCTCGCCGTCGCGAAGACGAGATGCAGGCTCTCCCACAGCGCCTCGTCCTGCGGCAGCGGCAGCACCGTCGTGACGTGGTCGCCGCCGAGTTCCGGCAGCAGGTTGACGAGCGCCCGCCCCTTCGCCGTCGGGCTCGCTTCCGGCAGGCGCCAGACCTTCTCGCGGAACGCCTTGCCGCCCGAGGAGAAGAACAACACCCATTGATGCGTATGGGCATTGAAGCTGCGGGTGACGATGTCGTCGCCGCGGGTGCCGGCGGCGGTGCGGCCGCGGCCGCCGCGATTCTGCGCCCGGAAGATCTCCAGCGCGGTGCGCTTGATGAAGCCGTCGCGGGTGATGGTGACGACCATCTGCCCCGGCTCGATCAGGCTCTCATCATCCTGATCCGCCACGGCATCGACAATCGCGGTCTGGCGCGGCGAGGCGATTTCGGCACGAACGGCGGCCAGCTCCGCGCACATCACCTCCATCCGGCGCGGACGGCTGCCGATGATCTCCAGCAGCTCGGCGATGCGGCGGGCAACCTCGCTCAGTTCCTGCTGGATCTTCTCGCGCTCCAGCCCGGTCAGGCGCTGCAGCCGCAGTTCCAGGATGCCGCGCGCCTGCGCCTCGGTCAGCCGCACGGTGCCGCCGCCCTCGCCCGGAACGATGATATTGCCGGCATCGTCGATCAGTTGCAGCAGCGGCGCGATGTCGCCAGCCGGCCAATCCCGCTGCATCAGCGCGGCGCGCGCGGTCGCGGCGTCCGGGCTCTCGCGGATCAGGCGGATCACGGCGTCGATATTGGCGACGGCGATGGCAAGCCCGACCAACAAATGCGCCCGCTCGCGCGCCTTCATCAGCTCGAACCGGCTGCGGCGCAGGATCACCTCCTCGCGGAAGGTGATGAAGCTCTGCAGCGCGTCCTTGAGGCCCATCAGGCGCGGCCGGCCGCCATCCAGCGCCAGCATGTTGACGCCGAAACTCGTCTGCAGCTGGGTGAAGCGGTAGAGCTGGTTCAGCACCACTTCCGGCGTCGCGTCGCGCTTCAGCTCGATCACCATGCGCATGCCGGAGCGGTCGCTCTCGTCGCGCAGGTCGGCGATGCCCTCGATCTGCTTGGCGCGCACCAGCTCGGCGATGCGTTCGAGCAGCGTGGCCTTGTTCACCTGGAACGGGATCTCGGTGACGATGATCGCCTGCCGGTCCCGCCGCACTTCCTCGATCTCGGCGCGCGCCCGCACGATGACGGAGCCGCGACCGGTCTCGAAGCCGGAGCGGATGCCGGAACGGCCGAGAATGATGCCGCCGGTGGGGAAATCCGGCCCCGGCACGATGCGCATCAGCTCTTCGAGGCTGGTCGCCGGGTCGGCGATCAGCGCCAGGGTGGCGTCGATGATCTCGCCCGGATTATGGGGCGGGATGTTGGTCGCCATGCCAACGGCGATGCCGGCCGCGCCATTGATGAGCAGATTGGGGAAGCTCGCGGGCAGCACCCGCGGCTCATGCTCGCTCTCATCGTAGTTCGGGCTGAAATCGACCGTATCCTTGTCGATATCGGCGAGCAGGTAGGCGGCGGAGCGGGCGAGCCGCGCCTCGGTGTAGCGCATCGCCGCCGGCGGATCGCCGTCCACCGAACCGAAATTGCCCTGGCCGTCGATCAGGGGCAAGCGCATGGAGAAAGGCTGCGCCATGCGCACCATGGCGTCGTAGATCGCGGCGTCGCCGTGCGGATGGTATTTACCCATCACCTCGCCGACCACGCGGGCCGATTTGCGATACGGCTTGTCCGGCGTGTAGCCGGCTTCCTGCATGGCATAGAGAATGCGCCGGTGCACCGGCTTCAGCCCGTCCCGCACATCAGGCAGGGCGCGGCTGACGATCACCGACATGGCATAGTCGAGGTAGGAGCGTCGCATCTCCTCCTCGAGGGTGACCGGGATCATATCGGTCGGGCCCGGTGTTTCCGGCTGGTCGTGTGTATCGCTCACGCAGATCTCTGGAGGGTATTTAGACGGGATGGTTTAGCCCGGTACGCACCGGGGCGCCATAGCAGGCGGCGGAGGGCCGCCGCGCGGAGCCGGCACAGCCGCGCTCCCACGCGGCCGTGCCGCGACCCCGCTATTTTAAGGCCCGTCCGCGAGCGGCGCCAGTGCCAGCCGCCCGGCCTCGGTCAGCGCGCCGCAGCGATAGATGCCGTTGGTCCGGTCCTCCCAGGGGTAATAGATCAGCCCGGTCAGCCGCCCCTCTCGCGCCAGCGCGCGGAAATCCTCCCGCATCTCCCGCATCAGCGGCGTACGGGGCGAATCGTCTTCCGGGCAATCCTTGCCGGCCGCCGGCAGCCCCCATTCGGTGATCCAGCACGGCTTGCCGCCATCCGTGCCGCAAGCCGCCATCAGCTCATCCCGCAGATGCGTGCGACGCCGCTCCGGCGACACCTGCACCGCCGGATAGAGATGCACCGCGTACGCGTCGACGAATCGGTCGAGTCCCTGGCGCCGCAGGTAGCGCAGCGTCGCGCCGACCGCGACCGCATCCGGCCCTGGCCGTGCCCCTTCCCGTCCCGGATCGGCCAGCCCCGCCGAGATAAGCGGCGTCGCCCGGTTGAGCCGCGACGAATCCCGGACCTCCTTCATCACCGCGAGCAGGCGCAGATAAACCTGATATCCGGCGGCGACGATCCGGGCTTCCGGATCGCGCTCCAGATCCGCCTCACCGAACACACGCCCCTCGCCGGGATACGGGAAATCCCCGTTGAACGGCGTCCAGTTGATCTCGTTGCCCAGTTCCAACCCGGCGAAGACGACGCCCCGCGCCTCCATCTGGCTGAAATACGCGGCGAAGAAGGCGCGGAATCGCTCCGGATCGACGCCGGAAAGCCCGCGCGCCGCATAGATCCAGGGCTTGTCCGGCACGGGCGGGCGCCGCTTGGCATCGGGGCGGAACGAGTCGCTGCTCGGATAGACGTTCAGCACCGTCCGGATGCCGGCCGCGTTCGCCTGGACGATGAAGCGGCTGATGCGGTCGTACGGCGCCAGCAACGGCACCCGGATCACCTGGACGCCGTTTGCCCTGAGCGTGGCCAGGAGCTGATCCTGCCGCGCCTCCGGCAGCCATTGCGGGTTGACGATGTTGACGCCGATCACCGGCTCGGCCGCCTCCGCTAGCGCGGCGGCGGCGAGCGGCCAGGACAGCGTGAGCGCGAACAGGCAGAGCGTCCGGACGAGCCGGCGTGGGATCGACGCTTTCACGGGCGGTACGCCCTCCGGTCCGTTGGGAGGCCGGATGCGGCACCCGGCAGGGGAAAGAACGAGCCCCGGATAACGGGCCGGTTCCCCGTCGCACCCACCGCGATTCGGTGAAGAGTTCCGCAGGCCCGTGGCTGTGGTCAGGCGGGCCGTGGGGGCGGCCTGTTCGCCGCCCCCCGAAGGCGTCAGAAGGGAATTTCGTCGTCCAGATCCCCGCCCGACGGCGGCTCCCAGGACGGCGCGCCGCCGCCGCCACCACCACCGCGCTGCTGGCCGCCGGCACCGCCGCCGGAGCGGCCGCCACGCGGCGCACCGCCACCGCCGCCCGCGCCGCCGTAGCCACCGCCGCCCTCGCCGCCGCCTTCACCGCGGCCATCCAGCATGGTCAGCTCGCCGCGGAATTTTCCAAGTACAACTTCCGTCGTGTACTTCTCCTGGCCGGACTGGTCGGTCCATTTCCGGGTCTGCAACGACCCTTCGACATAGACCTTGCTCCCCTTGCGCAGGAACCGTTCGGCCACATCTGCCAGACGCTCATTGAAGATCACCACGCGGTGCCACTCGGTGCGCTCCTTGCGCTCGCCGGAGGCCCGGTCGTTCCAGGTCTCGCTGGTCGCGAGGGAGAGCTGAACGATCTTCTGGCCGTCCTGCGTGTTCCGCACTTCCGGGTCGCGCCCCAGATTGCCCACCAGAATTACCTTGTTCACGCTGCCGGCCATACCAAACCTCATCCTGTCGCCCCGGTGTTCCGGGGCTTGTCCCTGCCAGCATACGACGCCGGTTGCCCCCAATCGAGTGGGTTTCCAAAGGGCTCCGCCCTTTGGCGGGTCCAGGGCAGCGCCCTGGCCTTCCTTCAGCGGCCACGTCCCTCTGGCGCATTTTCACCCTGCCCAAGGCCACCGCACCGGGTCTTTGATAGGGCGCACATCGTCATCAACCAGCCCGATTCCCGTCAGGCCGAGGCTGCTCTGACTCCGGGGGAGATCACGTTTTGGCCGGTTTCATCCATGTCCGCGGCGCGCGCGAGCACAACCTCAGGAACGTCGACGTCGCGATCCCGCGCGACAGCCTGACCGTCATCACCGGCCTCTCCGGCTCCGGCAAATCCTCCCTGGCCTTCGACACGATCTATGCCGAGGGGCAGCGCCGCTATGTCGAGAGCCTTTCCGCCTATGCCCGCCAGTTCCTGGAGCTGATGGGCAAGCCGGATGTGGACAGCATCGAGGGCCTCTCCCCCGCCATTTCCATCGAGCAGAAGACCACCAGCCGCAACCCGCGCAGCACCGTCGGCACCGTCACCGAGATCCACGACTACATGCGCCTGCTCTGGGCGCGGGCCGGGGTGCCGTATTCGCCGGCAACCGGCCTGCCGATCGAGGCGCAGACGGTGAGCCAGATGGTGGACCGCATCATGGCCATGCCGGAGGGCACGCGGCTGCTGCTGCTCGCCCCGGTGGTACGGGACCGCAAGGGCGAATACCGCAAGGAACTCGCCGAACTGCAGCGCCGCGGCTTCACCCGCGCCAAGGTGGACGGCAAGCTCTACGAGATCGGCGAGGTCCCGGCCCTCAACCGCAAGCTCAAGCACACGGTGGAGGCGGTGGTGGACCGCGTCGTCGTCCGCGAGGGCCTGGCGCAGCGCCTCGCCGACAGCCTGGAAACCGGTCTCGGCCTGGTGGAAGACGGTGTGATCTATGCCGAGAACGCGGATACCGGCGAGCGCACCGTGTTCTCCAGCCGTTTCGCCTGCCCGGTCAGCGGCTTCACCATCGAGGAGATCGAGCCGCGCCTGTTCAGCTTCAACTCGCCGCATGGCGCCTGCCCGGCCTGCGACGGGCTCGGCGTCGAGCAATTCTTCGACCCCGCCCTGGTGGTGCCGGATGAGCGCCGCTGCCTCGCCGAGGGCGCCATCGCCCCCTGGTCCGGCAATAAGAGCGAGTATTACGACCAGACCCTGGCCTGCCTCGCCCGCCACTTCAAGGTCAGCACCCGGACGCCCTGGCGCGACCTTCCGGCGCGGGTCTGCGACGCGATCCTGAACGGCACCGAGGAGGAGATCAGCTTCACCTACAAGGACGGCGTCCGCTCCTACGCCGTCGAGAAGGAATTCGAGGGGGTGCTGAAGAACCTGCGGCGCCGCTGGCAGGAGACGGACAGCGCCTGGGTGCGGGAGGAGTTGTCGCGCTACCAGGCGGAGAAACCCTGCGCCGTCTGCCACGGCGCGCGGCTCAAGCCGGAGGCGCTGGCGGTCAAGGTCGCGGGCAGCACCATCGCCGAGGCGAGCGACCTCTCGATCAGCCGCGCCCTCGACTGGTTCGCGACCGTGGACACGACGCTGACCCCGCAGCGGCAGGAGATCGCCCGCCGCATCCTGCGCGAGATCAACGAGCGGCTGCGCTTCCTGGTCGATGTCGGCCTCGACTATCTCAGCCTGGCGCGCGGCTCGACCACGCTCTCCGGCGGCGAGAGCCAGCGCATCCGGCTCGCGAGCCAGATCGGCTCGGGCCTGACCGGCGTGCTCTACGTACTGGACGAACCCTCGATCGGCCTGCACCAGCGCGACAATGAACGCCTGCTCGGCACGCTCCGGCGGCTGAAGGCGCTCGGCAACACCGTGCTCGTGGTGGAGCATGACGAGGACGCGATCCGCGCCGCCGACCACCTGATCGACATGGGGCCGGGCGCCGGCATCAATGGCGGCAACGTCATCGCCGAGGGCACGCCGGAGGAAGTGGAGGCGAATCCGGAGTCGGTCACCGGCGCCTATCTCTCCGGCCGCAAGCGGATCGAGGTGCCGGCGCAACGCCGTCCGGTGGACCCGAAACGCATGCTCCGGGTGATCGGCGCGCGCGGCAACAACCTCAAGGACGTGACGGCGGAGATCCCGCTCGGCACCTTCACCTGCGTCACCGGCGTCTCCGGCGGCGGCAAATCCACCCTCGTCATCGACACGCTGTTCAAGGCCGCCTCACGCCGGCTGATGGGCTCGGGCGAGGCGCCGGCGCCGCATGAGCGCATCGACGGGCTGGAACTGCTCGACAAGATCATCGACATCGATCAGTCGCCGATCGGCCGCACGCCGCGCTCCAATCCCGCGACCTACACCGATCTGTTCACGCCGATCCGCGACTGGTTCGCCGAGCTGCCGGAAAGCCGCGCGCGCGGCTACAAGCCCGGCCGCTTCAGCTTCAACGTCAAGGGCGGGCGCTGCGAGGCCTGCCAGGGCGACGGCGTCATCAAGATCGAGATGCACTTCCTGCCCGACGTTTTCGTGACCTGCGACGCCTGCAAGGGCGCGCGCTACAACCGCGAGACGCTGGAGGTGAAGTTCCGGGGCAAGTCGATCGCCGAGGTGCTGGCGATGACGGTCGATGAGGCCCTGCCCTATTTCAGCGCGGTCAGCCGCATCAATGACCGGCTCACCATCCTGCAACGCGTCGGCCTCGGCTATGTCGCCCTCGGCCAGCAGGCGACGACGCTCTCCGGCGGCGAGGCGCAGCGGATCAAGCTGGCGAAGGAACTGGCGCGGCGGGCGACCGGACGCACGCTCTACATCCTCGACGAGCCGACCACCGGGCTGCATTTCGAGGATGTGCGCAAGCTGCTGGAGGTGCTGCACGCGCTGGTCGATCAGGGCAACAGCGTCGTGGTGATCGAGCATAATCTGGAGGTCATCAAGACCGCCGACTGGATCCTCGATCTCGGTCCGGAAGGCGGCGATGGCGGCGGACGCATCGTTGCCGCCGGCACGCCGGAAACCATCGCGGCCGCGCCGGAAAGCCATACGGGGCGGTTCCTGGCGCCGCTGCTGCCGAAAATGACGGCCAAGACCAAGAGACGGGCTTGAAGGCCAGGGGGCTCCGCCCCCTGCACCCCCACTGGGGCCTTGAGGCCCCAGACCCCCAACTGTTTACGATGCCTTTTCCCGGGTCATCAGCGCCCCGAGTGCGCTCGCCATGTCGGTCGGGATGAGCACGGTGGTGCCGCGCTCCTTGTTCATCTCGTAGAGCAGGTTCATCTGCCGCAATTGCAGCGCCACCGGATTGCGCTCGTAGAGCGCGGCCGCGTCAAGCACCTGGCGCGCGATGTCCTGCTCCGCCGAGGCGAGCGTCACCCGCGCCGCGCGCTCCCGCTCGGCCTGGGCCTGCCGGCTCATCGCGTCCTGCAGCGCATCCGGGATCGCCACGTCGCGGATCTCCACCGAGCGCACCCCGACGCCCCAACTGGCCGTCTTGGCGGCGATGGCCTCGCGCAATTGCTGATCAGCCATCTTGCGGTCGGAGAGCAGACGGGACAGCTCGGTCGAGCCGATCATCTCGCGCAGGCTGGTCTGGGCGACGCGGTCGATCGCCTCGGCGTAATTGGCGATGTTGATCGCCGCGGCGCGTGGGTCCTCCACCTGCCAGAACACGATGGCATCCACGCCGACCGCCACCGTGTCCTTGGTCAGCGCCTGCTCGGCAGTGATGCTGGTGGTCTGGATGCGCATGTCGATGACGAACGCGACCTGGTCGATGATCGGGATCACCAGGAACAGCCCCGGCCCCTTCACCGCATGGAACCGGCCAAGGCGCAGCACCACGGCGCGCCGCCATTCCTGCAACAGGCGGATGGCGCGCAGCAGGATCAGGGCGATGATGGCGACGAGAACGATGAGGACCGGGTTCATGGCGGCTCCGTCTGCCTGCAGGCCCGGGGAGCATAGCCCATTCGCCGCCGACCCGCAGGGGGAGGCGCCCGGAAACAGGCCTGGGGCGCGATGCGTTCACGCATCACGCCCCAAGTGTTTGTTTTGGTGAGAAAGTTTATGGGCTCAGGTGGAGGCACCTGAACCCATCTTGCTTTAGCTCAGCTTGAAGAACCAGTTGCTGAGCAGCACCACCGCGATCCCGCCCGCCAGGGTCAGGTACGGCAGGATACCGGCGCGCTTGGTGGTGATGTCGCCCGAGCCGCCGACATGCAGATCCTCGAGCATCCGCTCGGGGAACTTGCCCCGGTCCTGGACATAGTGGCGGAAGCAGAAGACCGGAATGATCAACAGCGCCGCGATGAACCCGGCCCAGAGAGCCTGCGGGTTCCAGGTCTTCGCGCCCGCGCCCATGAAGGCCGCGTTTACGAAGGCGAAGATGCTGCCGAGCCCGAGGAGCCAGGTCGGCGCCTTGTAGGGGCGGCGCGTCTTGCCGGAATCGACGCGGTGGATCCACCCGGCGTTGAGGTTGAGGAAGTTGAAGATGATGTAGGCGCAGTTCGAAACGGCAAGGATGAAGAAGAAGCTGGTCGCATCGGTCGAGGCGACGGCGAGGAGCAAGAGGTTGAAGATGAGGTCGGTCCACATGGCGCGTGTCGGCGCGCCGTGCTCGTTCACATGGCTGAGATAGCGCGGCAGCCAGCCATCCACCGAGCCCTGGTAGAGGGTGCGCGAGGAGCCGGCCATCGCGGTCATGATCGAGAGCATGAGCGCCAGGATCATCAGCATGACCATGATCGACTGCAGGAAGGCGCCGCCGCCGATCATCCCCGCCATTGCGCTGGCAACGCCTGATCCGTCGCCGATCGAGGGGTCAAGCATGCCGGTCAGGCCGAGCGCACCCTGGAAGGTGAACGGCACCAGGATGTAAAGCGCGAGGCAGAGCAGCCCGGAATAGAAGATGGCCTTGAACGTGTCGGTGCCAGGATTGCGAAACTCGCTTGTATAGCAAACCGCCGTCTCGAAGCCATAGGTGGACCAGGCAGCGATGAACATGCCGCCAAGCACGAGAGTCCAGCCCGGAACGTTCCAGTGGCCCGGAGCCGCCGCGCCGGCGGAAGCGAGCGGCACCAGCGGGGAATAGTTACTGAAATTCACGTGGCCGTTGAGCAAGGGCACCACGCCGCAGATCAGCATCGGTATGATGACGAGAAGCCCGATCCATTTCTGGAGCTTGGCGGTGCCGAGAATGCCGCGATGCTGGATCGCGAACACGATCAGCATGATCGCCACGCCGATGAAGAACGTCGCGTTGAGTGAGAAGCCAACCGGGCCGAGCGTGTGGCTGAACAGCGTCCAGTTGCGGATCGCAGGCGTCAGCACGGCGATCGCGGCATTCACCTTGTCGGACTGGGAACCGGCGATGCTGGCGCCATGCTGGGCGACCCACTGCACGACTTCGGGCGAGGCTGCCGTGGGGATGGGCGCAAAGGCGTTCAGCACATAGGCCGCCGCGATCGAACAGCCGAGTGAAAGGACCGGCGACCAAGCGATCCAGTTGCACCAGACGGAGAGCGGCGCGATGAATTTGCTGTAGCGGACCCAGGCCGCTGCGCCATAGACCGAGGCACCGCCTGACTTGTTCGGGAAAAGCCCGGCGATCTCGGCATAGGTGAAGGACTGCACGAAGCCCATCAGCATCGAGGCGGTCCAGATCAGGAAGGAGAGATTGCCAGTCATCCCCGCAATGCCGCCGATCGAGAACAGCACCAGGGCCGGGACGCCGCTTGCGACCCAAAAGGCTCCTCTCCAGTCGATAGTCCTCCGCAGCGTCCCCGATTCCGCGATCGGGGCGCCGATCACGACCGACACGTTTTCACTCATCGAATCCTTCCTCTCGATCGAGGCGATTGCCGCCAGACGAGTTGAATGTCAGGCAATTTATATGCCAGAGAGGAATTTTTTCATTTCATTTGAATAAAAATGCCGAATTTTGCTGTGCTCCCTGAACGGCCGGCACTGCTTCGGTAAGTTTTGGCCAAAATTTCGCCTTTATGGCCTAATAAATGTGCGGATCGGAGAAAATTTGCATAATGTTGTATCATTCGCCTCCTCGGAAGGCAGACTGCGCTCAACACCAGCGATATGAGAGCAAGCAGGATCGGCGTTCCTTTGAGCGCCGATCCTGCTCTTAGAGCCTGTTTGAGCGAGCGATTTCAAGCTGTTACTAGTCAGATTACCGCCACCAGTGGCGAAGCTTCCAGCTGCCGAGCAACGGAGGAGCTTGGGAATGCCGATTTTCTC
>DATJWY010000292.1:0-12505 GCA_035500775.1 Acetobacteraceae bacterium
GCCGGCGCGGCCCTCCCGCCGTGCGGCGAGGTCTATCTCGTCGGCGCCGGACCCGGCGAAGCCGATCTCCTGACGTTCCGCGCGCTGCGCCTGATGCAGAAGGCGGATGTCGTGCTTTACGATCGCCTGGTCAGCCCCGGCATCGTCGATCTCGTGCGGCGCGAAGCGGAACGCATTTATGTCGGCAAGCGCCGCGACGATCATGCGCTGCCGCAAGAGGAGATCGGCGCGCTGCTGGTGCGGCTCGCGAGGGAAGGCAAGCGCGTGCTGCGGCTGAAGGGCGGCGACCCCTACGTGTTCGGCCGTGGCGGCGAGGAGGCGCTGGTGCTCGCCGCACACGGCATTCCGTTCCGGGTGATCCCCGGCATCACCGCCGGCATTGGCGGACTCGCGGCGGCGCTGATCCCGGTGACGATGCGCGGGATCAACCAGGCGGTGATCCTCGCCACCGGCCATGCGGCGGAGGAGCACGAGGCGCTGGACTGGGCGGCGGTCGCCCGCCTGGGGCAGCCGATCGTGCTCTACATGGCGCTGGCCCGGCTCGCCGGGATCACCGGGGCGCTGATCGCCGGCGGCCGCGCCCCGGAAACCCCGGCCGCCGCCATCACCGCCGCCACCACCGAGCGGCAGCGGATCGTCGTCTCCACCCTCGGCGCGCTGACCGAGGCGGTCGAGACGGCCGGGCTGCATGCCCCGGTGCTGGTGGTGGTGGGCGAGATCGTGACGGTGCGGGAGCAGTTGCTGGCGCTGCTGCCGGAAGCCGCGGAGGCGCTGCATTGGCCGGACCCGGCGTGAGCGCCCTCATCATCGCCGCGCCACGCTCCGGCTCCGGCAAGACGACGCTGATGCTCGCCCTCCTCGCCGCGCTGCGCCGGCGCGGCGTGAAGGTGCGGGCGGCGAAATCCGGGCCGGATTATATCGACCCCGGCTTCCACGCCGCCGCCACCGGCCTGCCATCCTGCAATCTCGACAGTTGGAGCATGCCCGGCCCGGTGCTGGACGCGACCGCGCATCTGGCGGCGGAGGGTGCCGGAACGCTGCTGATCGAAGCCTCGATGGGGCTGTTCGATGGCGGCGACGGACCGCCCGGACGGCGCGGTTCCGCCGCCGATCTCGCGGCGCGCTGGGGCCTGCCGGTGCTGCTGGTGCTGGATGTCTCGGGTCAGTCGCAATCGGCGGCGGCGGTGGCGCGCGGCTTCGCGCTGCATGATCCGGCGGTCCGCATCGGCGGGGTGGTGCTGAACCGGGTGGGCAGCGAGCGGCACCGCGCCGCCATCACCACGGCGATGGCGGCTTCCGGCATCAAGGTGCTCGGCGCCCTGACGCGGGAAGCCGGGCTCGCGCTGCCGGAGCGGCATCTCGGGCTGGTGCAGGCGGAGGAGCAAGGCGGGCTCCCGGCGCTGCTGGAAATGCTCGCCGACCGCGCCGAAGCCGGCCTCGACCTCGATGCCATCCTGGCCCTGGCCCGCCCCTTCGCGCCCACCGCCGCCCCGGCCATGCCCCCGGCCTTGGCATCACCACCCCCCGGCCAGCGCATCGCCCTCGCCCGCGACGCCGCGTTCAGTTTCTTCTACGCGCACCTGGCCGCGTCCTGGCACCGCGCCGGGGCGGAGATCGTGCTGTTCTCGCCCCTCGCCGACGAAGCCCCGCCGGAGGATTGCGATTGCTGCTGGCTGCCCGGCGGCTATCCGGAGCTGCACGCCGCCGCCCTCGCCGCCGCCGGGCGGTTCCGCGCCGGTCTCACCCGTTTCGCCGCCACCCGCCCGGTGCATGGCGAATGCGGCGGCTACATGGTGCTGGGCCAGGGGCTGGAGGATTCGGCAGGACAGATGCACGCCATGGCCGGGCTGCTCGGCCATGCGGCGAGCTTCCGCCGCCGCCGGCTGCATCTCGGCTACCGCGCGGCGACGTTGCTCGCCGGCTCGCCGCTCGGGCCGGCGGGCGCCCGCGTGCGCGGCCACGAGTTCCATTATGCGAGCGTGCTCGCCCCCGGCGACGATTCGCCGCTCGTGCGTCTCAGTGACGCCGCCGGCCGCGATCTCGGCCCCGCCGGGGGAAGCCGCGGCCGGGTCAGCGGCACATTTTTCCACCTCATCGCCTTGCAGGATCAAAGCGATACCGTAATGAATGCGCCCCAGGCGTGATCGAAGCAGCGTGATCGAAGCCGGGGCCGCCCAGCCCCCGCCGGGGATCGGAACGCGCCGCGGCGATCCTCCCCCCCCTCGGGACGCGACGCCCCGCGATGCCCCTCTCCGAACCAACCGGCTCCAAGGAACACAGATCGATGTCCCGTTTCACGACCTTCGCCGCGCTGCGCGATGCCTGCCTCGCCGCCCCGGACGGCGACGACGCGGCCGAGGCGGCCGTGCGGGCCCGTCAGTCCGTGCTGACCAAGCCGCCGGGCAGCCTGGGCCGGCTCGAAGACCTGGTCGCCTGGACGGCGCGCTGGCAGCAGCGGGCGATGCCGCGTCTCGACTCGGTGGACGTGATCATCTTCGCTGGCAATCACGGCGTCGTCGCGCGCGGGGTCTCGCCCTATCCGCAGGCGGTGACGGCACAGATGGTAGCGAATTTCGAGGCAGGGGGCGCCGCGATCAACCAGCTCGCGGCCAATGCCGGGGCGCGGCTCCGCGTCGTGCCGCTCGATCTGGAGACGCCGACCGCCGATATCGTCGAGGCGCCGGCCCTTTCCGAGGCGGAATTCCTCGCCGCCGTCACCACCGGCTATGAGTCGGTGCCGGAGACGTGCGACCTGCTCTGCGTCGGCGAGATGGGGATTGGCAACACCACCATCGCCGCCGCGGTTGCCGCCGGGTTGTTCGGCGGCGGCGGCATGCGCTGGGTCGGGCGCGGCACGGGGCTCGACCCGGCCGGGATCGTGCGCAAGCGGGCGGTGGTGGATGCGGCACTGGCCCGGCATGAAGCGGTTCTGAACGACCCGCTGCGCCTCGCCGCGGCACTCGGCGGGCGGGAACTCGCGGCGATGCTCGGCGCCGTGCTGGCGGCGCGGCACCTGCATGTGCCGGTGCTTCTGGATGGCTTCGTCACCACCGCGGCGGCGGCACCGCTGGCCGGGGTTCGGCAAGATCTGCTGGCCCACACCACCCTCGCCCATATCTCCGGCGAGCCCGGCCATTTCGGCCTGTCGCTGGCGCTCGGCCTGTCGCCGCTGCTCGATCTCGGGATGCGGCTCGGCGAGGGGTCCGGGGCGGCGCTGGCCGTGCCGCTGCTGCGGGGGGCGCTGGCGTGCCATACCGGGATGGCGAGCTTCACCGAGGCCGGCGTCAGCAACCGGAGCTGAGCCGTGCTGGCCGAGCTGGTCGCCGCCTTCGCCCTGCTGACCCGGCTGCCGGTGGGCTGGCTCGCGCGGCGTGTCGGCGAACCGGCGGCGTATGGACGCTGCGTCTGGGCGTATCCGCTGGTCGGGATCGGGCTCGGCGCGCTGGCGGGGCTGGCGCGCGCCGCTGCCCTGGTCCTGGGGTTGCCCCCCGGCCTCGCCGCCGGCTGGACGCTGGTCGTCCTCGCCCTGCTGACCGGCGCGCTGCACGAAGACGGGCTGGCCGACACGGCGGACGGGTTCGGCGGCGGGGCGACGCGGGACCGTAAGCTCGCGATCATGCGGGACAGCCGGATCGGCGGCTACGGGGCGCTGGCGCTGGCGCTCTCGGTGGCGCTGCGGGGGGCGGCGCTGGCGGGGCTCGGCGGCGGCGGACGCGGGGTCGCGGCGCTGGCGGCGGCGGAGGCGCTGGCGCGGGGGGCGATGCTGCTGCCGCTGCTGCTGTTACGCCCGGCCCGGCCGGAGGGATTGGGGGCGGGTCTCGGCGCGGTCCAGACGGAACGCGGCGCGGCGGGGTTTGGCCTTGCGTTGCTGGCCGCGCTGCTCCTGCTGTCGAGGCACGAGGCGGCGGCGGCGATCCTGGCCGCCGGGGCCGCCGGCCTCGGCATGACGGCGTTGGCCCGGCGGCAGATCGGCGGCTATAGCGGCGACGTGCTCGGGGCGACCGCTATCGTCGCGGAATGCGCGGCGTTGAGCGCGCTGGCGCGGGGCGGTTAGCAAGGCAGGCTCGTCTCACAAGCCTTGCTTACGACCGGCAGGCGTCGCAGTACAGATCGATATGCCGCCCGCCAACGGTCATTTGCTGAACCATCTGATAGCCAGCCTCCCGGGCCATCGCACCGGCATCCAGTGCAACCGGGTACATAAATCCGATCACCAGCAGCGCAGGATGGCGCGCGAGCGCCTGGGCCAGCGCGGAGGAAGGCGCGAGCAGCGGAGTGCCGCCATCATGGGCGATGTAATGACCGGGAAATACGTAACTGCTGACGGCTTCACGCCGCGATAAGAAATAGATCGCATGTGTTTCATTGAACACGAAGATACCCTGATCGGCATTGCTGAACCGATCTACTAACATCGCCGCCTGCGTCTCAAAGCTCGGCTTCTGAATCGCCGCGCGCAGGGTATCCACTGACAACACGGCCAGCACCGCCGTTACCGACAGCAGCAGGATGCATCCAATACGGGAGCTGCGTTCGGCGCTGCGGGCGAACGCCATCGCGGTGAGCAGGGCGATCGCGGGCAAGGCCAGGATGAAATAATGCGGGTGCAACCGATTCGAGGCCGCCGCCGCCATAACGGCCCCCAGCAATTCCAGGCCAATGACCCAAAACGGCGCGGGGAGCACCGGCATGCTACGCTCACCCCATATCCGCAGCCCTAATGCCCCCAGCAGCGGCAGAGACAGAAGACTCAGCGGGGTGATGAAATCATGCGCCCACTCCCTCAGGCTGGGCGACGCCACGCGGTATTGCGCGTGATAATGCACTTGCTGCGCGATGTAATCCGGCCAGTCACCGGTGAGCAGTTGCGGCGTCCAGATCAGCGCGGTGACCACGCCAAAACCCAGCGCCATCAACGCCGCGTCACGAAGCCGCGCGAAGATGGTTGGGTACGTCCCCAGCAGCAAAATCCCTGGCGCCATCAAGGCCAGGCACGGCACGGCGAGATAGGTGATCTGACAGGTCACGCCAAAAAGAGCGCCGAAGCCGAGCAGAAACCCGCGCCGACGCCACGCGCCTTGCAACACCAGATGATTCGCGAGTGCCAGGGACGGGCACGCCACGAGTTCCGACATCGAAGACCAGCCATTCTTGTGAAAAACGAGGAACAGGAACAAGGCCGCGATCGCCACGCCGAGAGCGGGCGGCACCCTCAGTTGCCGGGCGGAACGATACAGAATCCAGGCCGTGCCGGCCGAGGCGATGAAGCCCACAGCACGTACGGCGAGAACGGTCTGCCCACCCATCCATTCCATGAGCGCGAACACATAGGTCAGGCCAACCGGCTTGTTATCGAAAATCCCTGCGAAGGGGAGTTTCCCGTGCAGCACATCACGCGCCACCAGGGCGAAGGCATATTCATCCCAGTCAAAGACCGGCACGTGAATGCTGATCGCACGACACGTCAGGGCCAGAACGACCAGTCCTGCACCGATCCAAACCATCACCTGCGCAACGCGGGACTGTGTCATTGCTTCGGCCACTCCATCAGCGTCACACGCGGCAAAGGCGGATCGTGCCTCCTTCCTGCGGGCGGGTCTGCTAAACCCCCTCGTCCCGCTCGCCGAACTCCACATCCCGGTGCACATGCACCGACATCAGCAGGCCGAAGGCGAACATCACCGTCAGCATCGCCGACCCGCCATGCGAGACCAGCGGCAACGGCACCCCGCCCACCGGGATCGAGCCCGTCACCATGGCGATGTTGACGAACACATACATGAAGAAATTGACCGAGATGCCGAGCGCGACCAGCCGCCCGAACTGATGCCGGCAGCGCAGCCCGATCGCCATGCCGCCCAGGATGATCAGCAACAGCAGCCCGATCACCGCGAGCCCGCCGACCAGCCCCCATTCCTCGGCGATAATCGAGAAGATGAAGTCGGTCTGTTTCTCCGGCAGGAAGTTCAGATGCGCCTGGGTTCCCTGCATGAACCCCTTGCCCCACAGCCCGCCGGAGCCGAGCGCGATCTTGGACTGGATGATATTGTAGCCGGCGCCGAGCGGATCGCTTTCCGGATTGAGGAAAGTCTTGATCCGGGCGCGCTGATAATCATGCAGATGCCGGTAGAGGAATTCCCCGAGCAGCGGGATCGGCGCGGCCAGCACGCCGATCTGCCACCACCGCATCCCCGCCCCCAGGAACACCGAGGCGCCAACCACGGCGGTGATCACCGCCGTGCCGAGATTCGGCTCCTTCAGGATCAGCGCCACCGGCACGAGCACGGCGATCGCCGGCGGCAGCAGGAAGAGCGGATTGCCCACCCTCTCCCAGGATGCCTTATGGAACCAGGAGGCCAGCGCCATCACCAGCGCCACCTTCATCATCTCGCTCGGCTGCAATTGCAGCCCGGCAATATCCAGCCAGCGCTCCGCGCCCTTGCCGACATGCCCCATGCGCAGCACCAGCACGAGCAGCATCAGGGCGCCGAAATAAAGCGGCCAGGCCAGCCGGGCGAGGAAGCGGATATCGATCATGGCGATGCAGAGCATCATCACCAGGCCGAAGGCAAAGCGGAGCGCGTGCCGCGAGGCATAGGGCTCCGGCCCGCCCCCCGCGGAATAGAGGGCGACATAGCCGACCCCCGCCAGGGCGCAGAGCAGCAGCACGTAGAGCCAGTTGATCTGCCAGAACTTGCTGAGCAGGCCGAAATCGGGCTCGGCCCGCAGCAGGCGGCGCTCGGTGATCATCAGGCCTGGCCTATACGAATCCAGGACCACACCCTGGACCCGTCACGCGAAGGCGCGCTTCGCACGACGGGACCTTGAGCCCCCATCAAGTAATGGATTCCAAAGGCTTGCCTTTGGCGGGGTCCAGGGGCGGAGCCCCTGGCCTTGCCTACCCCGCGGATGTCAACGCGCATCACTGGCTCCTCGTCCCATCCGGCCCCGGCTCGTCCGTGGAAGTGGCGACGCTCTGCCCTGGCGGCAGGGTGCGGTTGGCCGGATCGCGCGACAGCGTGTCCTGCATGATGTCCCGCGCCAGCGGCGCCGCCACGCCGGCACCGGCATTGCCATGCTCCACCACCACGGCCGCGGCGTAGCGCGGCGCGTCATAGGGGGCGAAGCAGACGAACAGCGCGTGCGGCCGGAATTCCCAGGGCAAGCGGGCGGAGTTGAAATTGCCATGCTCACGCTGCTCGCGGGAGACGCGGCGCACCTGGCTCGACCCGGTCTTGCCGGCGAGCTGCACCCCGGGCATCGAGAGGCGGGCATGCGGCGCGGTGCCTCCCGCCTCGTTCACCACCGCGAACATGCCGGCGCGCACCGCCTGCAACATATGCTCCGGGATGCCGAGTTCCGGCCATTCCGTCGGGTCGTTGCCCGGCTGCAAATCGCCGCCGATGGTGCGCGTCAGATGCGGCACCACGGCGCGGCCGGTGGCGATACGGGACACATAGGTCGCGAGTTGCAGCGGCGAAACCATGATGTAGCCCTGGCCGATGCCGCTCACGATGGTGTCACCGATATTCCAGACATGGCCATGTGCCTGGCGCCAGGCGCGGGTCGGGATCAGGCCGCGGCGGGCGCCGGGGAGATCGATATCGAGATCGACGCCGAGACCCAGGCGATTGGCCACGGCGGCGATGTCGTCGATGCCGGTGCGGCGGGCCACCTCGTAGAAGAACACGTCGCAACTGTTCTTGAGGCCGCCGCGCAGGTCGAGTGAGCCATGTCCGCCCTTGCGCCAGCAATGGAAGCGCGTGTCGCCGAGATCGATATAGCCGGGGCAGAAGACGCGATCGCCGGGGGTGAGCGTTCCCGCCTGCAACGCCGCGATGCCCACCGCCATCTTGAATGTGGAGCCGGGCGGATAGAGGCCGGCGGTCGCCTTGTTGATCAGCGGCGTGCGGCGGTTATTCGTCCACTCAATCCATTGCGCCTGGGTCACGCCGGAATCGAACAGGCCGGGATCGAAGGAGGGATTGGTCGCCATGGCGAGCACCTCGCCGTTGCGGCAATCCATCACCACGGCGCTCGCGCTCTCGTCGCCGAGATGCGCGAGCACGGATTTCTGCAGATCGACATCGATCGTCAGGTTGATCTCGTCGCCCGGCGTGCCCTCCTGCCGGTCCAGCTCGCGGATCACCCGGCCGACGGCGTTGACCTCGAGCTGCACCTCGCCCGCCTCGCCGCGCAGATCCTCCTCATGGAATTTCTCCACCCCGGCGCGGCCGATGCGGATTCCGGGCAGCGCCAGCACCGGGTCGTCGCCGACATCCTTCTCGCTCGGCGGCGCGACATAGCCGACGACATGCGCCAGCGCCTCGGCGAAGGGATAGTGCCGCGTGGTGCCGACATCGACGATGATGCCCGGCAGATCCGGCGCGTTGACCTCGATCCGCGCCATGTCCTCCCAGCTCAGGAACTCGCGCACCGTCACCGGAATGAAGCGGCGGCCATGGCGCAGCTCGCGCTCGATGCGGGCGCGCTCACGGTCGGCGAGCGGCACCAGGCGGGAGAAGGTGTCGAGGGTGAGGCCGACATCGGCGGTTTGCTCGGAAAGCAGCAAGGCGCGCCAGTTCAGCGTGTTGCCGGCGACCACCGTGCCGAAGCGGTCGAGGATGCGGCCACGCGGCGGCGCGATCAGCCGGGCGCTGACGCGGTTGCTCTCGGCGAGGGTCGCGTATTTCTGCCCCTCGGCGACCTGGACGTGCCAGAGCCGCGCGCCGAGGGCGCCGAGCACGCCCACCTGGCCGGCCATGACCAGGAGGGCGCGGCGGGTGAACACGCCGGTGCGCTTGGCTTCCCGCTTCATCGGATCAGGAAAGGCGCGGCCATCACGCCTGCTCCGGGGCGGCGACGCTGCGATGCGCGCGGGTGAGCAGCGTCGCGAAGCCGGGATAGAGGCCGCCCGCCAGCAGGAACTCGAAAATCGCCGGTCCGATCGGGAAGAGCCGCCAGGACAGCACCGAGGTCAGCCCCCATTCCAGCAGCGCCGCGCCGGCCGCGACCGCCAGGAACGCCATCCACACCAGCACGAAGCCTTGCCGCGCCAACTCCCGCCGCCAGCGCAGCGCGAGGCCCTGAACGATGAGCAAGGTCAGCACGGCGATCCCCGGCGGCGCCTGGCCGAGCAGGTCGGAGAGCAGGCCGAGCAGGAACACCATCGGCGCCGGCATGGCGGCGGGCCGGAACAGCGACCAGAAATATACGCTTGCCAGCACGCAGGCGGTTTGCAATTGCGGCTGTCCGGGCAGGCCGAGCGGCGCGGCGAGCACGAGCAGGAGCAACGTCGTCAGCCCGGCCGGAAAGCAGGCCCGCGACATCGCATCCAGTCGGCGCCACAGGCTCGGTCGGGGCCGGATGCCTGGGGTTCGATCCACCACGCTTCACCGCTTCCGGTCGGGATGTCCAGCCGGGATCACGGAGGGCGCGGAGCGCCAGGGGGCCTCGGGCGGCAGCACGCCATTCAGGCCGAAATCGAAGATCCGCACCACCTCCAGCCGGCCGAGATGCGCGAGCGGCTGCACCTCCGGCAGCGACGAAGCGCCGTAATGCACCACCCCGACCGGCAGGCCGGCGGGGAAGGCATTGGCCTCGGCGCTGGTCACCACCCGCTCGCCCTCGGCGGGGTGCACCCCCTCCTGGAAATACAGCAGGCGCGGCCGCGCCGTGTTGTCGCCGGCGAGAATCGCCGGAGAGCGGCTGTGTTCCAGCACGACCGGGACGCGGCTGTTCATATCGGTGATCAGCAGCACGCGGGCGCTGCGCCCGCCGACCTCCGTCACCCGCCCGACCAGCCCGTCGGCATCGAGGGCGATCTGCCCCTTGCGCACCGTGTGGTTGGGGCCGACCGAGAGCAGCACCGAGCGGGCATAGACCCCGCCGGCATCGGCGACCACCCGGGCGGTAACGTAGGAGGGCGGGGGATCGGGAATCCAGTGCAGGTTGGCCTTGAGTTCGGCGTTCTCGGCATCAAGCGCGAGGGCCACGGAATACCAGCGCCGCAGCCGCTCATTCTCCTCCCGCAGCGCCGCATTCTCCGAACGCAGGGCGAAGAGGTCGCCAGCCCCGGCCATCGTGTCGCGCACCGTGGCGAGCGGGCCGCTGAACGCCCCATAGATCGGGGCAAGCGCGTCGGCGAGGCCGGTGCGGGCGCGCTCGGCAAGCGTCGTGTCCGCCTTGCCGAGCAGCATGACGCCGAACGCTGTCGCGATCAGCACGGGCAAAGTCAACCGGGCCAGCGCCTGACGCGCCTGGATGGAGAGCCTGATCACGGGCCGCACCCTTCCGTCATCGCGTCGCCGCCACCCTGCTGCCCTTGCTGAAACGCGCCCCCGGCCATAGCCGCCGGCGCGCCCTCTTCATACCCTGGCACGACCATCGCCCCCAGAGCGATTTCCATCCCGGCCGGGGCACGCACGCGGCGCGCGCCCCGATCTGCCGGCTCAGGTCCCGCCGGCTCAGTACATCGTCGCAAGCACGTTGCGCAGCCGCTTCATCTCCTCGAGCGCCCGGCCGGTGCCGAGGGCGACGCAGCTCAGCGCGTCCTCCGCCACCATCACTGGCAGGCCCGTCGCATCCCGCAGCACCTGATCCAGGCGATAAAGCAGGGCGCCGCCGCCAGTGAGCACAATGCCCTTATCGACGATGTCGGCGGCGAGTTCCGGCGGCGTGTTCTCCAGCGCCACCTTCACCGCCTCGACGATCGCGCTGACCGGTTCGGCCAGGCTCTCCGAGATCTGCTGCTGGCTGACCACCACCTCGCGCGGCACGCCGTTCATCAGGTCGCGGCCCTTCACCTCGCGCCACGGCCCCTCATCCCCGTTCTCGGACGGGCGGGCGGCGCCGATCTCCATCTTGATCCGCTCGGCCGAGCTTTCGCCGATCAGCAGGTTATGATTGCGGCGAATATAGTTGATGATCGCCTCGTCCATCTTGTCGCCACCGACGCGGACCGAGCGCGCATAGACGATACCGCCGAGCGAGATCACCGCGACCTCGGTGGTGCCGCCGCCGATATCGACGATCATGCTGCCGGAGGGCTCGGTCACCGGCAGGCCGGCACCGATCGCCGCCGCCATCGGCTCCTCGATCAGCAGCACCTTACGGGCCCCCGCGCTCTCCGCGCTCTCCTGGATCGCCCGCCGCTCGACCGCGGTGGAGCCGGAGGGGACGCAGACGATGATCATCGGGCTCGCGAAGCTGCGGCGGTTATGCACCTTGCGGATGAAGTGCTTGATCATCTCCTCCGCCACCTCGAAATCGGCGATCACGCCGTCCCGCATTGGGCGGATGGCGGAGATGTTCCCCGGGGTGCGGCCGAGCATCAGCTTGGCCTCCTCCCCCACCGCCAGCACCTGCTTCTTGCCGCGCACATCCGCGATCGCGACCACGCTTGGCTCGGCGAGAACGATACCCCGCCCCTTGACATAGACGAGCGTGTTCGCGGTGCCGAGGTCGATGGCCATGTCGGCGGACATCACACCCAGCAGACGAGATAACATAGGCGAACCTTTCACCGTAGCGGCGGACGAATCCGGCCTCTGGAAACTGGCGGACAGGGGAAATGCGGCGGCGCTCGCGCGCTTTAGCGGGGGGGCTGCTCCGGGGCAAGGGCCGGAAGCGGACGGCGTTCTGGTCTCCCCGGGAAGATAGGGCAGCTCAGCCACCGGATCAAAGTGTCCCGACACATACAACCGCCATATTCTCGCCCGGTAACCGCCCGGCTCCCAAGTGTTAATCCGCGGAAAGACGAGGGTAGCGTCGCCATGACATGAAAACTCAACACCTTCGCGACCCGTTCTGGCGCTGAACAAATCCGCGGCGGCGCAACAATACGCGCCAAGGAATTAAGGAGAGCGTCCATGCCCCCCACACCGTGCCTGACTGCGCCTTGCGCCACCCACGTTCTCAACTATGAGGGTACTGGAGTGACGGGCGCTGCACATGTTAAAGTTTGTGCGGACGCCTTACTCGACGAAGGCGTCGGTACCGTCAGCGCCGCTGTGACGGCCCATTGACCAGACCACGCGACTTGACGCGCGCGTGACCTCAGGAGACTCCTAAATGATGCATAAAGCGGCTCTGCCGCTGGCCCTGACCGCCCTGCTCGGTCTTTCGGCCTGCACTAATCCCTATGATCCCGGACAGCGCGCCGTCGGCGGCGGTCTGCTCGGCGCCGGCACCGGCGCGGCGATCGGCGCCCTGGCCGGCGGCGGCCACGGCGCGGCGATCGGTGCCCTGGTCGGCGGCGGCGTCGGCGCCGTTGGCGGCGCGGTGACCACCCCGACTCCGCCGCCGCCGCGGCAATATTACTATCAGCAGCCCTCTTACCCGGCGCCGCCGCCCCCGCCGCCGCCGGGCTACGCCTACTGATCCGAGTCCCGGCACTGCCGGCTCCTTGATCGGGCGGCCGACGACATCAGCCAGACCGGTTCCGGTCTGGCTGATGTCGTACCAACGGCAGTATTGATTGACCTGTTCAGTGAAGCAGCGGGGC
>DATJWY010000293.1:0-6702 GCA_035500775.1 Acetobacteraceae bacterium
GAAGCCGTAGCCGATCTTTTCGCGGAGGGGCAGCCGGTCCGAAGGGGTCATGGGGCGCCGAGCAGCAGTAGGCGGTTCGCGGCCCAAGGCGAGCCCGATATGGCCGGACCCTGCGCCAACTTCACGGAGCGCGCACCGTCGCCTAGCGTCCCAGCGCGCGCAGCCGTTCGATGCCCTCGCGGGCCGGCGCAAAATCCGGCCGGATCCTCAGGGCCGTCTCAAAATGGGCCCGCGCCTCCGCCTGCCGTCCCGGCAGTCCGGACAACAAGACGCCCAGGACATAATGCCCCTCGATCGAGGCCGGCTCGATCCGGACCACCGCCTCGAATTCGGCGATCGCATCCGGAAACCGCTCCGGCACCTTCAACAGGGCGCTGCCCAAGGCGCCGTGATTGTCCGCCGAGCCCGGATCCAGGCGCACGGCGGTCTCCAGTTGCTCGACGGCCTCCGGCAGGCGGCCCGGCACCTGCAGCAGCAGCTTCCCCAGGTTCTCGCGCGCGGCCGCCGAGCCGGGATCAATCCTCACGGCTTCCTCAAACTGTGCCATGGCCTCCGGCAGCCCGCCGGGCGTCCGGATCAATGCCATGCCCAGATGGTCCCGGATCACCGCCGAATCAGGATTCAAACGCTTCGCGGTCTCGAGCTGCTCCTGCGCCTCGCCCTGGCGTCGGGGGAGGCCGAGCAGGGCCACCCCCAGATGATCGTGCATCGTCGCGGACCCCGGGCTGAGCCGCACGGCCGTCTCAAACTCGGTCACCGCCTCCGGCAGCCGGCCGGTCGCCTGGGCCAGGGCGACCCCCAGCGTCCCGTGCGCCTCCGCCAGATCGGGCACCAGTCGCACCGCCGCCTCATCCTCGGCGATCGCCTCGTCCAGCCGGCCCGGGATTCTGGCCAGGACTTCGCCCAGATTGAGGTGCGCTTCCGCATATCCGGGGTTGAGCTTCACCGCGGCGGCAAAATGGTCGATGGCCTCGGGCATGCGCCCGGGAATCTGGGAGAGCACCAGGCCGAGGTTGTTGTGCGCCATCCAGCAGGCGGGGTTCCGCGCCAGCGTTTCCCGGTAGAGCGTCTGCGCATCCCGGTACATGCGGCTCTGGCCCCACGTGAGCATCCCCAGCACCGCGAGCAGCACGCCGGCTCCGGCGACGGCCAGCGGCCGCGGGAGGGCGGGAATCCGCGCGGCGGCCAGGGTCAGCCCCGCCGCCAGCGGCACGATGACGCCCAGGCTGGCGAGATATTGGAAATGATCCGCCACGTACGAGAAGACGAACGGGTAGACATTCACGAACCCCAGGGCCGGAAACAGCGTGCCGGCAAAAAACAGAAATCCGGCCAGCGGACCGCGGCGCCGCCGGGCCACCCAGCCCAGGCCCGCCGCCACCGCCAGCACCCCCAGCGGGAACAGGTATTGCCACCCCGCCGCCGCATCGACGTTCCACCGCGGATAGATGAAGACCAGATCCGCGGGCCACACGAGTTTCGCGAAATAGAACCAGAGCACCCGGCCCGCCAGCAGGCCGCGGTCGAGCGCGGTGAGGGCGAAATCCGCGCCGTGCGCGCCGATGAAGGCCCGCTCCACCCAGGCGGACACCAGCCCAGCGGCCGCGCCGAGCGCCAGCCACGGCGTCAGGGGCCGCACGTCCCGGCGCCAGTCCAGCCGGCCCCGCCGCCACCAGAAGACCACCAGTAGCGCGGCGGGCAGCGTCGCCGTGACCGTCTTGGTCAGCAGCGCGAGCACGAACAGACCCAGCGCCGCCCCGTATTGCCAGCGGCGCCGGTCCCGGTCAAAGCCCAGGTAAATCAGCGCGGCGCCCAGGTAGAAGACGGCGGAGAGCGTGTTCTTTTGCTCCGAAATCCACGCCACCGATTCCACGCCCACCGGATGCAGGGCGAAGAGGCCGCCGGCCAGCCACGCGCCCGGCACCGCGAGCCGGCGGAGGATCGCGACCACGAGGCAGGCCGCCAGCACGTGCAGCAGAATGTTGACCAGATGGTAGCCCACCACCGCGTCCCCCCACAGCCGGTGCTCGAGCCAGAAGGCGGAGTGCAATAGCGGGTAGTACTGCTGGGTCGCCCCCACCTCGAACCAGATGCGTTCCAGCCCGTGTAGGGAGCGCAGCTCCGGCTTCGTGACGTGCCCGTCGTCATCCCACAGGAGCCCGCCGTGGAGGGCCGGCAGGTAGGCCAGCAGCGTCACGCCGAGAAGCAGCGCGGCCATCCCGGCGTTGCGGAAGCTTGTGTTCCTGGAATTCATCGGCGGCGCATCCGGCGCGCCCGCCGTCCACCATGCACCCGGGCGCCGGGCACACCACCGGAAAACGCTCCGCCGCCGCCGGGTTCTCTTCATCCCGGCCCCTGGTCGCGATCACCCCGCTCCGGCGGGCGATGCCCGGAAAGCTCTATTGTTAGAATGCCGGCACTTTTGCCCCGGGCCGGCCGCCACGGAACACTCACCCCTGCGTTAGCCCTGCCGACTGGCGATCCGGCCCCGTCCGTCCACCCCCTTCCGGTGGCGGCGCGGCCCGGCACGCAGGACGGGGATACGGCGCCCTTATCCTCTTGTCCCCTCGCCCCGTGGTCCCCACCACGGGGGCTTTGCGTTTTTGCCGGATTCCCCCTGTTCTACTGAACCGCCCCGCCTATGTCCGCCGCCGCCCCCGTCTTCGGTGATCCCACCCGCCCGCTGGCGATCCGCATCGAGGACCTGCTCGCGCGCCTGACCCTGGCGGAGAAGATCGGCCAATTGATGCACGACAGCCCCGCGATCGAGCGGCTCGGCGTGCCGGCCTACAACTGGTGGAACGAGGCCTGCCATGGCATCGGGCGCAACGGCCGCGCCACGGTCTTTCCCCAGGTGATCGGCCTGGGCGCCACCTGGAACCGCGCCCTGCTCCACGAGGTGGCCACGGCCATCTCCGACGAGGCGCGCGCCAAGCACCACGCCGACGCGGCCGCGGGCCGCCGCGGCCAGTACCAGGGGCTCACGTTCTGGACGCCGAACATCAACATCTTTCGCGACCCCCGCTGGGGGCGCGGCCAGGAGACCTTCGGCGAGGATCCGTTCCTGACCGGCGAACTCGGCGCCGCCATGGTGCGCGGCCTGCAGGGCGACCATCCCCATCTGCTCAAGACCGCCGCCTGTGCCAAGCATTTCGCCGTGCACAGCGGTCCCGAAGCCGAGCGGCACGGCTTCAATGCCCAGCCCACGCCCAAGGACCTGGCGGAAACCTACCTGCCCGCCTTCGAAAAACTCGTGCGGGCCGGCGTCGAGGCCGTGATGGGCGCCTACAACCGCACGCTCGACGAGCCCTGCTGCGCCAGCCGCCGCCTGCTGGTCGACACCCTGCGCGGCCGCTGGGGCTTCCAAGGCCACGTCGTCAGCGATTGCGCCGCCATCGCCGATTTTCACGAGCACCACCACGTCACCGCCGACGCCCCCGAGTCGGCCGCCCTCGCCGTGCGCATGGGCTGCGATCTCAACTGCGGTTGCACCTACAACTCGCTGTACGACGCGATCCAGCGCCGCCTCATCTCCGAGGCGGAGATCGACACCGCGCTGCGCCGTCTCCTCGCGACCCGCTTCAAGCTCGGCCTGTTCGACCCGCCCGAACGCGTGCCCTGGGCCGCGACGCCGCGCGCGGTCATCGACTGCCCCGAGCATCGCGCCCTCGCGCGCCGGGCCGCCGCCGAGTCGGTCGTGCTGCTCAAGAACGCGGACGGCATCCTGCCGCTCCGCCGCGATCCGACCAGCCTGCTCGTCGTCGGGCCGCAAGCCGCCAGCGGCGACGCGCTCCTCGGCAACTACTACGGCGTCTCCCCGCGCCTGGTCACCATCCTCGAGGGCATCATGGAGCGGGTCGCCGAGGGCACGCGCCTGGAGTACCGCGCGGGCTGCCCGCTGAACCAGCCGCCCACGCCCGGCACCGACTACACGTTCCCCACCGCGAAGGCGGCCGAGGTGGTCATCGCCGTCCTCGGCCTCGACCACACACTGGAGGGCGAGGAGGGCGACGCCGTCGCCTCCACCTCGGGCGGCGACCGCGCCGCCATCGAACTGCCGCCCTGCCAGCGGGCCTTCCTGCTCGAGCTGCGCAAGCACGCCCGGAAGCTCGTGCTCGTGCTCACCGGCGGGAGCGCGCTCGCCGTTCCCGAGGAGCACGAGTGCTGCGACGCGGTGCTGCAGGTGTGGTACCCCGGCTGCGAGGGGGGCGGCGGCGTCGCCGACGTGCTCTTCGGCGAGGTTTCGCCCTCGGGCCGGCTGCCCCTCACGGTTCCGCGGCGCACCGCCGACCTGCCGCCCATGGCCGACTACCACATGCGCGGCCGGACCTACCGCTTTGCGGAGATCGAGCCGCTCTTCCCCTTCGGCTTCGGCCTGGGTTACGCGCGCCTGGCCTATGGCCCGCTCACCCTGAGCGCCGGCACGCTGGCTTCCGACCAGGAGCTGACCGCGCGGACCACCATCACCAATTCCAGCGACCGCGCCGCCCTTGAGACGGCGCAGTGCTACCTCGTCCCGCCGCGCAGCTGGCTGGATGCCCCGCGGGCCACGCTGATCGGCTTCCAAAAAATCCCCGTGCCGGCCCAGGGCCGGGTCGAGGTTGAATTCAAGCTCGCGGCCGACCTGTTCCGCCAGGTCGACGGCGGCGGCCGGCACGTCTGGGTGCCCGGCCGCCACGGTTTGGTGGTGGGCGCGGCCTCGCCGGGTCCGCGCGCGCAGGCGCTCGGCGCTCCGGCCCCGGCCACGGCCGAGATCACCCTGGTGTAGGCGGGCCGGCTCCGGACGGGCCTCGGGCAACGGTCGCGCCGGCCCCTTCGTTCCGTTCTGTCCGGAAGGCGGGGACACCGAGATCGGGCTTGTCTCGATGGGTCCGCGAACATCTCCTGACGCCGTCATGCAGGCGCTCGTCCTGGAGAAGACCCGGCTGCTCCGCCTGCGGGAGATCGCCCTCGAGGAACCGCTCGGCCCGCACGACGTGCGCGTCCGCATCCGCTCGGTCGGCGTGTGCGGCAGCGACGTGCATTACTACCTGCACGGCGCGATCGGCCCGTTCGTCGTGCGCGCGCCCCTCGTGCTCGGCCACGAGGCCGCCGGCGTCGTGGAGGAGACCGGGGCGGCGGTGGCCGATCTGCAGCCCGGCGACCGGGTGTGCATGGAGCCCGGCGTGCCCGACCCGAACAGCCGGGCCACGCGGCTGGGCCTGTACAATCTCGATCCCGCGGTCCGCTTCTGGGCCACGCCGCCGGTGCACGGCTGCCTGCGCCCGACGGTGGTGCATCCCGCGGCCTTCACCTACAAGCTGCCCGACGGCGTCAGCTTCGGCGAGGGGGCGATGGTCGAGCCCCTGGCAGTGGGCCTGCACGCGGCCAACAAGGCGCGCCTGCGCCCCGGCGACGTCGCGGTTGTGCTGGGTGCGGGCACCATCGGCACCCTGACGGCGCTGGCGGCCCTGGCCGGCGGCTGCAGCCGGGTGATCATCAGCGACGTGCTGGCGCCGAAACTCGCCACCGCCGCCGCCCTCGGCCCGATCACGCCGGTGAACGTCCGCACGGAGAACCTGGCCGACGTCGTGCGGCGCGCCACCGGCGGCTGGGGGGCGGACGTGGTGTTCGAGGCGTCGGGGCAGACCGCCGCGGCCGCCCAGGCCCTCGAGGTGGTCAGTCCGGGCGGCTGCGTGGTGCTGATCGGCATGCCGGGCGCGCCCGTGCCCTTAGATGTCGTGGCCGCGCAGGTGAAGGAGGCGCGGATCGAGACGATCTTCCGCTACGCGCACGTCTTCCCGCGCGCCCTCGCCCTCATGGGCAGCCGGCGGATCGACGTCCGCCCGCTCATCACCGACCACTTCGCGTTCGCGGATTCCGTCGCGGCGTTCGACTACGCCAGCCACCCGAAGCCGGAAAGCGTGAAGGTGCAGATCGAACTGGCGTAAGGGGGGGCCGCGGGCGGGCGCGGAGGGGGAGGGGGAGCCGGGTCAGGGAACTGGATCGGCCGTTCCGGCACCCGGTCGCCCGCGGCGCGTCCGGGTACATCCGCGACCGCGGTTTCCCTCTGGTCTATAAATAGACTAATCGTTCTCTGTGAAAAAGCCCCCACGGCCCCAGAGTGGAATCCTGCGGCTCTCCGCCGGACGCTTTCTCGAGATGCCCCCCTTCCCCGTTTTGCCCCCCGGGATTCACGGCGCCACCGCGATCCCCCAGCCCCCGCCGGTCCCCGCGCCCTGACGTCCGGGCGCTCGCGAGCCGGCGGCCGCTCCGGCGGGAACCAGACCTTCAACCCTAACCACCATGTCGAAAGAACGAGACAGTTTTGTCGAAGCGAAGCTGGCGAAAATGACCCTGGCGGAGAAGTGCGGCCAGGTTCTCACCTTCACCTGGCGGGGCGCCTACCTGACGCCCTCCGGGATCGAACAGGTCACCAAACTGCACGCGGGCGGCCTGTGCCTCGAACCCTACGCGCTGGAAACCTGCAAGAATCTGTACTGGGGGCGTTCGCAGGTTGATCCCAATTTCAAGAAGCCGAAGGACTGGTTCGACATCGCGCACACCTACTTCGACGACCGCAGCTTCGGCGTGAGCGTGACGCCGGAAGAGCTCACCGCCGCGCTCAACCGGCTGCAGGAAATCGCGCTGCAGCGGCCCGCGGGCATCCCCCTGCACGTCACCATCGACATGGAGGGCGACTTCAAGAACGACTACACCGCC
>DATJWY010000294.1:0-7725 GCA_035500775.1 Acetobacteraceae bacterium
AAAGGATTCCAAAGGCTTAGCCTTTGGCGGGGTCCAGGGGCGGAGCCCCTGGCCTTACCCTCCGCGTCAAACTGCGGCAGAACATCCCCGGCCGCCATTCCACCGCCCCTATCGGAGATCCCCCATCCCGATGCCGTCCGCCCCGGCCTGGCCCGTCTACCCCGCCGCGCCCACCCTGCGCGCCCGCGTCACCCGCCCGACGCCGGAACTCCCCTCGGCGCTGGACGCCGAAATCGAGCGTCTCTGGCAGGAAGCCCGCCGCGAGACCCCCGCTTTGTTCAACGGCCGCGTCTTCAGCGTCGACCGCATCACCCCGGACCTCCTGGAAGGCCACTGGACCGAATACCGCCGCGTCACCGCCCAGTTCCGCGCGCCGGAATTGCGGCCACAGCTCGATCTGCGCCCGCTCGCCGTGTGCGGCGTGCTGCATGGCCCGGGCGGCGTGGTGTTCGGCCGGCGGGAGGCGCGCGCGGCCTATCAGGCGGGATACTGGCAACTCCCGCCCGCCGGCAGCGTCGATTCCGGCGCCGCCCTGCCGGATGGCGACGTGGATCTACACCGCCAGCTCCTCACCGAACTGCGCGAGGAACTCGGCCTGAACCCGGCGGACATCGTCTCGGTAACGCCGCTCTGCCTGGTCGAGCATTCCGGCAGCGGCGTGCTGGATCTCGGCTGCGCCCTGGAAACCAGGCTCCCGGCCGATGCCATCCGCCGCGCGCATCGCGAGCGGGGCAATGGCGAATACGAGGCGCTGGAGATCGTGCCGGAAGCCGCGCTCGCCGCGCATGTCGCGGCGCTGGGCGAGGCGCTGGTCTGGTCCGCGCATCCTTTCCTGGAACATTGGCGCGCGCGTCAGTTCCAGATGTCGTGAACGCAACGCAATCGGGCGCGCGCGGCGGATGTCCGTGGCGTGATCAGCCGTCCCGCGCCAGCGCCTTATTGTAAAGCCGCAGCATCGCATCGTCGAAACAGGCGAAGGTCACCGTCTCCGGCAGCGGCGTATCGCGCAGGAAGCGCCGCGCCTCCCGCACCGCGATCTCCGTCGCCTCGCGCGGCGGATAGCCGTAAACCCCGCAACTGATCGCCGGAAACGCCACGCTCGCCAGCCCGTGAATATGCGCGAGCGCCAGACTTTCCCGGTAGCAATTCGCCAGCAATTCCGGCTCGTTCTTCCGCCCGCCGTGCCAAACGGGCCCGACGGTATGGATCACATGCCGCGCCGGCAGGTTGTGGCCGCGGGTGATCCGGGCCTGTCCGGTGGGACAGCGGCCGACCCGCCGGCATTCCTCCAGCAATCCGGGTCCGGCGGCGCGGTGGATCGCCCCATCCACCCCGCCGCCGCCGAGCAGCGAGGGATTGGCGGCATTGACGATGGCATCGACGTCGAGCTTCGTGATGTCGGCGATAACGGCGCGCAGTGTTGGCATGTAAGGCAGAACCGCGTTCCCGCCCCAGGGTTCCCATTCCTGGTTCCCGCCCGGCGGGAGCGTTCCACGCCGGGCGTCCCCCACGCGGAGCGACAGCCGCCAGACCCTGCCGGGCCCGGCGACCCGCCCCGCCGTCAGTGCTGCGGAGCGCTTTGCGGCCGGGCGCTTTCCACCGCCTTCACCACTTGCACCGCGTCCGCGGTCAGCGCGCCGGCCGCCGAGCGCGCCGCCGAATTATCCGGCAGCGCCATGCCGAGCACCCCGCTCACCAGCAGCGGCGCCGCCGTGTCCAGCGTCACCTGATGCGTCAGCAGCGCCACCAGCGTGCCGCACAGGGCGGAAAATCCGGTCACCGTCGTCGGCTGCCGGGCCCATGCCAGAATCGATTGCATTTTTCTCTCTCCTTGCCTCGTGGAAACCAAACCCGTCATCCCGGAGCGGCGCTCCATCCCGCCGCGCCGCTCCGCGCTCCGGGTCACACGCGCCGCCGCCCACCATCCCGGCGTGTGAAACTGCTCCGCAAAAATCAGGATCCTTGCGAAGCGGCATCAGGGCTGGAACATCGCCGCGCTCAGCAGCCCGGCATTGATCACCGCCTGATGCAGCGGCGCGGAGGGATGCACCCCGTCCGCGCTCGCCGCCCCCAGATCGACCCGCCACTTCCCCGACCCGCCCGGATCGGCGACGACCTGATCGACATCGATCACCCCGCTGCACCCGAGCCCCGCGCCGCTCGTCCGCAGGTAAGTGTTGTATTGCTGGCGCTGCGTCTCCGCCGCCGAGTCACCCGGGTTCTGCGATCCGAAGTTCAGCTTCGCCCCCGACGCGATCGTCGCCGTCGTCGCGTTGGAAAGCCCGACGGCGAGCGTCACCCAGTTCGCCGAGGTCACGGTTGTCCCCGCCGGAATGCCGGTGCCGGACACCGAGTCCCCGGCCGCGATCCCGTTCATCTGGCTGACCGTCACGCTCGTCGCCCCGGCCGAAGCGGTAGCGGTCAGCGCCGGCGTCGCCACCGTCCAGGCCTGATTGCCGAGCGTGATCCAGCCATCATTGCTCTGCGTCGTCGGCGGCACGGTGAAGCACCAGACACGCTTGCCGGCCTGGACGTAGCGTTGCGCGATCTGCGCGATCGAGGCCTGCACCGTGCTCGCCGGCAGACTGAACGAACTGATGTCGTTGCGCCCATCCTCCAGCAGCACATCGGTGATGCCGGTATCGACGGAGAGCGCGTACTGCCCGTCGCCATGCCCGGCGAGCCCCGCCGCCGTGGTCGAGCCGCGCGCGGCGGTGATGAACGGCACCTTCGCCTGCCAGAGCGCGCGCTGGACGTAACCCTGCAGCCCGGTCGCGGGGTCGGCATTGTCGCCGGTCCCGGCGGCGATACTGTCGCCGAGCACCAGCACCGCCCCCGGCGGCATCACCCCGGCGGGCAGCGTCACCAGCCCAAGCACCGCGACCGGACACCAATACCCGCCGCCGGTATTGCCCAGCGCCACTGGCGTCATCGTCTGGTCGTTGAGCGTGGTCGAGCGGCTGTCGAACTCGCCGGTCAGGCGCGAGCCGGTGCCGGGATAATCCATCAGCTGCATCCCGGTGCCGCTGAAATTCGCTGCCGTACGCACGAAGAATTCCGTTCCCGGCGGCAGCTCCACCCCAACCGGATCGGAGGTGACGACATCATGCCCCGGCTCGATGGTGAATTGCCGCCGCCCGCCGAACTTCACCGGCACGAAGGCGCCGGAGAAGGTGAAGGGCTGCCCCGCCGCCGTCGCCGCCGTGGTGCCCGTGCTCAGCGACACCACCGTCCCCGACGGCGCATTGCCCCCGCCGCTGACGAAGGAATTGGCGACGTTGGTGACATAGGTATTGGCCGCGACGCCGCCGCCGCTCGAACTCACGAGCTGGCCGAGGCTGATCGCGTTCGCCCCCACCGAGGTCGCGCTGAGATTGATCGTCGTCGCCCCGTTCGCGCCCGTGCCGTTCTGATACACGGTCACGCTGTTCGACGAGGGCACATAGACCGAGGCCACGCCGGTCGCCGTCACCGGCCGGTCCACCTCGCCCTGCTGCGGCATGTCGAAGGCGGCATAGACGAGCCGCACCGCCGTCACCGTCCCCCAGCTCGGCGTGACGCACGCCACCTGGTCCATCACCGCGGTGTTCGTGTTGTCGAACCAGGCGGCGGAACCATTTACGCCGCGCCGCGAGCAGATCGGCAGCCAGACCTGCCGCCCGCCAAGCTGCCGCAGGCTGCGCGACGGGATGGTTACGTTGGCGAAGCCATCGCCCGGCAGCAGCAACAGCGCGAGCAACGCCAGAAAAATGCGCCGCATCGCCTCAGCCTTCCCAGGCGGAGATCGTCACGCTCACCGGCGCATAGACCGTGATCGCGCCGGTGTTGACGAAATTGCCGCTCTCGAACAGCGTCCCCGCCGGGAAATAGGCGCAGTCCGGCAAATTCGGCCCCGCCGTGCCGCCGACGCGGTTGACCCAGATGCCGGTCGATTGCGGCGCCTGGAACGAGAGGTAGTGACGCTGCGTGTTGGCCGGGAAGAGCTGCGTGCTCGTCACGGCGGCCACGGTCAGCGAACGCGAGATCATCATCCCGCCATAGGGCGCGGCGGTCACGGAAAGCGGATTCGCCGCCGTGCCGCACGGCACCGCGCCATTGCCGGCGGCGCAATGCAGCGTCACCGCCTGCGACCGGCTGAGACCGTCCGGCATGAAATACGAGGATTGCGCTTGAGCGCGCGCGGGCAGAGCCAGCACCGCCAGGGCGGCGCCGGCGCGAAGCATCCGGTGCATGGGTGGAGCATCCCTATAAGGCGGCAGTCGCATGGCCATGGGGCTGCCGGATCGTCGTGAAGTGGGAAGGCGAGGGGCGCTGCCCCTCGACCCCGTCAAAGGCGGAGCCTTTGAAATCCTTTATTTTTCTTGGCTGTATTGAAAGCCAGCGCGGGGGTTCAGACGCCGTATGTCTCAGGCCGTATCATCGCCAGCGCCGCATCCCGGCGCCGCGCCGTGCGCGCCAGCCAGCCGCGGCCGAACGTGGCGAAGCCGGGCAGGGCGCGGTAATGCGCTTCCTGCCGCGCGGCGAGGCATTCAACCAGCGCCGCCGGATCCTCCCGGCCGGCGAATCCGAGCGTCACCGCGCCGATGAACCCGTCCGCCGCCGTGCCGACCGCCTCTTGCAACTGCAGCGCCGCGCGGCCTGTCCCGGCATTGACGCCGAAATCGAACACCATCAGATCGACCCCGGCCGGCAGCCCGTCGCAGCGCAGCCGGTTCCAGTAGCGCACGCCATAGATCCCGGCCGCCGCCTCGCGCGTCAGCGCCCGCAGCGCATCGGCACCGAGTCCGGGATCGCCCCGCCAAAGCCGCAACGTGGCGAGGGTGATACCCATGTTGGTCGCCCCGCCCGGATCGCGCGGATCATCGACGAAGCCGCCTTCCTCGCGCAGGGTGAAGGTGAGGCACGCGGGAAAAGACGTCATTGCCGCCCTCCAGGTCCGGAAATCCAGCGTAGCAGCGGATCGATGAAACAGAGCGCGACGCTGCCCGCCGCGCTGACCGTGAGCAGAACGCCGACCGCGCGCGCGCGCAGCGCCATGATCTCCGCCACCGGCTTGCGCATTTCCGCGAGCGCCGCGGTCAGCTCCTCGGTCGCGTGCGTGCCGGCGGCGGTGGTGGTCTTGAGCGCATCGACATCCTGCCGCACGGTGAGCAGCCCGTTATTGAGCTTCTCCTCCAGCCAGCGATGCTCATGCTGCCCGCGCTCCATCTCGGCGCGCACCAGGTCGATCTGCTTTTCGAGCGATTTCAGCCCGCTCAGAACCTCGCCCATCTGCTGACAGAATTGCGCGAGGTCGATCCCCAGGCCACCGCCGGAGGAGCGCGCGAAGTCAGGCAATGCTGAGCACTCCATTATTGTTCCAGACGGTTCCTGCCTGTGCCGGCCGCGCCGTCGGCAGGTTCTGCAGCACGAGCCCGTTGGTGATGGTCACCTGCCCGCCGAACGTCGCGTTATTACCGGTGGTGAGTACGAGTGGCCCGTGCAACGTGGTCGTACCGAGATTCACGGTCAGCCCGTTGCTGAACACCGCCGCCTGGTTCACCACGAACGCGGACGAGGCCAGGCCACATTGATAGGCCCAGACCGGAACATTGGCGCCGTTCGCGTCGGTGCCGTAGAAGACGAGGTTGTTGTCGAGCTGGCAGCTCATGTAAGGCGTGGCGCCGTTCGTGTCGGTGAAGGCGAGGCGCGTGCCGCAGCTCGCCAGCCACACATCCGCCTTCGGCCGCAGCCGGTTGCCGACCGAGACATCCCCCGCGCTGTTCTGCAGCGTCAGCCCGTTTGGCCCCACGGCGCCGATCACGGCATCGCTTCCCGACGCCGCCGGCGTCACCTGCACGTAATTGGCGGCGTTATCGACATTCCCCACCCGGAACAGCGTCTGCCCGCTCCGCCCGGCGAGCAGATGGTCATGCGCGGAAGCGGTCCCGGCCGGCACCCCACCGCCGCCCGTCGTCTGCCAGGTAAGCAGGTTGCCGAGCGCCGGATCGCTCTGATCGACGTAGTTATTGCCGCCGCCGTTGCCGCCCTGCGACCAGGTCGCGACCACCGTGTTGTTGATCGTGTTCGGCCCGAGCAGCACCGCCGTCGAGAAATTCTCGAAATGGTTGCCGACGAGGCTGTTCCCGGAGCAGTCATGGTTGCCGTATTTCAGCGCGACGGCGGTATCCGGCATGCTGCCGTCGCTCAGCGTATGGCCGAGGAAGTTGTTGCCGATGATCTGGAAATTGGCGCAATCGGTGAGGTCGATCATGGTGCAGGCGCTATCCGGCCCGCCGTCGCGCGTATGGTCGGTGCTGGCGATGTAGCCGCCGCCCACCAGCGACGCCTTGCAGGTGCCAAGCTGGCAGTTCACCTCGCCGCTGGTCAGGTAAAACCCGAGCAGCGCAAGCCGCGCCACGCTGCCATCGGCGTTCACCACCTTGCTGACGCCGTCCAGATAGGTGAACTGCGACAGATCGCCCTGCACGAAGCAGTAATCCGTGTTGATCACCGTCGGGTGATGGATGCGGATACCCTCGCAGTAATCGCTCTGCAGCACCAGCGCATGGCCGTAGATGGCATAGGGCTTGTCGATCCACACATCGACGCAGTGCGCCAGCTCGATCACCGCCGCGCCGCTGCCCCCCGCCGGCGGCCGTGGCCCGAACCAGCTGATATTCTCGACCCGCGCCTGGCCGCAACTGCGCAGCACGACACCGCGCTGGAAGGTGAACGGAAACGGCGCGGTCAGTCCGTTATCGTTGGGGTAGCCGAAGAATTCCACGTTCAGCACATACGCGCTCTGATACGCGCCGGGCGCCGGGTAGACGATCGCCAGCGCCGCCGCGGTCGCCTGTGTGCCGTTCTCGGCGAGCAGCGTCAGGTCGCGCACCGTGGTCTTGGTGTAGCCCGAGGCCTGAGTGACGGTGATGGCGGTACCGGCATGCGTGACGTGCAGGTTGCTCACGCCCTTGCCGGCGCCGCGCAGCGTCACCGCCTTGCCGCTCCAGCTCACCGCCTGCGCCAGCGTATAATCGCCCGCCGGCACGAACACCTCGCCGCCGGAGGCGGGCAGGGCGGCGAAGGCGGCGTTGAACGCGGCGGAGCAGTCGCTGCCATCGGTGCGCGCGCCGAAATCCCGCACGTTGACGACATCCGCCGCCCGCGCCGCCATGCCGCGCGGCACGCCGCCGCTCAGCGTCACGGTGCCGGACGAGACATCGCCCGCCATCGGCGCGGTGATCTGCCCCTGGGCATTGAGTCCGACGAACCCGCCGGTCGGGATCTTCGCCGCGGTGGCGGTGATCTGCTGCCCCAGGCTCGTCAGCGTCTGCGTCACCGAGGGATCGGTCGCGGCGGAGATATGGCCACTGGCATCGATGGAGACGTTGCTGCCGCCGGCGAACAGCCCGCGCAGCAGCGGCACCGGCATCTGCCGTGGCGCGCCGCTGCTGTTCAGCACCAGCGTATCGGAGAGGGTGAGGGTGCCCTGTTGCGGAAACAACGCGTGGTCGGCGCCGTTCGCGGCCAGCGCCCCGCCATTCATGGCGAGTCCGGCGCCGACCTGCACGCTCTCTGGCCCGCCGGGCCCAAGCGAGGCCCGCCCGAGCAGCGTGTTGGACGGCGTGGTGATCGCCTGCTGTACCTGCGCGAGCAGATCGCCGACGCGCACGGAGCGTGTGATGCCACCCTGGCTGACCGGCACCTCGTCCTGATCCGAGGTCTCGGTCGCGACGGGCAATT
>DATJWY010000295.1:0-5532 GCA_035500775.1 Acetobacteraceae bacterium
CCCGCCGGGGCCGTACGGCCCCGGACCCCAATCCGTTTACACGTTGCGCCGGGGTCCGGGGGGTGGCTTCACCCCCCGGCGGGGTTTCAGGGGCAGCGCCCCTGAGGGATGGCCGGAAAACCCTCACCGCTCGCGCCCCCGCGGATCGAGCGCGTCGCGCAGCGCGTCGCCGGCCAAATTGCAGGAGAGGGCGAGCGCCATGATCGCCCCGCCGGGGAAGAACACCAGCCAGGGCGCCGAGGTGAAGTAGCTCTGGTTCTCGTAGATGATGTTGCCCCAGGATGGGGTGGGCGGCCGCACGCCGACGCCGAGGAAGGAGAGCGTCGCTTCCAGCAGCACGGTGGTGGCGATGCCGAGCGTGGACCAGACGAGCACGGTGGGCAGCAGATGCGGCAGGATGTGCCGCAGCAGCACCCGTGCCGGATGCGCGCCGAGGCCGCGCGCGGCGACGACGAATTCGCGTTCCGCGAGCGCGATGGTCTCCGTGTAGATCACCCGCGCGATCTGCACCCAGTTCACCATGGCGATGACCATGGCGACGATCCAGAGCGAGGGCTCCAGCAGCGCCGACAAGGCGATGGCGAGCAGCAAGGCGGGAAAGGCCATCATCAGGTCGGTGAAGCGCATGATCGCGGCACCCACCGTGCCACGTGCATAACCGCCGATGACGCCGAGCAGCGTGCCGAGCGCCACGGCGACGCCATTCGCCACCAGGCCGATGATGAGCGAGGTGCGGGCGCCGAAGAGCAGGCGGGAGAGCAGGTCGCGGCCGAGCAGGTCGGTTCCGAGCAGGAAACGTCCGCCGGGCGGCAGCGGTCCGCCATCGTCGCCGATGCCGTCGGTGAATTGCTGGTCCGGGTCGAAGGGCGCGAGATGCGGGGCGAAGATCGCGACCAGAACGATCAGGATCAGGATGGCGGCGCCGATGAGGCCGAGCGTATGGCGGAAGCGGATCATGTGGCGGGAAATCTTGCCCTGTCCTGCGCGTCAGCATGCACCCATCGGTCCCGGCATCCGTCGCGGTCAGGGCTGCCGGGAATCTCACGATGGACGTGATCGAACGGCGGGGCAAGAGGTGGTGGCGGACCTGCCGGGTTCCGTGCCAAGGTCATACTCGTGCGTGGCCGCGGCCAGTTTGTCGCGGGGCCAAGGTGAAGCGGGCCCAGACGTGTGAACGCGCATCAAGGTGCCGCACCTCGATCTTCTTAACGAATGGCGGCAGGACCTCTCATGAAAATCCGTATCGGCTACGATTTGATGTTCGACTGCCCCCAGCCGCTGCCCATGATCGTGGTGCTGAACGTCCATTACTCGCGTGCATCGGATCTGGTTCATCCGGATTATTTGCTGACCGTGCCGCCAGTGCCGGTCAGTTCCTACAGGGATTCGTTCGGCAATTGGTGCAGCCGCTTGGTGGCGCCGGCCGGTGGGATTCGGCTGACCACCGACGCGCTGATCCTCGATTCCGGCCTGCCCGATCCCGTATTCCCCGCCGCCAGGCAGCATCCCGTGGAGGAACTGCCCGCCGAGACGTTGCAATTCCTGCTGGGTAGCCGCTACTGCGAGACGGACCGGCTTTCCGAGATCGCCTGGGCGATGTTCGGCCATCTGGAAGGGTGGGCACGGGTGCAGGCGATCTGCGACTTCGTGCACCACCATGTCAGCTTCGGCTACCATCACGCGCGCGCGACCCGGACGGCGTGGGAAACCTACAATGAACGCGTGGGCGTCTGCCGGGACTTCGCCCATCTGGCGCTCACGCTGTGCCGCTGCACCAACATTCCCGCGCGCTACTGCACCGGTTATCTCGGCGATATCGGCGTCCCGCCGGATCCCGCCCCGATGGATTTCTCCGGCTGGTTCGAGGCGTATCTGGACAATCAGTGGCATGTCTTCGATGCGCGCCACAACACCCGCCGCGTCGGACGCATCCTGCTCGGCTATGGGCGCGATGCCGCTGACGTGCCGATCAGCCACACATTCGGCCCCAACACCCTCACAAACTTCCGGGTATGGGCAGACGAGATTAAAAACACGCCCGTGTAGCCCGACAGACCCATAAATCCTGGGTTTCCAAAGGCCCTCGGCCTTTGGCGGAGGTGCAGGAGGCAGAGCCTCCTGCAGGGCCCGGGGCGGAGCCCCGCGTTACGCTTCCGCCGCCGCCCAGGTTCGCAGCGCCAGCGTCTCCGCGGTCGGGCTGTTCGGTTTCAGCGCCTTGCGCTCGATGGCGAGCGCCCGCGCGAGCTTGGTCCGTCCCGCCCCGATCGCCGCCGCGATCAAGGTCTGCGCGAACAGATCGCGCTGCGCGTTGCTGCCGCCGATGCGCGCGAGCTGGTAACGAAGCGGCAGCAGCAGGTCCACGGCCTCGTCATAGCGCTTTTCCCGGGCCGCCCGCAGCGCCCGCGCCACGTCCAGCCCGATCTCGGCGGTGATGTCGTGGTTGGTGCCCGGTGCCGCGCCGGCGTAGTGGCGCAGCGAGCGTTCGAGCTGATCCGCCGCCTCGCTCCGGCCGGCGCCGGCGAGGGCCATCATGATGTGCGCATCGTTGAAGACCAGCACATGATCCTCGGCATGGTTCAGCCAGGCATCCGCGACACCCTGCCAGCGATCGCCGACATCGTGGCCGAGCAGTTCCAGCCGCCAGAGCAGCGCGGCGGCGTCCACCAGATCGAGGAGCACCAGCGATTGCGTGCCGCGGATATGCTGGTCGAACAGATTGAACACCTCGTCGATCCGGTTCCGTTCCAGCAGGAAGAGCGCGAGGTGCCACCATTGATGCACGGCGAGTCCGGCGGCGGGCGTCCAGTGCGATTCCAGGCCCCGCAGCCAGTTGGTGCCTTCCACGAACCGGCCCTGCATCTCCAGCACATGCGCGACGGCGTGGATCGCCCAGGTATCGTCCGGGTTGCGCTCCACCGCCTGGCGGCCGATGCGTTCGCCGGCGGCATAGTCGTGGCTTTCCTCCAGCCCGAAGGCGTACATGCCGAGGATGAAGCCCGTGGTGGTTTCGTCCTCGCCCCAGAACGGCAGCACCCGGGCGGGGGAGTCGCGCAGATTGGCGGCATCGCCCAGGTAGAAATACGTGTCATGGGCGAAGCGGAGGGCGAGCACGTCGCGCGGCGCTTCCAGCAGCGCCTCCTCCCAGAGCGCGGCGGCGCCGGTCAGGTCATCGCGCGCCCAGGCCTCGGCCGCGGCGAGGTGCAGTTTCTCCAGCCGGGTCGCCGTGCCGGCCAGCGCCTGGGCGCGGCGCAGCGGCTCGGCCACGGCCGGCGCATGACCGGGCACGCCGCCCAGGCTGTTCAGCGCGGCGAGGCTGGTATGGCCGAGCAGGAAGTCGGGATCCACCTGCACCGCCTGGGTCAGGGTCGCCACCGGGTCGCCGGCCCAGCTCAGGTATTGCAGCGTCGCCCGTTCCAGGGCGTCGGCGGAGGCGGCGCTGGCGGAGGTGGGCCGCGCGTCGTTCAGTCTCTGGTCCATTGCTTGCTCCCTTGGTCCCGCAAGAAGGCGACGATGTCTTGGGCGACCTGCTCCGGCGCTTCCCAGTGCGGCGCGTGCCCGATCGCCGGGTAGATGATGTGCCGCGCCCCCGGGATCGCCCGGAGCAGCGCCGGGGCAGCGATCAAGGAGAGGTGGTCGCACCGGGGCCCGCCTGTGGCCGTGGCGGCGGATGCCGTGCCGGAAAGCGTGGTAAGGTGATTCGAGAAAAGCCCGCTCATAGGGGACTCCGCTCAGGATTTAGGAATGCGAGGCCGGCGGCCCGCCTGCGTCCGGCCGGAGGAGACGTCAGGATTGCGCTACCCAACATCGTGTCATTGATATTTATACCTACTATAATAGTTGTATAAACTTATAAACATCATAATCACGTGAATCAAATCAATTCCCGATCAGGCCGGTACGGCCAGCGTATGGCTGGTTCGCGATGCGTGACGCGGAAGGAGATGCGAATGCGGAAACACTTGCCTGCCGCGCCGAGGCGTGGCGTGTGCGCCCGGCCCTCGATGCCGCCGGCGATTCCGGGCGTGGTGCCGGCTGCCCCGGCGCGGCGGGCGGCGGAGTGGGGGCGATGAGCGCGCCGGTGCGCATCGCCGTCCTGGACGATTACCAGGGCATCGCGCTGGAAATGGCGGACTGGACCAGCCTGCCGCCGGCGGCGGAAGTCGCCGTGTTTTGCGACCACCTGACGGATGAGGACGCGCTGGCGGCGCGGCTCGCCCCGTTCCAGGTGATCTGCGCCATGCGCGAGCGCACGCCGCTCCGCCGCTCGCTGCTGCAACGTCTGCCCGCGCTGCGCCTGATCGTGACGACCGGGGCGCGCAATGCGGCGATCGACGTCGCGGCGGCGAATGAGCTTGGCATCACCGTCTGCGGCACCAATGCCTGCACCCATGCCACGCCGGAACTCACCTGGGCGCTGATCCTGGCGCTGACGCGGAACCTGATCGCGGAAAACAGCTTCCTGCGCGCGGGCGGCTGGCAGCTTGGGGTCGGTGGCGATCTGCGCGGGCGGGTGCTCGGGGTGCTCGGCCTCGGGCGGCTCGGCAGCGCGGTCGCCACGGTGGGGCAGGCCTTCGGCATGGAACTGATCGCCTGGAGCCAGAACCTGACCGAGGAGCGGGCGAACACGCATGGCGTGCGGCGAGTGGACCGGGACACGCTGTTCCGCGAGGCGGATGTGCTGACCATCCATCTCGTGCTCAGCGAGCGCACGCGCGGGCTGGTCGGCGCGCACGAGCTGGGGCTGATGCGGCAGGGCGCCTATCTGGTGAACACGTCGCGCGGCCCGATCGTGGACGAGGCGGCGCTGATCGAGGCGCTGCGGGCGAAGCGCATCGCCGGGGCGGGGGTGGATGTGTACGACGTCGAGCCGCTACCGGTGGAGCACCCGTTCCGGTCGCTGCCGAACGTGCTGGCGACGCCGCATATCGGCTACGTGTCGCGCGCGTCGTACGAGGTTTTCTACCGGGATACGGTGGAGGATATCCGCGCCTGGATGGCGGGGGCGCCGATGCGGGTGATTACGGGATAGAGGGCCTTCGGCCCCTGGACGATGATTGCCTGAGATTGAAGCGCGTAGACTTGGGGCTTTCCCTCCGTGGCCATTCCACCGCTCCTGCGGAGCGGCGGAACCTTGGGCCACTCCGCCCCAAACCCCACTGGGGCCTTGAGGCCCCAGACCCCCAATATGTTATTAGGACGAATGAAGTATTGGGGTCCGGGGCCTTACGGCCCCGGCGGGGTCCAGGGGCAGCGCCCCTGGCCTTCCTATAGATCAGCCTAAAACTATCATGCTCTAAAAGCTGAAATTGGCCATGATGATCGGGCCATTGGCCGACAGGCGCCTTAGAACGCCGCTGTCCTGCTGGAAGGACAGATAGCGGTAGGTGAGCGACAAATCGACCCAGCCTACATGGTAGGCAAGGCCGGAGGCGATCTGCCAGGTCAGTGTCGAGCCGCCCGCACCAGCATCGAAATAATAGGGGATGAACAGCCCGGTGTCGCCGAGGCGGATGCGGCCGCGAAAGCCGCCGA
>DATJWY010000296.1:0-2741 GCA_035500775.1 Acetobacteraceae bacterium
TCCGTGCTCGGGCGCATAGATGAAGGTGTATCGTGCCTTCATTTGTTTGCGGCTGCCGGGCTGATCTCCGTTGACGGTGAAGCTGTAGAGGCCGACGTCGTAGGCGATGTTGCAGCCGATATGAATCACGCGCTGGTCAATCGTTCCCTGCGGCGCCTTCTCGAGGAAATGGACAAAATACCCGCGGATTGCCGCCGGCCCGATCAGCAGGCCGTTCTGCACCGTTGGCAGCAAGGTTGCGTCCGTGGCGTAGTTGGCCACGACAGCGTCGGGGTTCTGGGTGGCAAGCGTCCGGTTCCACCGATCGAACAGGGCGGCCACCTGGTCATTCGTAATTTTTTGACAGGCAACGCTACGGGCGTTCCCGGCCTGTGGCCCCGCCAATAAGGCCGCGAATACGAGGGCGGCAAGAACAGCCTTCAATCTCAACATGGCATGACCCCATGGCACCACCGTCTATAACCACGGTCTGCCGGGGGTAACGGAATCAAGACCATGTCAATGGGCGGTCGCGTGTCCAATTGAAAGTGAGGTTGCCGGGCTTTTGGTGTCGCTCCATCGCGCGTAGTTCTTGGTTTTCAACCGAATATTCGCCAATGCGCCGCAACGGAAATCTGATTTTCAACCGATGCGGTCGCCGCGTGGGCGCCGGTAGAACTGTGTGCTTTCTTTGAAGCGGTTATTGCCCGCAACCGCCCCCGGTTGAGTCGATCGCCGCGCACCGCTCCGGTCTATCGCCGCGCCGCCACGACAAAATCCCGGATCAGCACCGGGTCCTTCACCCCCGGCGCGCTCTCCACTCCGGACGATACATCCACCGCGGTCGCGCCGCTCAGCCGGACCGCCTCGGCGACGTTCCCCGGCGTCAGCCCCCCGGCCAGCATCCAGGGCCGGCCCGGCCGCCAGCCGGCCAGCATCGACCAATCCAGCGCCAGCGCATTGCCGCCCGGCCGGGTCGCGTCGCGCGGCGGCTTGGCCTCGATCACCCAGCGCGCCCCGGCACCGGGGGCGGCGGGCAGGTCCGCGCGGCTCGCCACTCCGACAGCGTGCCATACCGGCACCCCGAACCGTGCCGCGATCGCCGCCGCCTGCGCCGCATCGGCGTAGATCTGCAGCGCATCCAGCCGCACCGCCGCCAGCGCGGCGGCGATCTCCGCCTCGTCCGGGTTCACGAACAGGCCGACGCGCCCGGCGCGGCCCTGGGGAAGGCGTGCCGCTTCCGCCGGCGTCACCGCGCGCGGCGAACGCGGGAAGAAGACGAAGCCGACCCAGTCGGCTCCCGCCGCCTCCGCCGCTGCGAGCGCCTCCGGCGTGCGGATGCCGCAGATTTTGATCTCGATGTCCATGTCCCCCGTATTAAGGCCAGGGGCTCTGCCCCTGGACCCCGTCAAAGGCGAAGCCTTTGAAATCCGTTACTTTTCTTTGTAACCTCAACGGCCCTGTGCCTCAGGCGTATTCCCCCCAAGGGAATGGGTTCCAAGGGCCTCCCGGCCCTTGGCGGGTCCAGGGCAGAGCCCTGGCCTTACTCCCGTGCCGCCGCCGCGATCGCCGCCGCCGCCGCGCCCGGATCGGCCGCGCCGGTGATGGGCCGTCCGACCACGATCCAGTCCGCTCCGGCGGCGATGGCCTCTTCCGGCGTCATCACCCGCGCCTGATCCCCGGTCGCCGCCCCGGCCGGGCGGATGCCTGGCACCACCAGCACCGGCTTGTCACCGAGCGCATCCCGCAGCGGCGCCACTTCATGCGCGCTGCACACCAGCCCGTCCGCCCCGGCCTCCAGCGCCAGGCGCGCGAGGCGCAGCACTTGCTGGCGCGGCCCGCCGGCGACGCCGGTCGCGTGCAGCGTCGCCGCGTCCAGGCTGGTGAGCACGGTCACGGCGAGCAGAATCGGCCGGTCCGGCACGGTTTCCGCCGCCGTGCGCGCCGCCGCGATCATTGCCGGCCCGCCGGCCGCGTGCAGGGTCAGCATCGCCGGGCGCAGCTTCAGCACGGCCCGCATGGCGCCCGCCACCGTGTTCGGGATGTCGTGCAGCTTCAGGTCGAGAAAGATCGGCCGCTCGCCGATGGCGCGCACGCCCTCCGGCCCGTTGGCGAGGAAGTATTCCAGCCCGAGCTTGAGCAGCCCCGCATGCGGCGCCACGGCGACCGCCCAGTCATGCGCCCGCGCCGGTTCCGCGGTGTCGAGCGCCACGATCAGCCGAGACATGGCGCGGTCCTCAGGCAATGCGCCGCGCCGGCTCGATCACCTCCGGGCTCGCCAGCGCGGGGGTGGAGGGCAGGGCGGGAGCCGCGCGGGTGGCCGCCGGGCCTTGCAGCTTGGCCTGCAGCGCCAGCACCTCGCTCTCCAGCGCCTGCACCCGGCGCTCTGCCCGCTTCGCCCGGTAACGCTGGCCGAGCGCCCCGAACCAGGTGAACAGCGCGCCGAGGAAGAAGCACGCTCCGGCGCCGACCAGGATGGCGACGGAGAGCGGCACCGTCAGCTCGAAGTCGGTCGGCCAGAAATGCAGGTCCACGGGCGCCCGGTTGGAGAGGGCGAAGATCACCAGGATGAGCAGGAACGGGAACGCGACGATGGCACGCAGCATGGGGCACCCCTACAAACCAGACCGGCACCGTCCGTTCGCGGTCGGCGCCGCCGGGGGCACCGGCTTCGCGCGGCGGGAAGCTAACGTCCTGAACCGGCGTCTTTCAACTCCGGTGCCCGGATATCCGGACACCGGGCGCGGACACTAGAGCACGAT